>JALYVT010000067.1 GCA_030853105.1 Vulcanimicrobiota bacterium
GCAGTGGAATGCCGGTGATCGGCATAATTCCGATGGTCATGCCGATGTTGACTAAGATGTGAAAGGTCAGCATCGCGACGATGCCGGTCGCGAGCAGAAAACCGAACCGATCGCGCGCCGCCAGCATGGTGCGGATTCCGCCGTACAAGATCAGCGAATAGAGCGCGAGCAGAAGCGCCGCACCCATGAACCCAAGTTCTTCGCCGAGAACGGTGAAGATGAAGTCGGTTGAATGCTCCGGCACGAAGTTGAGTTGGGTTTGGGTGCCGTGGTGCAGTCCGCGCCCGATCCACTCGCCGCTGCCGACCGCGATCTTGGATTGATGCAAGTTGTAACCAGCACCCTGCGGATCGGATTTCGGATTCAAAAACACCAGCAGACGCGCTTTTTGAAACGGCTTGAGAATGTATTTGGTGCCGACCGTAAACGCGGCGATCGCAGCGACGCAGGCTGCGTATATCCCGAAATGTCGCAGTTGCGGCAGGCCGAAAAATAATTGCGCACTCAAGATCGCGAGTAGAACCAGAGTCGTCCCGAGATCCGGCTGCTTAAGAATCAAGAGCGCCGGGATGCCGACAGCAACCAGCGGTTTCCAAAGATCGCGTAGGCGCGTGTACTCTCCGCGACAGAGAACTGCGGCGAGCGAGATTGCAAGAATGAGTTTGGCCGGCTCGGAGGGCTGAAAGGTTCCAAGCGGCCCGAGCGATATCCACCGTTGCGCTCCAAGCGCCGAATGGCCGCCGCGCAAGATGAACGCCAGCAATAGGATGTTGAACGCGTACAAACCCGGCGCCCACCGCAGCCACACGCGATAGTCGATCAGCGAAAAGCCGACCATTGCAAAGATGCCGAGGACCCCGTACATCGCCTGTTTCTTATATTCGGAAGCGGCCTGCGCGCTATGCAAGTTTGCCGATTGGATCATCGCAATGCCGAGCATTGTTACCAACAGGCATGCGACGGCAAGCGGCCAGTTGAAATTGCGAATATAGCGCCGGGTTCCCAGGCTTAAGGTAGCCACGGCGTCTCTATTCTACAATGCTGGTGCGGGATTACTGTTCGCTTGAGCGGCCGGCCGCTTGCGTCGACGACGCTTCTTCGGCGGCGCCATGTCGGACGGCGGACCGCTCGGCGGTTCCGCAGGTGCGGACGGCGCGGTCGGCCGATTCATTGAAAGAATCGGTATGTTGGCGAGCATGGCAACTGTTTTATCCTGCTGTTCAAAATTGACTTCGATCTTGCTGCGGTCAACTTCGACATACCGGGAGATTACATCGACCAATTCCGTTTTGAGTTTGTCGATCAGCTCCGGTGCCAACGCGATATGATCGGAGAGCAGCACCAAGCGAAGGCGTTCTTTGGCCGTTGCGCCCGAGGGCTGCTTTCCGAACAGCCGGTTGAAGAACTCAATCATGCGCGACCTCCGAAGAATGAACCGAGCTTGCTCATAAACGACGTTTTCTGCTCGGGTTGCGGAACGGCTACGTTCTCACCCGCGATGCGCGCTGCAATCGCGCGGAATGCCCCGCCGGTCTTCGAATCGGCGTCGAGTGCGAGCGGTTCGCCGCGATTGGTCGAAATAATGACCGCCGGCTCGTCGGCGATGACGCCGAGTAGCGGTAGATGCAGGATCGCATTGACGTCGTCAACCGAAAGCATCTTGCCTTTTTTCACCAGCTGCGGACGTACGCGATTGACTATCAGCTGCGGGCGAAACTTGTTTCCGAGCAATCCCACCACGCGATCGACATCGCGCACCGCCGAGACCTCCGGCGTGCAGACGACGATTGCCTCATCGGCGCCGACCACCGCGTTCCTGAATCCTTGCTCGATACCGGCCGGACAATCGATCAGCACGTAATCAAACCGCTCCTTGAGCGAGTACACGAGCGCGGCCATCTTTGCGGTATCGACTTCATCTTTTTCGCGCGTCTGTGCGGCGGCAAGCAGACTGAGCGTCGGCGAATTTTTATCTGGAACCAGCGCGTCGTCGAGGCTCACCTTTTCTTCGAGTACATCGAGCAGGTGGTACTTCACGCGACTCTCTAGTCCGAGTACGATGTCCAGGTTCCGCAGCCCGACGTCGGCATCGATCAGCGCTACGGTTGCACCACGTTTGGCTAGAGCCGTTCCCAAGTTCGCCGTCGTGGTCGTCTTTCCGACGCCGCCTTTGCCCGACGTGATCACAATCGCGCGACCGAGCTTTACGGAAACCGACGCGGCAGCCTGCGACTCGAGTGGTTGAAGGTCGTGCATCTTAGCCTGCTTTCAATGCGCCCAGTAGGCGCGTGAAGAATCCCTGGGTCTCCAAGTTGGTGAAGGGCACGACCTCACCGTCCATTCTGCGCGCAATCTTTTCATAAATTGCTTTGAGTCTATTGGCGTCACCGAGGACGATCGGCTCTCCGCGATTGGTCGTGTCGATCACTTCTTCGTCGTCGGGCACGATACCAAGCAGCTCGGCTGAAAGAATCTCGCAGACGTCGTCGATTGAGAGCATCTCGCCGCTGCGTACCATCTCCGGTCGTATCCGATTGATAATAAGCCGAATTGGCGTCCGGCGCTCGGCGAGCTTGCCGATAACCCGGTCGGCATCGCGAATTGCACTGACTTCCGGGGTGGTGACGACGATCGCTTCGTTTGCGCCGGCGATGGCGTTTTTGAAGCCGTGTTCGATTCCGGCCGGACAGTCGATCAAAATGTACTCTGCAAACTCGGCGAGATCGTCGATGATTTTCGCAAACTGCTCCGGCGATACCGAGTCTTTGTCGCGGGTCTGCGCAGCCGGCAGAATGCTGAGCGATTCGAACCGTTTGTCTTTTATCAACGCTTGACGCAGTTGACAGCGGCCTTCGACAACCTCGACCAAATCGAAGACGATCCGTTTTTCCAGACCCATGACCAAATCCAGATTGCGCAACCCGATATCGGCATCAACTAGCACGACGCGATGTCCGCGCTGGGCGAGCGCGGCGCCGACATTGACGGTCGTCGTCGTTTTTCCGACGCCGCCTTTGCCCGAGGTAAAGACGATCTTACGAGCGTTCAGTTGGCTTCCTCCCGTGCTAACAAGGCAATTTTGTCGTAGGGCGCGATGGCGATCTGACCGTCTTGCGTGAACGCCGCCTCGGCCGAATGCGGTCGCTTGCGTTCGCCCGAATCGACCGCGATCAGACTGCCGATTCGCAGCTGCGTCGGCGCGAGATCCAATGCGTAGACTCGCGCCCCGGCATCGCCCTGAGCACCCGCGTGGGCAACCCCGCGAAGCGACCCAAAGACGACGATGTCGCCGCCCGCAATCAATTCGGCGCCCGGATTCAGATCGCCGATAAGCACGATGTGCCCAACATTGTGCAGCGACTGGCCGCCGCGAAGCGTCCCGTGATGATAGAGTGTCGCCTCACCCGGCGGGGTCTGCTCCACTAATTTCAGGGCGACCGGCCGCGGTTGGACCTCGCCAACCGAGACCCGACGGGCACGGTCTTGGCGCGCACCGGCAAAATCGGCCGCGAGTGATTTGGCGGCATCGGAGAGCTTCAGACTTCGCTTCGGACGCAAGGCCCGGCGATTCGAAAGGACGGCTGGGGAGCCGTCGCTGGCCGGCACAAACTCCAGCCCGGACGCCAGCGCAATCGCCTGGTACGCCGGCTGACCGCTGAGGCCGGTCAATTCGACGCCGGCCCTCTCCAACATCGCGCGGAGTGCGCCGACTTGATCGCCGGTCGGCGGGGAGTCCCCAAGCGCGGCGGTTGCTTTGGAACCGCGATAGAAACCGGCCTGCTCGTCGAGACGGAGCTGCAGTTCGGCCAGCGCATCGTCAAAATCGCGATCCGCAAAAACGACCTCTAGGCCCTGTCCTTTTCCTCGCAGCAATGCCATCTGAGCGCCGGTTCACGGCACCGGACCGGCTTCCCCTGCCGGCGCCCACAACCGGCTCACAAGTTCTTGGCCTTATCCACATCTAATTCACAAGCCGGAGCGTAACGAAGTTGACGGCTCGCTCGTTGCCGTATACTACGCTGTAACTTCCGCTCGCGCGCGCGAGTAAGGATATAAACCTATGTTTGCTCGCATCGCCTCCGCGGCATTGATTCTTGCAATGCTCTGCGCCGTTGTCCCGGCACCGGTCCTAGCCATGTCCACCAGCACCGAAGTTCAGCTGGGTAAGCAACAGGACGACAGCATCGTCCAGAGCAGCACAATCGAGACCGATCCGCTGCTTAATGCCTGGGTTGCGAGCGTTTCCAATAGGCTCTTTGCGCAGACCGCGCGCAAGGACGTACCGTACAACGTCAAGATTATCAAGGCGAACGACGTCAATGCATTCTCAACCTACGGCGGCTACATCTACGTCAACAGCGGCACGCTCGACTTTGCGCAGTCCGATGACGAACTCGCCGGTGTTCTCGGCCACGAAACCGGCCACATCGAACGCCGACACAACGTTACCATGCAGGCCAAAGCGCAGGCGATAAACCTGCTGTTTGGAATCGCTTCACTGTTCTCGCCGTTCCTGTATCGCTTCGGCCAAATCGCCGAAGCCGGAATCATGTCGAAGATGTCGCGCGTCGATGAATTACAAGCCGACCAGTACGGTCTGCTGCTAATGTCGCGCGCCGGATTCGATCCGCAAGCAATGGTGACGTTCATGCGACACCTTGGCACCCTTCAGGACGAACATTCCGATTTGGTCACCAAATATTTGGAAGATCATCCCGATCCGAAAGCGCGCGTCGGTCACTTACTCGGCTATCCGGAACTTGATCCAACCAAAGTAACCGAACAGCAGCGACTAGTCGCCGCGGTCCACGATGAAGAGACCGCCCGTTATAACATCGCGGCCGAAAATCTCAACTCAATCCTGAAAACCGATCCGAACAACTCAGAGGCCCTGCTCACCCTCGGTAAAGCGCAACTTGCGCTCGGTCAGAACGACAAGAGCGAACAGACCCTGACCGAAGCCGCGCAAAAGGGAACGCCTCAGACGCGCAGCGTTGCGCTCGAAAGAATCTCTGCGCTGCGACAGATTGAAACGCGCAATGCCGATCTGCTGCGCCCGAATCTAAATGCGCTAAAGACCGTGCTCGATCAAGCACAGGAGACGCAGACGCAGGCGATCGGACAGATCGGCAGCCGCCGCGACGAAGGCACCGCACAGATAAAGTCGCTGCAGGCGCGGCTGCAGGCGGTCTCATATGAGATACCGGATTTTAGCCGCATTCAAGTTCGTAACGGCAGCAAGATCGATGCGGTCCTCAAGAATATCAACGGCATGGCGCGCTCGATCGACAGCGCGCTCAGCGATTCCAGCAACGCCATCGGCGGCGTCGGTTCGATGGAAAAAAATAAAGAGGGCGGGTTGCTCAAAGAGAACGCGCTGATCCTCAAAGAGATGAACGCTCCGCTAAAGAGCAGCCCGATGCCGACCGACTCTATCGCTGTCTTTCCGCAGTATCCGCGCATGGTTACTCAACTCCAGCAAGCCGACGGCGAGATGGTGCGCGGAGTCGATGCCGGCCGCGCATCGCTCTCGCTCTTAGACAACGGACTCGGCGACTTGGATGAGTTTCTCAAACGCCTAGATCAGATGCGCGTAAACGGCTTTGGTGATTTCAATCAATTCGACTACGAAGCGCTCGTGCCGCTGATGCAAAAGGCCGACGATTCTATGTCCAAAGCGGCGATCGCCGCTTCGCAGGCCGATCAGCTCTACAATCTGGCTCGTTCGAATCAGGAGGCGGCGCGAATCACTTTGCTTGGCGTCGGCACCTCTCCGCAGCGGTATCAGACATTTCAATATGCGCTCAATCAGCGGCTAGCAACGAGCGGTCCGAGCTACAGTCAAATGCTGCACGACGATCTGAGTCCCGGCGAAATAGCCGAAGCTTCGATCATTGCGGCCGATACCAAATCCACCCCGCAAGCAATCATCGATCAGGCCAAGTCCAGCCATCGCACCTTGACCGAGGTTGCCAACAGCCGCGGCATGCACGCGATCGCGCTTGAGATATTTCTTGGATTGGTGTACTTGGACTACACCGACGATCCGGTCAAAGAACTGCAGGGCGCGGAGTAGTGGCCGCAACGTTAGGCGCACGCGATCTGTTTCACCTGGTCCGCAAGGGCATCGACGTCAAAGCGGTTCACGCGACCACGCGTAAACCGTTTCGCTTCTTGCTGTGCGGCGATCCGGTTCATGTTGCGGCTTTTCGAGGCTTGCTGCTCTCAGGCCACCCAGACGACGCCGTTCCGCTCGACGCTGCGGCCACACTAGAAACAATCTCGTCGCGTTCAGCCAATCCGCTGGATATCGCCGATGCGCGCTGCGTTATCTTCCTAGGTCGCCCGGGCGATTTAGCCGGCGCTGATTTGGCGTTGCTCGTTCCGCTACGGCTGCCGATCTTCGCAATCACCGTCGATGAAGCCACGATAGCCGGCGGACCATCGAGTGCACCGGTGGCCGGTACATGGGCCGAGTACACCGTTCCTGCACTCACTCGCGAGGCGTTGCGGGCTCGCGTCTTTCCGCAGCTCATCGAATGCTGCAAGGGCGTCGAGATTGCGGTCGGACGCCGCTTGCCGGCGCTGCGCGAGAGCGTCTGCGCAAAACTTACGCGCGATGCGGCGAACAACTCCTTGAAGATCGCGCTCGCGAGCGCCGTGATCGATCACATTCCAATCGCCGGAATCGTGCTCGGCGCGTTTGCATCGGCCGGCGACATGGTGGCGATCACCGGCATTCAAATGCTGCTGCTGCTGCACATTGAGGCTGTCTACGGTCAAGATCCGGACGTTCAGCGCATGTGGCAGCTGCTTCCGGTGGTCGGCGGCGGATTCGGCTGGCGGATGTTAGCGCGCGAACTCTCCGGCTTCATCCCGGTCGCCGGCATCGGCATCAAAGGTGCAATCGGCTACGCGGGAACGATTGTCGTCGGCGAATCGGTGACTTTTTTGCACGAACATGGACATCAGATGAGTCGCCGGCAAGCCGCTGAGATTTACGAGCGCACCAAAAAAGACGCGCTGCGATTCGCTCGCGACACCATCGATCGCTTCAAGAAACGCTAAGCCGCTCCAGCAGCGCTTCGTCGTTCAAAGCGGCCAGCTCCGGCGGCACTTTTGGGCGAAATTGCTGTGCGATCGTATTCGCAAGCTTCGCACGCGCCGCATTCGAGAGTTTACCGCGAGCCGCGATAAAACGCCGGAGCAGGTCGCGTTCGGCCTGCGACAATGCGGCCGTAATCGGGCCGCTATCAGGGCGCTCATCGGCGAGAAACCGCGCTAAACTCACGGGCGCCCGGGTTTCGCGAATGACGATCGTTCCGGCAGCGAAATCTCCCAACCGCTTATTTTCGAGCGAGAGCAGTGTGCTAAGGGCGCTGATCGCGTAGAAGCCGAGCCCAAACTCAATGATCCGTATCAAGTTCCGAATCAGCGATGCGGTTGCATCCAGTGCATGACCGCCGTCGCGCACAACGCGAATCCCCAGCAGTCGTTTTCCCGGCGTCTGACCGTTCCACAGCGCCTCAAAGGCGATGAAATACGCGAAGAAGATCAGAAACAGTACGATAACGATAAACGCGACGACCAGCGATTGCGCCGCCTTGTCGATAGAGGACGCGTGTGTTACGGAGGGGTGCAAGCTCGCCACGCCGATCAGGCCGAACACGATTGCGAGCAAAATTGCGATTTGGATGAGCAGATCGATCAGAACCGCGAGGAACCGGCTGCCCAGCCCCGCAAGTTCATACGAGAACATGATACTTTCCGGTGTGCGTACGTCAAGCGATCGATCCATGTGAGCCAGCGCGCTTTCGTGCAGCGGCGCAGCGGCGCCTGGGAGCAACTCGATGCGCTCTGCGCGCTCGCCCGCAAACGTGGGGTGCGCCGACTGAGCGGCGAGCAGCTCACGCAGCTGGGCCGGCTCTACCGCTGGGTTACCTCGGACCTTGCATTTGCGCAGGGACGCGAGTTCGATTCGGCACTCATTCTGCATCTGAATCGGCTGACCGCTCGTGCGCATGCACTGGTGTACGGCGGAAACGTCGAAAGCGGCTGGGATCGAATCGCGACTTTCTTTTCATCGACGTTTCCGTGCGAGTTTCGCCGCTCGTTCGCTTTCATCGCGATCTGCATTTCAATCACCGCCGTCTCTGCGATTATCGCTTACGCGATCATCGCCGCCCACCCGGCCGATGCCTACTCGCTATTACCGAAGGCCATGATCCCGGGCCATATCGCCAAGAGTCTTCACGACTCGAACTTCGCAATCTCGCCGCAAACTTCGTCGCAGATGGCAGCCGAGATCATTACCAACAATGTCAAAGTTGCATTCATCGCGGCGGGCGGGGGAATCACGCTCGGCCTAGCGACGTTGTGGGTCATACTGCAGAATGGCTTGATGCTCGGCGGCGTCGGTGCGCTCTACACCAACGCGGGCTTCGGCTACGATTTTTGGGCAACCGTTGCGCCGCACGGCGTCATCGAACTCACGGCGATTCAAGTCGCCGGCGCTGCCGGCCTATTGATCGGCGCGGGTGTGCTCTATCCGGGAAATCTGCACCGCCGCGACGCCCTGATTCAGAACGCGCGGCGCGCCGGCATCTTGGTTGCCGGAGCGGCTGCAATGCTGCTCTGCGCCGGGATGATCGAAGGCTTCTTCTCGCCGCTGCGGTTCCCACCCGAAATCCGAATCGCCGTCGGCGCATCGACTACGGTGATCTTGCTGCTGTACTTTAGTCTGGCGGGACATTCCAGGGTTCACCGTCGGCGATCAAAAACCACGGTGCAGCTTGATATCGCCTCGATCTCCCGCGCGCGCTGCGAAGAACCGGCTAAGGCCTTCTATTCGTAAGGATTACGCGAATATATTGCTGCAGTTCTCCCATCAACGGTGACATCGTATTGCGCACCCTCTCCACGGTGCTGCGCTAGGTTGTACTCCTGACCTGAGCGAGTGATGTGGGTCACGTGAACGGTGTAGTTTAACGGCTGCCCGGGCGTGAACTTCGTAGGCAATGACGCTGCGAGGAAGTATGCACCCTTGGGCACATAACCATCGTCCTCGCGATCGCGCCGAACGAGCGTGGCGACCCCGCGGTTGTTCACCAACAAAGCTGCGGCTTCGTCAACCGCGACTCCGTAAATTCGCGACCCAGAGACCAGGTGCTCGCTAAGCGCGCGTGCCATAAATGCCGCAGTTCTGCCGAAACGGTCGCGGCGCGCAAAATGGGTATCGGTGATCGAGTTGCGCAAGGCCGGCCACGCGAAAAATCCTGTTGTGAAGCTAATGATTCGTTCATAGGGATTTTTTACGGCATCGAGTGTCGCGACATCGTGATTTGGAGATAAGCGATCGTCGGCGACTGAATCAAAAACGACCGCTCCCTGGATGGCGAGTCCAGCGCTTCCGCCGCCGATCACGCCCCCGCGGGAGTATACCCGCTTAACTGCAGCGATAAGGTCGCTGCCTTTCCAAATGACATAGTTCGCTTGATCGCCGCCCGCAAACAACACTGCATCCGCGTGATCGACCTCCGGCACAGCGCGGTCGACTTGGCCCGCCGATGCGCACGGTGGAATTAAAACTTCTTGAATCGATGCGAGTCGGCTCTTTGCATAGAACTTATCGCTGTAGTCGCGGCCACCGGATGCCTTGAGGACGACCAGATTTCCCTGACGACCTGATCCCAGCATGTGGGTCCGAATCCATGGCAAGATGCTTTGAATAGTGGGTGCTTGCGAGAATCCACCGCCCGAGAGCACCAACCCAGGGGTTCCGCGTAATTCCCCTGCGGTCACCCTTCCGGCGACCGGGAATATTGTGATCGTACAACGAGTCTCGGAAGACGGCGAAGTTGAGGCCTGTGCGCCGGTAAGAACCAGAAGAGCAATCGCGCACGTCAAAAGGCTTGCCGAAGGGCGTATGTTCATCGTTTCGCTTTCGTGTCGAGTGTCCAGGCGCCGGCATTCCAAAAGGCACCGGATAGTGAGGTCGTCTGTCCGTGCAATGCCGTACTGAACGTGTCGAGCTCCGGTCTTTGATAGAGTAATCCAATCGGAAGCTTTTCGTAGAGCAGCCGCTGCAGCCGCGCGTAGATCGCCTTTCTTTGTGTCACGTCATTGGTGCTCCGTCCCTGGTTTAACAATGCATCGATTCGCCGCTCGCAGATGCGCGATTTGTTGTAACCGCCCGGCGGTACGTTGGCACAAGCAAACTGATCGGTTGTATCTGGATCGTCTCCATTGACAAACGGGTAGAGCGCCATTTGAAACTTACCGCTGTAGACGGGGCCGCCTTCGGCTGCAGGCGCTACGAATTGGGTGACGTTGAATTGTTTTATTGTCACCGCCGCGCCGACCGCTCGTTCGTATTCTATGACATTGTTGGCGATGATCGCATCGCCAGGCGTTGCGGCTTGAATAATCAATTGAAGGCTTAGTGCACGGCCGGCTTTGTGCCGCAGGCTATCTGCTCCAAGCGTCCAGCCA
>JALYVT010000068.1 GCA_030853105.1 Vulcanimicrobiota bacterium
TGAGTGATGAGCTCCAAGTCATATCCCAAGTTTGAACCGTCACGCTCAACAGCGGTAAGCAGAAGTTCGCCGGCGCCGAATCGCTCGCCGGCGGTCGCCCAAGCGCAAACATCGCGATCGGCGGCTTTGGTCGCACTATGAGTCGCCACATCCACCTGACCGTCGGAGCGCCTTGCGTCGATTGCAAGCACGATGCTTTGGCGTCCGTACCGCGCCGCTGCGTCGCTCAAAATCTGCGGGTTTTCCGCCGCAGCCGAGTTGATCGAAACCTTGTCGGCGCCGGCCTCCAACAGCGACTCGATATCATCCAGACTTCGCACGCCGCCGCCGACCGTGAGCGGCACGTCGATCTCGCGAGCAATCGCGCGCACCGTACTCAGACAAGCGATTCGGTCCTCTAACGTAGCGGCAACATCGAGCATGACAATTTCATCCACCCCTTGCTCGCAGTAGCGCGCTGCGCAGCGCTGCGGACTGCCGGCATCGCGAAGCTCGCGAAACTGTTGCCCTTTGACAACGCGCCCGGACCGCACATCCAGACATGCGATAATCCGCTTAGCTAGCATCGCGCGCACCAATCCGGCTGATAAACGAACGCAGAAACAGCGAGCCGTACTCTCCGCTGCGTTCGGGATGGAACTGAACCCCGATGGCGGTGCTTCGGGCCGCGGCGCATGGAAAGGTCGCCTCGCCGTAGGTGGCAGTCGCAATATCCTGACTCGTATCGTGCTCGGGTGCGTAGTCGTGCGAGAAATATGCCCATCCGGGTGAGATAAGCGTAGCGCCGAGCGTCGGAGCGACCTGATTCCACCCCATGTGCGGCGACTTCGGTCCGGTCAGTTTGCGAATGCGGCCGGCAAGATAGCCGAGGCCGCGAGCTTCGGGCGCTTCGTCGCTTCCGGAATACAAGAGTTGAAATCCAGCGCAGATGCCCAGATATGGAGTTCCGGCGCGGAGCGCCTCCAGCAGCGGTTCGCGCAGAGAGCGGCGATCCAGAGCCGCGCAAAGGTAGCCGAAGTTTGCGACGCCCGGAAAAATGATTGCGTGCGCCTCCAACAGATCGCCGGGGGAGTCGGCGAAGGACGGCGCGCCGCCGCCGCGTTCAACGGCTTGTGCGATGCTTGCGCGATTGGATGCGCCAAGCGAGAGAATCGCAATGCTCGGACGCACTTAGAGTCGTCCTTTCGTTGAAGGGACGGCAAGCGACGCGTTCTCCGCCCATGCGGACTTGCATGCCCGCGCAAACGCCTTGAAGGCCGCTTCGACGCAGTGGTGAGGGTCGGTCCCTGCCAGCGTGTCGAGGTGAATCGCGATGCGTGCGTTCGATGCAAGACTTGAGAAAAAGTGCGGGATCATAATGATCGGAAAATCCTCGATGAGATTGTCGGCCAGCTGCAAGTTCGTGCGCGAAAAAGCACGGCCGCCGAAATCGACCGCTGCGCGAACAAGGGCGTCATCCATTGGGATGATCGTACAACCGTAACGCTCGATTCCGCGCCGTTCTCCGAGCGCACTGCTTATGGTCTCTCCCAATACGATTGCGACATCCTCGATGAGATGATGCAAGATACCGTCTTGCGATCTCGCGGTAATCTGCAATCCGCAGCTGGAATGGAAGGCGAATTGATTCAGCAGATGGTCGAACATGCGAACGCCGGTTTCGATCGCAATCGCTGAAGCGCCCTCGAATTGCAGCGCGATCGTAATCTCGGTTTCGGTGGTATTCCGCGTTTGGGTAGCATTACGCATGCAAGACACTCGTTTCTACCGCGAATGCGGTGCGCAGTGTTGCGATGAGTTCGGCAGTCGGCGCATCGGCGGCCGCGCAGAAACGCAAACAGTTCGCGATTGAAGGATCCGAAAACGACCGCACCGCGATGTCAGCGTCGGCGAGGGCGTGCGCCGCGGTTTTCACGGCGCCGCCGAAATCCGCCAGCAGATAGTTTGCCGGTCCGCGCCAGACGTTAAGACAGAACGGCGTGATTGCTTGCGCGATTGCGCTCAAGCTGCGCTCGATCTGCCGGTTCAGTGTCGACTGAAATGCCGCCGTGGCTTCAGCCTCGTGCAGGTACGCCATCGCGCCAGTAAGCGACGCCACACCGACCGGAAACGGCGAGATCACCCGACGCAGAACCGCGGAATTCTGCGCCGAGGCAACCGCATATCCGACTCGCAACCCGGCGAGCGCGGCCGCCTTCGAAAACGAGCCGACGACTACGACGTTCGGGTAGCGCGCGGCACAATCGACCAGCGAATCCGATCCGAGGCAGAGATAGACCTCATCGACAACGATCACGGTCTGCGGCAACCCGCGAGCAATAGTGTCGAGGTCTTCGCGTGCGAGCGCATCGCCGGTCGGGTTGTTGGGATGTCCGAGAACGACGATTCGAGTGCGAGCATCAGAGGATTCGATCAGCCGGCGCGGATCAAGCCGCCAGCGCTCACGGTACGGAACGGAGTTGAGCGTCGCGCCCGCAATGGCGGCCGTATGCGCGTACATTCCGAACGTGGGTGTAACGGCAATTATGCTGTCGCCAGGCTGCAAGAATGCGCGCATTAGCGCGCCGAGTATTTCGTCTGCGCCGCTTCCGATCGCCAAACACTGCGCGCCCGTCCCCATCCGATCGGCTAGCAACGTTCGAAACTCTTCAAAGAGATCGACCGGGTAGCGTGCAAGTGCATTGCCGTCAAGCGCGCGGATGGCCGCAACCACATGCTCGGGAGCCGGCAGCGCGGCTTCGTTTCGATGAAAGCGCAACCGCGCTCCGACGTCGGTAAGATCGGATGCGGGATAATCGTGCGCGGCGGCAACTGCAGGTTGCGCGATCATGCTTTTTGAGTCTCCAAGACGGCGAGGTCGCTCTTGAAGATGATATCGAGTACCGCGAGCTGAGCTGCGCGAAGGGTTTGCCCAGTGACCACAATGTCGATGATAAAGTCCGCGATGCCGTGATAGAGACTCGCCTCGACTGTCCCGCTGAGCAGTATCGGTGCACGGCCGCGGTCGCCGCGCGATTGGCGCAAATAACGCGCTGCCAGATTGCGGTACTGCGCGCAGACGGCGATTCGATCCGTAGGTGTGATTCGTGCGCTCCCGGGTTTGCCGATGAGACACAATGCGGGTTTGCCGTATATCGCAGCTGGGTCCGCCCAAGCGATTTGCCCGCGACACAGACGCTTATCCAATGTGTTGCCGCCCGCGAGCCACTCTTCCAGCAAGTCTTCGCCGGTAAACGCCAGCACGTCGCTGCCGCCGGCCGCGATTGCACTGCTGAGATACGGAATGTCTTCGCCACGCACGCTGCGAGCCGAACGCTGCGTAAGGTGTCGCCCTTCAAACGCTCGCAAAGCCTGCACAGCGAGCCCGCGATTTTTCGGCAGCAGCGTAACAGTAGAATCGACAGCGAGCGAGGTCGGCATCAGTGCGCCTTTCAGGTAGTGAGGATATAAAAAAGCCGCGAATATTTTCGCGGCCTCGTGTGAGAGAGTATCGACTACAGCGTCAAAGAATCATCGCACGAGACCGCTCGGTCCGTGATGATGGTGTGCGCTGAAGCCGAGGAATGTTTTCATCTTGAAGGTTGTTATACAAGAATCCGCGACCGCTGTCAAGCCATCGGCGTAAGTGCTTCTCCGAACGCCCTTAACAAGAAGTCGATCTCGGCATCGTCGATCACGAGTGGCGGAGCCAGTCGCAGAACCATGTCGTGCGTGTCCTTTGCGGCTACACCGCGCGCGAGCAGCGCCTCGGAGAGCCGGCGAGCGGGGATCGTGAGTTCGACGCCGATAAGCAAACCGCGCCCGCGCACCTCTTTAATCAGCGGTGAGTTGAGTCCGCGCAACGCCTGCATGATCTTTGCGCCGGAGTAACGTGCCCTCGAAGCCAGCTTTTCGTCGACGATGACATCGAGAGCAACGCTAGCGACCGCGCAGGCGAGCGGATTGCCGCCGAACGTGCTGCCGTGATCGCCGGGTTGGAAGAGGTCCATGAGCGCTTTGCTTGCAAGCGCCGCCGAGACCGGATAGTAGCCGCCGCCGAGTGCCTTGCCCACAACCATAATGTCGGGCTTTATACCCTCATGATCGCACGCGAACATCTCGCCTGTTCGAGCGAACCCGGTTTGAATCTCATCGGCAATAAACAGCACGCGGTGTTCCTTGCACAGACCCCAAGCGCGCTTCAAGTAGCCGTCTGGCGGAACGATAACCCCGCCTTCGCCCTGGATCGGTTCGATCAAAATTGCGGCGGTGTTTTCGTTAACGGCTTTGGCGAGCGCGTCGTAATCGCCGAATGGAACCAGAACGAAGCCGGGTGTAAACGGTCCGAAACCGCGTTTATACGCGGGCTCTGAACTTGCACTGATAATGCTGGTCGTGCGTCCGTGGAAATTGTTGTTGAAAACGATGATCTCAGCGCGGTCTTCGGCTACGCCCTTCACATCATATGCCCAGCGGCGCGCTAACTTAATCGCGGTTTCGACTGCTTCCGCCCCGGTGTTCATCGGAAGCGCCACATCGAATCCGGTTAGCGCGGTCAGTTTCTTCAAAAACGGCGGTAAGCGATCGTTGCGCATTGCCCGCGATACCAAGCTGACTTTCTTCGCCTGCGCTATAAGCGCGGCTTGAATGCGCGGATGGCAGTGGCCTTGGTTCACAGCCGAATATGCGCTGATACAGTCGAGAAATTTGTTGCCGTCAACGTCGTAAAGCCAAACACCCTCGGCGCGCTCGACCACCAAGTCAAGCGGTTTATAGTTATGCGCGCCGTAGCGCTCTTCCATCGCGATGAGCGCTGGCGCGTTTTCATGAGCCTGTTGCATTGTCATCCAGCGCGCCGCGTGTGTTTACTGGTACTCGACCGGGACCGCAGGGGCGCTTTGCGCCTGCGTTCTAGGAACACTTGGCTCTCTCACTTAAGGACAGCCGGGTTGGCACCCTTTTTATGACCGATTCCTACATTGGCGGGAATGAAAAACTTGAGCAGTTTCTACAGCGCGACCACGACCGGGTGGGCGTAGCCGGAAAGACGATCGTTTTTTCTCACGGAAAACGGACGGCGCGCTCGGCCGTACTCATGCATGGGCTGGCCGCGAGCCCAACCCAGTTTATCGAGTTGGGCCGACGGCTGCACGCCCGGGGGTACAACGTGTTGATTCCGCGTCTGCCGCGCCATGGCTACAGCGATCGGCTCACCAATGCGCTCGCTAACTTGACAGCTCCAGAGTTACGCGAGGCTGCGCGCGAGAGCATGGAGATAGCGCGAGGGTTTGGCGAACACGTTAGCGTTGTTGGTTTTTCGCTTGGCGGTCTTATGGCTGCCTGGATCGCGCAAAATCACGACGTAGACTCAGTGGTCTGCATCGCGCCGTTTTTGGGTCTATCGTGGATACCATCGGCGGTTGTGTGGCCGGTGATGGCCATGATGCTGCGGCTTCCAAACGCTTTTCATTGGTGGCATCCGATCAAAAAGGCTGATCTTTTGCCGGCACATGGATATCCGCGCTACGCAACACATTCGGTTGCACAGGCGTATTATGTCGCGCACGAACTGCTGGCCGAAGCTTCGCGCCGTGCTCCTCGCGCCAAGCGAATCGTGATGGTCACTAACAAACGCGAGATGACGGTTAACAATCGTGCGGCGGAGCGGTTGGTGCGTCGCTGGCGCGCACATCGCGCAAGCGGCATCGAAACCTTTCAGTTCACTGACTTGCCGCCCTCGCACGATATCATCGAACCGCTGCGCCACCCCGAGATCACCGCCAAAGTCTACCCCAAGCTGCTGGAACTGATCGACCGATGAAGCGCTGCTCGTGGGCGACGAACGAAGTGGCGATCGCGTATCATGATACCGAATGGGCCGTGCCCCAGCACAACGATAGGGCGCTATTCGAGTTTCTGATCTTGGAGGGCGCGCAGGCCGGTTTAAGTTGGGATACGATTTTGCGCAAACGCGAACACTATCGCGAAGTCTTCGACGGGTTCGATCCGCAAAAAATCGCGCGCTACACCGACCGCAAGCTAAAGAGGCTGTTGGAAGACCCCGGCATTGTTCGCAATCGCCTGAAGGTCGCATCGGCCGTAACAAACGCTAAGGCATTTCTCGCCGTGCAGCGCGAGTTCGGCAGCTTCGATGCGTACCTGTGGCGTTTCGTCGACGGCAAACCGATCGTCAATGCGCATCGCACGTCAGCAACCGTTCCAGCTACGAGCCTGTTGTCGGACGCGCTCAGCAAAGACTTAAAGAAGCGGGGCTTCTCCTTTGTCGGCAGCACCATATGCTACGCCTTTATGCAAGCGATCGGCATGGTCAACGACCACCTGATCGATTGCGAGACGCGGTCGGGCTCCCTCCCGAGCTAAAATCGAGCACGAATGCGGCGACGCGGGCGGCTTGCTGCCGGCTCAGGGTTCCGCGTGCCAAAAAAAGGCAATCAATACCCAGCGCGAAGAGCGCCTAAATGTTCGAGCGTCCGATCAGCCGACCGGCAATGACCTACGACGATGCGCTTGTGCGAGCGCGAGCCTTCGAAGCACTAGACGACGGTTCGATTCTGCCCGAAGCGCACACTCGACTACTTACGCACGGGTCAAAAGTCCCGGTTTGCGCGGTGCTTTTTCACGGGTTTACAAACTGTCCAAATCAATTCGTGGAGTTCGCGCCGTTGGTGCATGCGCTTGGGTACAACGTGTTTATTCCGCGGCTTCCGGAGCACGGCGATCGAAATCGGATGACGACTCGTTTAGCGAGACTGACTGCTACGCAGCTTCTAGCCGCCGCATCCGAAGCGGTTGACATAGCCCAGGGATTGGGCGAGCGCGTTATGCTCATGGGTATATCAAGCAGCGGCGTTCTGTGCGCGTATTTTGCGCAGTATCGTGCAGATATCGCCCGCGCCGTTCCGGTGAATCCATTTTTCTCGATGCTTTCGATTCCATACTGGGCCGATCGTGCGATGGAACGTATTTTGTCGACCATTCCTAATGCGTTTTTGTGGTGGGACCCGCGTGCGAAAGAGAACGAACTTCCACAAACCGGCTATCCGCGATTCTCGACCCGAGCGCTCGCGCAAGTCCTTCAGATCGGCGATGATGTGTACGCGCGCGCTAAGAATCGCGCGCCGCAGAGTACGGATATTCGAATCGTGACCAATAAGTGTGACCCGGCGGTAAACAACAGCGTCACCGCTCGCGTCGTCGCCGCATGGCGGAGCCACGGCGCGGAGTCGGTCCGGTCGTTCGAGTTTACCGATCTTCCGCGTAATCACGATATCATCGACCCGCAGAACGCGGTACCGCGAACGGATATCGTCTATCCGAAACTGCTCGAATTGCTCTCTTAACCTAACCATAATATCGGCGTGCTATGCTGAGGCCAACGGTACTTCGTATAGGAGAATCAATGTTTCAAAAACTGCTGATCACGATGACTGCGGCCGCTCTGCTGACATCGCTAACCGCCTGCGGCGGGGGCTCAAGCTCAAGCTCAAGCTCGACGGCCGACAGATCGCAAGGCGCGAGCGAAAGCGGTGCGATCACGATAGACGGGTCGACTGCCTTGTTGCCGTTAGTAAAACAGGCGGCAGTTGATTATCAAACTGCTCATCCCAACGTAAAGATTAGTGTCTCGGGCGGCGGATCGGTGGTTGGAATCACCCAAGCGGCGCAAAAGGCAGTCGATATCGGTGATTCGGATATTCCGGCGCCAAAAAATCCGGAGCTCCTCGACCACCAGGTCGCGGTCGTAACCTTTGCGGTTATCGCCAATCCCGCAGTCGGCGTAAAGAATCTCACCAAGGCGCAGATCGGCTCGCTCTTTAGCGGTACGGTCACCAATTGGAAGCAGCTCGGCGGTAAAGATCAGCCTATCACAATCATCAATCGACCGCGCAGTTCGGGAACCCGCGCGGTCTTCGTGCAGAAGCTGATGGGCGGGCAGCAGCCGACCGCAAGCGGCCTCACGCAAGACTCCAGCGGAACCGTGGTGACGACCGTTGCACAGACGCCCGGCGCGGTCTCGTATGTCGCGACCGGTTATCTAAAGAAGGGCGGCATCATCGCGCTTTCAATCGACGGTGTTGCACCGCTTGAAACCAACGTGATTTCGGGGAAATACCCGTTTTGGTCCTACGAGCACATGTTCACGCTTGGATCGGCGCGAGCCGACGTCGCCAAGTTCATCGACTATGTAAAAACTGACAAATCAGTCCTCAATCAACTCGGTTTCACCGCTGTCGGAGAGATGAAAGCGAAGTAGCGCGCGCGTTACTCGTAATTCTTAAATCGCGACCAAACCGCGGCGAGCGGCGTTCGTATGCCCGTGCATAGATAGATCGGCCGATGATCTTCGATTGCAACGGCATACGGAGCCGACGTTCGCGCAACCAGCGTGACGTGGGCGAAGAGCCGGTGCAGCTCTGAGATATCGCCGCCGACGCGAATGACGGACTGGCCGTCGAAACCGTGCGTCCCCCAAAGATAGTATTGATTGTGGCCGCTAATGACCGGCGGCAGCGCCGTTCCACCGAAAAAGTCAATGGCCGAGGCGTCGCCATAGTTTGAAACCCAGATTGCCGTGCGCTTGCGCTGAGCGGTTGGCAGCGCTTCGTAGGCCGCGGCGACTTGCGCTGCCATTTCGGGCCAGCCGTGCATATCTTCCCAATCTTGCCATAGCAACTCGCCATGGCGCGTGTGCTCGGTCTCCGTGTTACCGGCCAGCTTGATGATCTTGTTGTACGCAATGAAGCTGTGTTCGGGCAGAATCGGCAGCGTGTACGAAATCAGAATTAAGCCGCCCAGAACGGCCACGCTCGCGAGCGTAAACTGCAGCCAAGCCCTGCCTCGGATCCATCGTTCGATGGTCGCGGCGCCGGCAGCGAACAGATACGGATAGACATCGGCGGGGTAGTAGTGCTTGCCATGCAAGACGATCATCTCGGTAATGAGCACGACGTAGGCGTAGCCGAGCCACCGCGCGCGCTCGTGTCTTAGCAGCGCAAATAATCCAATGAGCCATGCGATCGCGAAGAGTGGTCCCGTAATCAAGAACTCTTGGAGCACATATTGAATGGGGCCAAGTGCGATATTTTTGCCGGCCGCGCCGTTACGCAGTAATTCGAGCATTGGAAATTCGAAATGCGCCTGCCACAGAAAGTTCGGCAATACGATTGCTGCAGAAAGCGCCATCCCGGCGGCGAACCACGGCGTGCGAAAGGCGCGCCGCGAGCCGGTCGCGAGCAATCCGATAAACAGAGCGGCTGCGAAGAATATCGTGCTGTACTTGCTCATCATCGACAGACCGAGCAATCCGCCGACGAGCAACCACCAGCGAGGGTTTGCGCCCTTCACGAGTCGCAGGAGCCAGAGCGCGATGAGCGGCCACAGGAACAAATTAAGCATGTCGGTTGAAATCTTCATGCCAAAACTCGTGAGAACCGGACAGAGCGCGGTCAAGATTGCGGCGAGAATCTGCGCGTACGGACCGCCTTCGAACTCTTCGACGAGTTGACAGACAACAAACACGGCGCCCGCCGCACAAAGAGCCGGAAGCAGCCGCAAGAGAAACAGCGAATGTCCAAATACCTGGCTTAGCGCGGCCAGCCAAGGGATCAGCGGCGGCTGATCGACGTAGCCGAGTGCCGGATGCCGCCCGCAGATAATAAAATAAAGTTCATCGCGGAAGAAGCCGTAATGGGCATTGCCGATCAGGTGGATCAGCAGTGTGACCCCTGCGGCAATGAGCGGTATCCAAAAGCGTCGTGACAACAGCAGTCCTCCAAGGTAGGCGACCAGTTTCTCAAGCGCTATACGATAGGAGGGTCGCAATGTTTCGGAGGGCGACGGCCCGGAGATCGAACCCTGCGGATGAGGCGGGGTCTACGTCGGGTCGAAGTGCCCGCTTAGAATCATCTCTTCGCTGAGCGCGCCGGCCTGACGATAACGATTTGCGGCAGCGGAGCCTGCGTCGGCAGGCAGTTCGGAGAGAATCCGCGCGAGCTCTTCATCGAAAAGCGCGTGCAGCGAGCTGGGCGTATAGGACCCGGGGTGACGCATCCGCTGCGCGATCATCAAGCGGTAGATGCGGTCGGTCGCGAGGTCTTCCATGTAGCCGTCGAGCAGACTCGCGCCGCGGCCTTCGAGCACGCCGTTGCGATAACGGATGACGGTGCGAACTGCAGCGCGCGTTCCTTCGAGCGTCGTCGCGCCGACGCCGATCGGCGCCGGACGCAGGTTCGGATGCAATTCGACATTGGCCGCGCGCATTTCGATTTGGTTGGGTGCCGGAAATTGCGCGACTGCGATTGCGTTCTGGTCGGGATGCCCGGTCCACGCGCCGTCCATCAGACAACCGGCCTCGTTCCTTTTATCGCGCGCCAGCACGTCGAGCGCCCGCGCGTTGAGGTCGCCGTCTTCGCGACTCGGATAGAGCGCGGTCATTCCG
>JALYVT010000069.1 GCA_030853105.1 Vulcanimicrobiota bacterium
CTCGTCCAGTGTGCGCGAGGTTCCCACCGGTGTGCGATGCGCAACTCCGTTCAGCCGCTTTGCCGCCGCCAAAACGTCGGCGAATACCGGCAAAGCCGGACTCGCTACGTTGCCGAGTGTATCCGCCACGCGCTCACTTTTCCGGTGTCGTCCATCTGCAGCCACTCCCGATACGGGCGTTTTTCGAACTTCACGTCAAAGCAGTGAAAACCGGCGGTACAATTTTGCGGGTTCTCTTTGAGCCCCTCATACTTTCCCTGCGACGCCAACTCATCGGAGAGCTCAGCGACCTTCACGCGAGTGATCTGTTGCGAAACTGCGGGGGTAAAGTCGGATTGTACGGGCTGCATGTTGTTGGCGATCACCGCGCGGGTAATCGCATCGGCTTGCTTTTCATACTTGTTTTGGGACGAGCAGCCGCTCACGAGCAGCGCAGCGACGCTGAGCGTGGCTAGCAAACGTAGTGTCATGAAGGTATCTCCATCAGATGGGTGACAGCGGTGAACTCGACAAATCGCAACGCAGGGCTCCACTCTTGTGCGAGCCGAAGGCTCCATTCGGATTCGAACAGCCCGACCGGGTTGCCATCCCAGTCTTCGACCAGCTTCGCGTTCGACGGCAACTGCGCAGAGCGGATCGCCGACGCATCGCCTTCGATTCGGCGGGCAACCGAGTAGGGCAATCCGCTGAACTGCGTCTTGACATTATACTCGGCCTCCAAGCGATACTTGGCAACCTCGAATTGCAGCGCGCCGACCGCGGCCAAAATCGGTTCGGTGCGCATCGATCCGTACGGATACATCACCTGAATGGCGCCCTCTTCACGCAATTGAGCAATTCCCTTTCCGAACGATTTGTAGCTCGACGTATCGATACTGCGCACAGTAGCAAAATGTTCCGGTGCAAACGCCGGAATGCGGTCGTATTCGAGGGTTCTGCCTTCGCAGAGGGTGTCGCCGATCGCGAAGACGCCCGGATTGGCGAGGCCGACCACATCGCCTGCATAGGCCGCTTCGAGTGATTCGCGCTCACTGGCAAAGAGCTTGACCGCGCGCGACAGCCGCACATCCTTCCCGGTGCGCGTGTTTCGCACGTTCATGTCGCGCTCAAACTTACCCGAGCAGATCCGTGCAAACGCGATCCGGTCGCGATGGCGCGGGTCCATATTCGCCTGAATCTTGAAGACAAACGCCGAGAACTCTTCACCGACGGCGGAGATTTCATGGCGCTCAGTCTTGCCCGGCGTGTTGCCGATCTCTGCGACCCGACCAACGGGTTGCGGAGCCATCTGAATAAACCCGTCCAGAAAGAGCTGCACGCCGAAGTTGGTGACGGCGCTTCCGAAAAACACTGGCGTTACCTCTCCGCGCAGCATTGCGGCATGATCGAAGTCGGCGCCGGCACCATCGAGCAAATCGAGCTGATCGAGAAACTCGCGATAGGTCTGTTCATCCGTCAGAGCTGCGAGCCTCGCATCGCGAACATCCGTCAGTTGCACCGATGCGCGTTTTGCGCCGTGGGTTGTGCGCTCGAACAGATGCATGTCTTTGGTGCTGCGATCGTACACGCCCTTGAAGGATGGCCCGTTGCCGAGCGGCCAATTGATCGGAAACGCGCCGATGCCGAGCACGGTCTCAAGTTCATCCAGCAACTCGAGCGGTTCGCGGCTCGGCCGATCCATTTTGTTGATAAATGTGAATAGCGGAATCCGTCGCGCGCGACAGATCGCAAACAATTTTTTGGTCTGCGGTTCGACGCCTTTGGCGGCGTCGATCAGCATCACCGCACTGTCGGCGGCGAGCAGCGTGCGATAGGTGTCTTCGCCGAAATCTTGGTGGCCCGGCGTATCGAGCAGATTGAGCGTGAAGCCGGCGTACGGAAATTGCAGCACGGTCGAAGTGATCGAGATCCCGCGCTCGCGTTCAATCGCCATCCAATCGCTGGTCGCGGCGCGCTGGCGCCGACGCGCCGAGACTTGACCGGCGGTTTGAATCGCACCGCCGTACAGCAGCAGCTTCTCGGTTAACGTGGTTTTGCCGGCGTCCGGATGCGAGATGATCGCGAATGTCCGACGCTTGGCAACCTCATCTTGAAGGCTCATTGGCTCAGAGGTTCGACGGCGAGTAGATACGCAACTCCGCGCCGGACCGCACATGTAAACTCACCAACCCTTCGCCAAGCCGCCAAAAGCGCGTATGCGGCGGAATATGAAATCGATCCGCACCGCGTACGACAAAAGCCTGATCGCGTTCGACATGAATCGTACAATCGTGAAAATACAGCGTCGTATTTGGCGCGATCGGCGAGGCTTTGGGCGGAAGGTGGCGCAGTACCCCTGATTCGTGTGGCCCGCTCCACTCGGCGGTCTGCGTCAAACACTCGGGAAGCGCCGAGAGCGCCCACGCAGCATCGCCGAAAAATGCGCGATTATGATAGTGCGACGCGGGCTGATTACGGCCGGCGCTAGGCGAGCCCGCAACATCGACCGACTTCACATGCAGCTTGTGAACGGCGTGGGTGCGTAGGGCGATTGCGCTGCCGACCAGCAGCACAATCGCTGTCGCAATCAGGTAGTAGCGGAGCGTAAGCTGCTCGGCCCTAATGTCATCCGAGCGTGGCCGATCGACCAATCGGCCATTCCGTAATAGAGATCGAAGATGCGCTCGCCCAAGTCGGGCCGCGGATCGATCCCGGTCGGAAATACGACGTTATCAACGATACCGCGAACTTCAGAATCCAGTTCGGGGTAGAGAATCGGCGACGGCGACCGGTAGATGATGCGCTGCGGCGCGTTCAAATCGTGAATCACGACGCCTGCGCAGTAGCGAAACTTCGGTTTCACTGCGTTTTGATCGAGCACATCAACTGCATGGTACACCGACATCCAGCCTTCAGCAATGCGCACCGGCGGCGTACCAGCGCCCAATTTGAGCGCCCCCCAGTCCGCATTCGGCGACATAACCAGCACCGATTCGCAGACATCCAGCAAATTGGCGTGATCTTCAAGCGCCGGCGCAAGCGGAATGTAGCCGATGCGAATCGATTCACGATCTTCAAACGGCATCTTCTCAATCAGCGGAATCGCAGCCCGGCCGTCAACCGCCGAGAGATGCAGCATCGGCCGATGGTAAAACGCAAGCGAGAGCACGCCTTCGGGTGATTGCACCGGTTCGGGAAAGAACACCGCGTCTTTGTCGTCGCCGATGTGCATGCCTGGTTTATCGAAGCGCAGCAATCCGAGCCGCTCCCAACTCACCGCATCAGCCGAGAGCGCGAGCGCAATTCGCGGACCGTCGACGCCGAACGCCGTGTATGACATCACGTACTTGTCGATTGCCGGTACGAACGTGACGCGCGGATCTTCGCAGCCATATCCGGGACTCGGGCGAAGTTCGTAATCCGCGTGCGGCTCCAGCGCGAATCCGTCGCGCGTAAATGTGTCGCCGCTGACGCGAACGCGACCGACACGCGAAATGTTTCCCTGCGCAACGTCGCGCGGATAGAGCAGTAAGTCTCCGTCACGTGTTCGTGCGCAGGCGGGATTCAGAACACCTTCGGCCTCGGTTGGATCACCATTCGGCTCAAGCACAACTCCAAGGCGACGCACGCTGATGTCGAGTTCTTCAAGCGATAGTACGGGCATTAGACCTCGTTTAGAAGTGGAAGCAGTTCCGGGCGATCCGCCGTTCTGATTATCGTCCGCAGTCGGCCGCTCCTTAGCTATGGCAGTACCGTCGATGCAATCGGGTCACCGGAAGGGGTTACTACCTCAACGCGTTCGCCGCGCCGATAGACTGAGTTCGGTACGATCCAAAGCGTGTAGGTTCGATAGGTGCGCGAGGGTTCTCCGCCGCTGGGGGGCGGTTCTTCAAAGGCCACCACCCGCACCCGCTGGTCGCTGGCTCGAATCGACTCGATGATTTGATGGTAGCCGGTTCGCTCATGCGGTCCCATAATCAGCACGACGCCGAACTCATGGGTAAACCGAACCGAGGCCCGGATTCCGAACGCCTGCAGGCCCGCCTGGTTGCGAACGACGCCGACAAAGTCGCTGCCGCCGGCTGTGGTTGTTCCCTGCGCATACGTCCGAACGCGCACTTCACGGCAGCCTACTAAGAGGAGCAATACAGCCAAGCAGGCTAGGCATCTCACGCTGCCCTGCGTTCGCCGGGGACTTGTCACAGCCCCCGCCGTAGGCGCATTGTAATAGTACACTTTCTCCAAACGGGGTCAGGACCGCCGATGTTCGATCTCTTCGTCCTGGTTGCCGCGCTCGCAACCACCGCGTCACCGAGCCCTTCACCGGCGCCGATTTTTCGCGGCTCGCCGCCGCTCAAAGAGATCGTGCACATTCGGGCGACGGCGGCTTGTGCCGAGCTCGCCGTTCACGCCAACGGCGCAATTACATCGGCGTTGCACAACGATTCGGTGGTCGCCTCAACGATCGCAACCTTACAGCACGCAGATCTTCAAAAGAACGTGATTCAACGACGCAACGAATTGCAAGCGCTCGGTGATTTAGCCAAAGATATGAAGCTTGCGGCGGTTTCCGGCATCGGTGAAGTCTTTAAACTGCGCGCTATCGCAGAAAAATCGCGCGATCCGGTGCAGAAAGTTGAATTGAAAGCGTTTGCGGATTTGCTCGGCGGTGCGCTCTATCGGCAAAAGCAGATCGGTAACGATCTTAACGGGTTCCTCGCAAAGATGGACTACAAAGACATGTCGGAGTTGGATGATTCTCAGAAGGCAATGAACGTAGCTGTTTTCGGCTCCGAGGATCCGCGCGCCATCTTTCCGCGCGAAGTTGCTCCCGGCATTGCCAGAACCGGAAGCGCGCAGGCCTCCGGTGTAAGTCAGTTGCTGCCGAACACCTCGCTCGAACAGAAACTTAGCGACGATCAGCTTGCCGCGAATGCCGCTGCCGACTTTCAATCCCGCGTCTCGGCCATCAGCAACGACGAGGCGCTCGCAAACCAGCACACCCTCAACGCCGTCTCCGGCTGCTAACAGTTTGCCCTTCGGCCAATCCGCAGTACCGGCGGGGATGTTGTTCGCCCTGCGCTGAAAGCCGACTACGGTCGTTGTTTGTGGGGGTGAGGTGGTTTAGACTTAATAGTCTAGTGAAAACGCTTTGGCGATTAGCCCTGGTGGCCGCCGTCGTAGCCTTCTTAGCCGCGCTTATGGGGAGCTGGACTCGAATAAACGGGGCCGGGCTTACCTGTCCGGACTGGCCGCTCTGCCACGGAAAGCTGATTCCGTCCTTCGCCGACGGGACGATTTGGGAGTGGTCGCACCGCTTTCTCGTATTCCTGGTAAGCCCGCTGGTGCTGGCCGTCATCATCGTCGGCTGGCGCTTTCGAACGGTGACCCCCATCCGCCTCAGCCTGTGCGCCATTGGGGCGCTGTTCGTCGTTCAGGTATTGCTTGGCGCCGCGACGGTCTATCTCTCGAATAATCCGATCTCAGTCGTACTGCACTGGGGCACGGCAATGGCCTTCGTGGCCGTCTTGGTTACGCTCGCAATCTTTGCCCGCTCGGAGGGAACGGAGTTCGCAGACTCGTCTCAAACGCCCCGCAAACAGAGCTCGCTCATCGGCTTGCTCGCAGGCACCATGCTGGTCACGTTCGTCACCATGTGCGTCGGAGCGTATGTCAGCTCGAGCGGCGCGGGCCTAGCCTGCCTCTCGCTTCCGGGATGCGTCGGAAACATCGTCGTATATAGCGATGGTCAGTATGTGCAGATGCTCCACCGATTCATGGCTGCCGCCTCGCTCTTGTGCGCCGCTGCTGCCTTCGCGCTTGGACTGGTTTGGCGCGCCTCGGCTCGCGTGCGCGTTGCGCTGAGCTTCGGTGTGCTGTTCATCTTCGTGCAGATTGTGTTGGGACTGCTGAACGTCGCATTTCGACTGCCGATCGACCTGCGCGAAGCGCACGCCGCCAACGCAGTTTTTGTTTTTTTGTCGTTCGTTGTCGCTACGGTCTTTGCGTTACTTGATACCGTTCGCTTTCGCCGCATGGTCGCCGGATGAGCAGCACGCTCGCTCGCGTCGAAGGCGGCAGCACAACTCATTTGAGCGGAGTGCTCGGCACCCTCGCGGATTATTATGAGCTGAGCAAGCCGCGGATCATCTATCTTCTGCTGATTACCACTGCGGCAGCAATGGTTATGGCGCAGCGCGGGATTCCGCCGCTTCACTTGATCGTTTGGACACTGCTCGGTGGAGCATTCGCGGCGGCCTCTGCCGGAGCGCTCAACTGCATCTATGACGGCGACATCGACAGCCTAATGAAGCGCACGCGGACACGACCGATCCCCACCGGTCGCCTCAGCGTTCGCGACGCCACAACCTTCGCCGTGATAATCGGCGTGCTGTCGTTTGCGATCCTATTTTTCTTGGTCAACCCGCTCAGCGCAGCGCTGTCGCTCGCGGGCAACGCCTACTACGTCATCATTTACACGATGTGGCTTAAACGAACGACGCCGCTCAATATCGTCATCGGCGGCGCCGCCGGCGCAATTCCGCCGCTGGTGGGCTGGGCGGCAGTGACCGGGACCATCGGCGGTCCGGCCCTCGGGCTGTTTGCGCTGATCTTCTTATGGACGCCGCCGCATTTTTGGTCGCTCGCGCTGATGACCGAGACCGATTACGATAAAGCCAATATTCCAATGCTGCCGAACGTCAGCGGCGTTCGCCGCACCAAGATCGAGATACTCGCATACAGCATTATCTTGGTGATCGGATCGCTTGCGCTCTATCCGCTTCATATCATGGGGGCGCTGTATTTTGGCGCCGCCGCCGTACTTGGCGGGATATTTATTCTCGATGCCATCCGCACGCTTAACGACGCCGGGAAAACATGGGCACGTCATCTCTTCAAATACTCGCTGGTCTATCTGGCATTGATGTGCATCATTATGGTGATCGATCGAATCGTTGCGTAAGCCGGTCGGACTTGCCGGTCACGATCTCGATCGATCGACGCTTCCACTTCTCCTCACCCTTGGATTAGGCGTCTTTGCGGGCGCGCTCGACTTAGGCGTTCTTTCGCCGGCGCTCCCGGCTATCGGCCAAACGTTTGGGGTCCCAACCGGAAGCCTTGCCTGGATATTCACGCTCTATCTGCTGGTGAGTGTCGTAAGCATTGCGATTACCAGCACGCTAGCCGACCGCTACGGACGCCGCCCGGTGTACGTCGGCTGCGTGCTCACGTTTGCGCTCGGCAGCGTGATCGCCGTCTTCTCGCACAGTTACGGCGTATTTCTGTTGGCGCGTGCCGTTCAAGCGTTTGGCGCCGGCGGCATCTTTCCGGTGGCAACCGCAGCAATCGGCGATGTGGTTCCTGCGCAGCGACGCGGGGCTGCACTAGGGTTGGTTGCCGCGACGTGGGGGTTAGCGGCGATTATCGGGCCGACGTTCGGCGGAATCGTCACGCACTTCATCTCCTGGCGCTGGATATTCATCGCGAACTTTCCACTTGCAATCGTTGTAACGTACTTGGCTACCAAACATGTGCCGGTTAATGCGCCGCGCGTACGCGGACCGCTCGATGTCGTCGGAGTGGGGCTGCTGAGTCTGGGTCTGTTGGCATTGGCATACGGCCTATCGGCGCCGTCACTGCCGTCTATTGGATTCTCGCTTACCGTGTTCGCGCTGTTTTATTTCTGGGAGCGTAATTCGCGCTCGCCGGTAATTGCGCCCGTACTCCTTACCAATTCCCAGTTGCGAAAAACATACGCGCTGGAGTTGGTGATCGGTATGCTCGAAGGCGCGCTATTCTTTATTCCGACCGTGCTTGTGGGCGCACAACATCTGTCGTATTTGGCAGCCGGGCTGATCGCCGCGATCGGCGCGCTGGTCTTCGTGGCGGTCATCCCAATCTCAGGACGAATGCTGGATCGAATCGGCAGCCGCGACGTCTTGCTGATCGGCGCGCTCGCAACCGAGATCGGCCTGGTTATCTTTGCACTCGGCTTTTCATCGCTGTGGCTTGCAGTTTTAGCGATGGTCGTCGCCGGAATCGGCTTCGGCGCTTTACTGGGCGCGCCGACTCGCTTTATCATCACCAATCAAACCACGCAGGCAACTCGCGCGACGGCCGTGGGTCTACTGAGTCAGTTCTTGATTATGGGGCAGATCATAGGCGCCTCGATCGCCGGCGGTGTAATCGGCCAAGCAGCTAACGACCTGCGCGGGTTCAAATCTGCTTACGAGATATTTGCCGCGCTTGCATTCTTAGCCATCATCATCGCCGCCACACTAAAATCACGCAGAGCGGAAAGAATCATGGGTTTGGAAGCCGGTACACCATAAAAGACGGGGGCTTTATCGCGCCCCGACGTACAGTCTTGCCATGGGCACACACGAGGTCAGCAATCAGCCACAACCACTTGAGAAATACAATCTCTTCGGCGCGGATCACGCTCTGCGCGAGGCGGCTGATCGCGAAGGCGCTATCGCATCCTTCGCGCAACTCGAAGAGATCGGGCGGCTAGCGGGAAGTTCACAGGCGATCGCTTGGGGATTCGAAGCAAACGAGAATCCGCCGAAGCTTCACACGCACGATCGGTTCGGCAATCGGATCGACGAAGTCACCTTTCATCCGAGTTATCATCGCTTACTAGAAACAGCGACCTCATTCGGTCTGCATGGCTCACCGTGGCAAACACCGCCTCCCGGCGCGCACGTCGCGCGAGCCGCCGGATTCTTTCTCTGGGCACAGGTCGAGGCTGGTCACGGCTGTCCCATCTCGATGACCTACGCGGCCATTCCCGTGATGCGATCACAGCCAAACCTATCCGCAATTTGGGAACCGAAATTGACCGCGAAATTATACGATCCGCGACTTGTTCCAGTCGCCGAGAAGGCCGGCGCACTCTGCGGGATGGCGATGACCGAAAAACAAGGCGGCTCGGACGTTCGCGCTAACCAAAGCCGCGCATCCTTCGATGAGTCCGGCTCGCAGGGCGACGTCTATCGGATTACCGGCCACAAATGGTTTTGCTCGGCGCCGATGAGTGATGCGTTTTTGACCCTGGCGCAAACCGACGCCGGCTTGACCTGTTTCTTTATGCCGCGGGTGTTGCCCGATGGAACGCGCAACGTCTTTCGCATTCAGCGCCTCAAAGATAAACTCGGCAATCGTTCCAATGCGTCGAGCGAGATTGAATTGGAGAATACGTATGCGCTGCTCGTCGGGGAGGCGGGGCAAGGCATCCAAACGATCGTTGAGATGGTGAATTATACCCGGCTCGATTGCATCAACGGCTCGGCTGCGCTTATGCGCCAAGCCGTTGCGCAGGCGATTCATCATTGCACCTATCGTCACGCGTTCGGCAGCGCGCTACGCGATCAGCCGCTCATGCAAAATGTTCTTGCCGATCTCGCGCTCGAATCCGAGGCCGCCACTCTCTTGCTGATGCGTTTAGCCGGTGCTGTCGATCGTGCACAAAGCGACCCGCGTGAAGCCGCGCTCAAACGTTTGGGGACGGCCATCGGCAAGTTTTGGGTCTGCAAACGAGCGCCGATAGTGGTGAACGAAGCGCTTGAATCGTTGGGCGGCAACGGCTACGTTGAAGAATCGATTCTGCCTCGGCTCTATCGCGAAGCGCCACTCAATTCGATTTGGGAAGGTTCGGGCAATATCAATGCGCTCGATGTGCTGCGCATTATCGCAAAGCAGCCGGACGCGCTTGCGGCCTATTTCAGCGAGATTTCGCCCGCGTTGGAAGATCCGCTACTACGAGCGGCTGCTGACGCTCTCGCAACGGCGTTGCACGATAACGAAAACCGGCAATCTCAGGCGCGCCGGCTGGTTGAACAGATGGCGCTGCTCTGGCAAGCCTCACTTCTGCACCAACATAGTCCGCTCGAAGTAAGCCGGGCATTCACAAAGTCGCGCCTGGGAGGCGATTGGGGTCGCACTTTCGGCTCACTTCGCATCGGCGCCGGTGATGCCCGTGCGATCATCGACCACGCCGCGGTCTCTCCCCGCTAACGAGCGCTCGGCAAACCGCCGCATGGAGGCGCCGCACATCCAGGAGTGCAACGGACGTGACGGAAGTCTCCGAAATGAAGTTTCGCCAGGTCGATCGACGCGCGCTGCTGATTCGTCGCGCGTGGAGCGAAAAAGAACGCCGCGTAGTTTGGCGCGGCCTGACCGGCCGCACCGCAATCGCAATCGAACCGCTCGCCGGAACGCTGTTCTTTAGCCTGCTCACTTGGGGTGTCGTCTGGCGAGCGCAGCATGTCGAGCCGTCGCTCATCGTACTCTCGCCGATCTTCGCGCTGGGTGCGCTCGCATTCATGGTGTATTTCATCGCCGTCCTAGTCGCGCCGATTCGCGCGTACTGGCACACCTTCAAACCGATCTATCATGTCGACGGCTATGTACGTTACCGC
>JALYVT010000070.1 GCA_030853105.1 Vulcanimicrobiota bacterium
GGTATCGTCAATGTCCACGCTCGCTCCCTTCTTCTTAAAAGTTTCCTGCCCTTTAGGAACGTCGTAAAACCGCTTCGGCCGCCAATAGCGCGCCGAGATAGGCGTGCTCGGCGACAATGCCGCCTTGTAGATAGACCTCGTACGGCTCGCGGAGCGGAGCATCGCAGGAAAGCTCGATCGTAGCTCCGCCAATGAACGACCCGCTGGACATGATGACCGGATCGGTATAGCCGGGCACGGGTCCCGGTTCAGGCTTAAAACGCGCGTTAAGCGGCATCGCCCGCTGCAGACCCTCAGCAAATCGGCGCAGCGCAACAGCATCGCCCAAGCGAATAGCCTGCACGATATCGGTTCGCGTCTGCCCGGGTTGCGGATCGACCGGGAACCCAAGCCCAGCAAACAGCGCCGCGGCAAAATCGAGCCCACGAAGGGTCTGCTCGACGATCAGCGGGGCCATAAACAGCCCCTGGATGAAAGCGCGCCCGAAACCGAGGGTCGGACCGAGAGCGTCACCAAGACCCGGCGCGTAGAGCCGCGCGCTGACACGATCGATCAAGTCGGCGCGTCCGGCGATGTAGCCGCCGGCCGGAGCGAGCGAGCCGCCGATGTTCTTTATGAGCGAACCCATAATCAAATCGGCGCCGACCGCAGTCGGTTCGCGGTCTTCAACCAATTCACCGTAGCAGTTGTCCACCAGAATCGGCAGTTCCGGTCGAACGCGCCGAATCACCTCGAATGCGGCCGCGCAACCGGCGATGTTCAGCGATGGCCTCGGTGCGTAGCCGCGAGAACGCTGGACGAAGACAGCACCGACAGCAGGATCGATGAGTTCGCGCACCATCGCCGCTTCATCGCAGAGGCCGCTTTGGGCTAGTGCAATTTCGCGGTAGCCGATGCCTTGCGCTGCCAGCGACTGCGGATGATCGGCAATCGCGTTTCGCAACGTATCATAGGGACGGCCGGTAAGGCTGAGCAACGTTTGTCCTGGTGGCACACAAGCCGCTAATGCAGCGATGATCGCGTGTGTACCGCTGACGATCGAAAGTCGCGCGAGCACGCGCTGCGCGCCGAAGACTTGCGCGAGCAGCCTTTCGTAGCCGGCGCGGGCCGCATCATCGTAACCGTAACCGCTCGACCCGGCAAGATCGCTCTCGCTCAAACCGGCATCGACAAACGCCGCCGCCATTTGAACTTTCATTTTAGTTTGCGCCGGATACTGCAGATTGCAGACGCGGTCGTGTGCTTTCATCGCCGCGCTGCGCACGGGTGCGCTGATCGAAAACCGATTACAGAGCAGATCGATCACAGGGTCGCCTCATGCCGTTCGTAAGCGCGGACGAACGGAAAGTAGATAGCTGTTGCAACCAGCACGTTAATAACAACCAGCACGATTGCACGCCAATCGAGCGTTGCAAGATAGGTTGACACGAGGGTCGGGACCGATGACGGAATGTAAAACGCCGGGCGAGCGACGATTCCAAGCCAGACCGCAGCATACGTGATGGTTGCAAGCACCAGCGGCGCCAACACGAACGGAATCGACAGAAACGGGTTGCAGACCATCGGCAAACCGAATAGCAGCGGCTCGTTCATATTGATGATCGCCGGCAAAATCGTGATTCGTGCGATCGTGCGCAAGCGTTTTACTTTGCTGAAGAGCAGCAGCACTACCAGCGGAAGCGTGGCTCCGGCACCACCCGGAAAGATAAACAAGAACAGCGACACGACGACGATGTGCGGCAACGGTTGATGCGCGCTGTAAGCCGCGCTATTTTGAAATTGCAACGTGAGATAGACCGGCAAGACAACCGATGCCAAGACCGCCGGACCGTGAATTCCGGCAGTCCACAACATCGTTTCGATCAACACGATCAACATCAGCGCGACGTAGGTATCGCCAAGCGCGCCGAGCGGATGCAGCAGCGCGACGATTCCGTCGGCGAGCGAAAGATTGGCGTTATTGAGCGCGATTGCGATTCCGAATACCGTAAGGATCGCGATCGCGTTTGCGAGTGTTCGTCCTTCGACTACGAGGTCGCCGCTTCGCGACGACCCCTGCTCAGGATGACAGTCGACAATGTCATCCCGGATTTCGGATGTATTGTCATCCTGAGCAGAGTTCGGCTGTGCCGAACTCGTAGTCGAAGGGCGGTATGCAAACAGTCGGCCCGAAAGCACAAAGGCGCCGCTTACTAACAAGGCGACGACGATGGCGAGGAAGAGGCCGCTCGCGCCCAGCTTCTGGAGATAGGCGGTGATGGTTGGGCCGTACGGCTTTGGGAGGGCGAGCGCGAACGCACAGATCGACGTTGCCACAAGTAAGACTCGGCTGAGATGAAGGTGACGAGCGAGGCGGTCAGAGAGCAGGACGATTAAGAATGCCGACATTACGCCGAAAGCGGGCATGAAGCTGACGGCGATTCGTTTCAGCAGGCCTGCGCCGAACGAGATTCCGGATGGGCTCGGAGCGATAAGAAAAAAGACGATGATCCCGAGGATTAAGCCGGAGAAACTCCACGGGAGGGCTTCGCGGATCGCGACCATCGCCGGGGCCTCCCCGAAGGCGCGCAACGGAGGAACGAGCCGGCGGTCAAACCAGGCGAAGAATCGGTTAGAGTTTACGGACGACGGCGTCGACGCGCCCGATGATTGTGACATCGCTGGCGTAGATTGGCTCCATCGCCCGATTCTCCGGCTGGAGCCGTACGCGACCCGCCTCTTTATAGAAGCGCTTAACCGTCGCTTCGCCTTCCAGCATAGCCACGACGATCTCGCCGTTTTGGGCGGTCGGCTGCGGCTGAACCATAATCAGGTCGCCGTCTAGAATGGCGGCGTCGATCATCGAATCTCCCTGCACGCGCAGCATAAAGGCGTTGGAGTGCCGGGCGAACGCCGCCGACAGCACAAACTCGCCTTCGATATTCTCTTGAGCCATGATCGGGGTGCCCGCGGCGACTTTGCCGATGATCGGCATTACGATGGTATCGGTAGCCGGGCGCTCGACCTCGCTGCGGAGGGCTCGTGGCTTGGTTGGGTCGCGGCTGATCAGGCCGCGGCGCTCGAGCGTCTTGAGGTGGGACTGGACCGTCGAGGAGGACGAGAGGCCGACCCGCTCGCCTATTTCGCGGACGGACGGCGGGTAGCCGTGCTCGTCGGTAAACTGATGAATCGCATCCATAATCCGCTGCTGACGATCGGTCGTCGCTACTTCGGCCATCCCAAACTCTCCCGTTGTGCGGTGCGTGCCATACAGCCGGCACTCATCTCGGTTATTCTAGCACAAAACGTTGCCTCGGGCAAACATATGTTCGGAAGTCTATTGACAGCCCTCGAACGGCCTATGGTAAAATGTGGGGGACGAACAGTTGTTTGCCACAATATCTAGGGAAATTAGTTGCCGAACGCGTGTTCGCCACAATGTCACCGTGAGTAACGTCGAAGGGAAGAGAAGGCGGTTATGGTCAAGCGAAAACGATTCACCCTCATGCCGATTATCGCACTGGCATCGCTCAGCCTGATGCTGGCGCTCCCGATGCTCTCGGGCACCCTGCACGCCGCCGGAGTCGAGCACTTCACTAATGTCGTTGTTCAGCCTGGAGACTCGCTGTGGTCGATCGCAGCACGGCACGCAGGCACGGATGGGGATGTGCAAGCGGCAATCGACCGCATTAGCGAAGTTAACCACCTCTCGGCCGCCACGCTTCAGCCCGGAGAACACCTGCGCATCCCCGACTAAACCACTCCTTCACTCGCAGGGAAATGCCGCACTATCTGCGGCTTTTTTCTTTCCCGCCCGCAGGTTGCCGATTCGAGCGTCCCGCGTGATAGAATGGCATGGAGCTTTATCGATGCAAGTCTCATTATCCGAAGAAGTACTCGACGAGAAGCCGTACCTCGAAGTCCTCGACGGCAAGGTCTACCCCAAGGTGAGTCCTAAGCGCACCCATGGCTTGGTTCAATTTGCGATGCTAACGATTCTGCATCGCTGCTCCGATGGTCGCGGAGATGTCGTGCCTGAGTGGCGGATTTGGCCCGAAGGACGCGGCAGAACGACCCTTGTGCCGGATGTATCCTACGTTTCACACGAGCGGTTGCAACAGTTGCCGCCGGATCAGATTGAGACGCCGCCGTTTTCTCCCGACATCGCAGTGGAGGTCCGGTCTCCTTCAAACCGCCCAAACCTGTTGACTAAGAAGATCGAGCGTTATCTATCGACGGGATCGGTATTGGTACTCGACATCGATCCCGCTACTCAAACGGTTACGGCTCATTCAGCGTACGACGTACGCTCGTACTGCGCGACTGAAATTTTTGAGAATGCTGCAGTGCCATGGCTTGTCTTTTCGGTCAGCGAGCTCTTCGAATTTCTTGAGCTTCCCCGCTAGAGATTTCGCCTCATCGCTTTACTCTGCAACTGCATCGACGATGAGAAACCAAGGGTGTTTTGAGAGGCGCTCGAAGTCGGTATCGCTTGCATTCGCCGGGCGAGTTGCGAGACGCGGTTCGATGAGAGAACGCAGCCTAAATCCACTTTGTAAGAGCGAACCGAGAATTGCATGCAGCGGGCGGTGATAGAACGTGAGATCAACCTCGCGATCGCCGAGCTTCCAGCGATCGGCGACCGGTTGCGTCTCGAAGTAATCGCTAACCAATGGCGCCGTCATCGCGGGATGGTGAGTCGAGAAGAGCAGACGACCTCCCGGGCGCAAAATGCGTTTGAATTCGGCAAACACACCACTCCACCAACGCAGATAATGCAATGTCAGCGAGCTAAAGACGAGGTCGAACGACTCGTTCGAAAAGAACGTGAGCGACTGCTCGAGATCGGCGCAATGCGCTTCAACACGATCCCCGAGTCGCGCACGAACCATTTCGATGAGAGCGGCGCTTTTGTCAATTGCGACGACTCTCGCTCCCTGCGCAATAAGGTGTTCGCTGTGCGAACCGGCAGCGCAGCCCGCATCCAGGACTCGCGCTCCGCGTACGTCACCCAGCGCGGCACGCATTGCTGGGCGTTCGTAGCCCGCATTATAGACACTGCTTGATGCATGCTCCGCATACTCTTTCGCGAATGCGTCGTAGTCACTCATTATCGCCGGCTGACGAGAATGACGCTGTGACCTTGGTGATCGTTGAGAAAATCCAGGCCCTCGACGATCCAAGTGTCCAGGCCCGTTTGGCTATGTTTGGCGACCTCGCGTACGACATGTACGCGATCTTTGAGCCAGGCTAACTCCGCGCGGGTTGTTGCCGGCCAAATTGCGCGCTCGCAATCCTCGCATTGATATCCGTACTGCATCGAGCCCAGGCTTCGCGCACAAAAGCAAAGGACCCCGCGAACGCGGAGGCCTTTGACTGGTTCTTCTAACGAAACGCGCTAGATTTTGATCTTCGCGTCGAGATAGAAGTTGAACGGGGCTTTTGAGCCCGCGCTCGCGGTAGAGTTGCTATCGATGTTGGTCGCACCGAGATAAGCGCCATAGGGATACTGCACCAGCCGTTGGATCGGAGCGCCCGGGTTGTAGACATTTCCGACCGGCGGGAAGGCTCCGGCGTTGTTGATGATGCTGTAGCTGCATACGTTGGGGTTATCCACCGTCCAGGCTTCGCGCTGACCGCCGAAGCAACGGCTGATGAGGTTGGCAAACGTGCCGGTGATGGTGATCTTTGGCGATGCTTCATAACTGATCTGAAGATTCGCCAAAATCTGCGAAGGATTGCGGAACGCGCCGGGCTGGTCAAACTGCCCGGTGAAGTTGTTGGGAATCGCATTCAGCGTTGCGCCGCACGTTACCGCATTGTACGCATTCGGTCCCGGGTTGCCATACGGATACCGTGGGTCGCCGGCGACTGCCGGTAAGGTCCCGCAGCCACCGGTCGCCGGATCGATGCCGGGAGTTGTTTCCGGTGAACCGTAGCGATTACCGGCTTGGAATTGCAGCGTTGGCGTGAATGCCCACTTGTCGCGTTTGTAGTTCAAGATAAGCGTTCCGACATACGGTGCTGTGAACGAGTTTGCCGAGCCGCCGATGCCGCCCGGGAAGATGTCGTACACGGCATAGTTTGCGCCGGGGTCTAAGGTGCCTTGCACCGGAGCGTTCCAATACGGATTGCCGATATCGCCGGCCGCGCAGGCCGGATCTGGAGCGCCCGCTGTCGTGAAACACGCTGCCGCAGCAGCGCCACTTGAGGTCGAGCCACAAAGCGACGCCGAGGCCGCGCCGGTGGCGCAGCCCTTGGTATACGCGTTGTAGTTTTTGATGTCGTTGTTGATCTGCGAAACAACCGTCGTGCCGTTCGCCAGCGTGCCGTAATTAATGTAGCTGTTAGTATAGGCAAACGATAGTTGGCCCGAAAGACCGTTGCGGCTGAAATCGCCCTTATTCAGTTGGAACTCAAATCCGCGCGAAGTCTGCTTCCCGACGTTCAGTCCCGAAACGAATCCGGTCGCTTGGTCGAGGAAGAAGTTTTGGATCTGATCGCGCGTCTTACGCAGGAACGGCGTGAAGGTGAATGACCAATCCGTTCCCTTGAAGTGATGTTCGAACGAGATATCGGTGTTGTACGAGATCGGCGGACGAACTTCGTGGCCGGGTGTTGTAAAACCGAACTTGTAGAACGATCCGCCCAAGAGCGCGGGCAGATTCTCTTGCAAGGTACTGTACTGCTCGTACGCGGTGTTCGGCGGTTCAACATACTTGCCGTAGCTGAAACGCAGGACGCTATCGGGATTGAACGTATACGTTCCGCCGATCCGCGGCTGGAAGACATTATAGGAGAGGACCTGACTTGGCGTGTTTTGCAGGTTCGCGGCCGTATAACCGCTCGGGCAACTCGAGGTCGGTGCCAACCCAAGGGTGGTTTTGTCGACCGGCGCTCCAGTTGCCGTAAAGATGCAATTATCCAGATTGTACGCCGTGAAGAAGAACTGGCGCGCGGGATCCGTCACGGTATTTGCGCCATTGAATTGGAAGCGATCCAGCCGCACACCGAGATTCAACAGCAATTTGCTGGTCGGGCGGAACTCATCGGTTGCCGAGAACGCCGTAAACACCGGCCGTACCGCGTTATAGGTAGCATATAAGCCGTTTTCGGCTACTAGGAATTTACAGGGGCCGCTGCCGCAAGTCGATGCGCTGATATCCGGGATAGCTCCGGCAGCCGCAGTTGCCCATGTCGTCCACGTTGCGGGAGGCGTTCGACCCTGATTGTTACACGACGTCGCGACGGCAACTGCCATCGGATTTCCGTTGGCGTCATTTGTCTGATAACAGATGCCGCTCAGCGGATTGTTCGGATCAACGGCAACCGCGAAGTTGGATCGCTTTCCCGGACCAAAACCATTGAGCATTTGCGTGTTGTTGTCGCGCACGCTGTTTGCACTCGTGTACGAAGCTTGCAGATTTATCAAGTTCTTGGCATTGATCTGATCGGCAAAGGATGCCGAGACGCCGCGCGTATGCGAACTCAGTTCGTAATCCGGTGACGTCGGCGAAGCGTAGTTTGCAAACGTGCTCTCGGGACCGTACTGCAGCCAATCCGAATAGTAGGTGTAGCCGTAGATGCGGAAGTATGCATCGGTTCCGATATTTTTTTGGTACTGGAGCTTGACGATCTCCTGATCGTTCCACGTTGTATCGCGACCGTCCGCAGGAATGTTTGCGAAAGTGGATCGCTTGGATGGACTGCTTGGGAACAGATAGGTGCTTACTAGTGATTGATAGTTGTTCGGCAAAAACGTACCGACCGGTCCCGACCACTGATAGCCGTCGATGTAGACGGGCGGGCCGGGATTGTTGCTATTCTGCGGGAACTGCGAAGGGCCACCCGCATCATTGAGCGATGAGTAGTAGCCGTTCAAGAGCGATCCGCTGTCGAACAGTAACTGCACGTCGTCTTTTCCGCCGTCGCGCTTATGCGGCAGCGCAAAATGAACGTTGGCAATGACATCGCGATCGGAGATATTGGCAAGTTGACCCCACTGATAGGGGGCAACGGTATATCCGCCCGGCCCGGCCGCGCCGTTCGCATAGCATGAGGAATAAGGTGTGAGTGGATCGGCGCAACTCGTAGGCCCGGCAGCCGGTGCCGTTAGCTGCGTGAGCGCAGTTCCGAATTGGCCGTAGCTTGCGGCGTTTTGATTATCGACGAAACGGAAGTCCTGATTGTATCCGCCGATACCGAGGTAGTATGAGAAGTTGCGGTTCGGCGTTGCGCCGCCGACTTCCAATGCGAGCTTGTGATAGAACGTCGGCGTACCGACCCCTAAACTGAGATCGGCAAAACCGGGATAGGTGCCGGTCTTGATGACCTGGTTCACATACCCGGCGAGGCCTTGACCTTCGGAGTTTGCCGGTGTTGCGCCGGTGTAGACTTGGAGTTCTTGATTTCCGAGCGAGGACAGCGCGCCCGACGGATAGTTGTCGAACGAGCGATTGACCGGGACGCCGTCCAGTTCGTAGCCAACTTGATCGTAGTCGCCGCCGCGAATGTGAACGGTTTGAAAGTATCCGGCTTGCCCGAGCGGCACGTATGCGCCAGGAATGGAGGCCACCGCCGAGTACGCACTATTGAGCGCGCCGCCGCCGCCGAGTGCGCCGATCTTGGCGAGCGTTGCGGCGTTGACGGAATAGACATCGGCCGTGGTGCCGGGCTTAACAAGGGCGCCGGCCGATCGACTCGTTACCGAGGCGATGGTCTTGAGCGCTTTTTGAAGCGTGACCGCGACCGTTTGGGTCGAGTCAGCGAAGACCGTAACGCCCGGCTGGCTGGCCGGGCTATAGCCGTCTTTTTCGGCTGAGACGACGTACGTGTCGGGCGCGAGGGAGATAAAGACGAAATGACCGGATGCATCTGTCTGCGTCGAAAGCGTCTGCGACGGGCTCGATGCCGTCACTTTCACATTGGCGATCGGGGTCGTTCCCCCGCTCTCTAAGACGTTGCCGCTCAAACCGCCGGTGGTGCCCGCCAGTGCCCATGTTTCCTGGCAGAGCAATCCAAGGACGAGAAGAATGGCCACAAATGCATGCCGAAACCGTACTGTTGGCATGGTGCCTCCTTAAGAAGTGGTGTGAGATTAGAACCACCTTCTTAACGCTCGGTAGCCTTCCTACTGTGATTATTAAGAAAGTCTGAAGATGCGTATCTTGTGTATATCAAACCAGTCTGATAAACTGGTCTTATGGCCACAATAGGAGCCTTTGAAGCCAAGACCCACCTACCCGAATTATTGAGACGGGCCGAAGCCGGTGAAACGATTGTCGTTACCCGACGCGGTCAGCCGATTGCTCAGATTAGCCCGATCATCGCGGAAGCGTCGGCAATTTCGCCTAGTGAAGCTATGGCGCAACTGCGGGCCATGAGGCTCCCCATCACTCTAGACGAACTGAAGGAATTCCGCGATGAAGGACGGCGCTGTTGATCCATTTCGGCACCCGTTTGCCCATTGTGCTGGATGCCTCAACCACAATCGCGTCGTCGTTGACGGATGAACGGCACCCATACGCATTGGCTGCTTCAAGCTATGTCGAAGAGCATGGCGCGCTCGTTCCCGCCTTATGGCGTTGGGAAGTACAGAACACGCTGCTCATCGCGCTTAAGCGAAAACGGGCATCGGAACCGGATATCATCAAAATCATCACGCTCCTCTCGCGCTCGCCGATATCAATCGATCCTCCAACGATGTTCGGCGCAGAGCTGGCTCTCGCGCGACAATACGAGCTCACGATTTATGACGCGGCCTACCTTGAGCTCGCAATGCGAAGCAGATGCATGCTCGCAACCGTCGACAGCGCACTCGCTAAAGCCGCCCAAACGGCCGGCGTTTTTTGGATCGCTTGAGTGAGCGTATCGGCGATCCGGCCGACCCCAAAGAATCCGGCCGCGATGCCCGAAGCGGGGAGCGAAAGAACGTGGTCGAAGCAGGTGCAATGAGCAAGCTTCGCTATGCTGTGGTTTTGGAGCCCTGGCCGCCAGACGAGGGCGATGGTTTCACCGTCACCGTTCCGGCGTTACCTGAAATTGTAACCCAAGGTGAGAGCCTCAAAGATGCGCTGCTCATGGCGCGTGACGCGATCGAACTTAGCCTTACCGTACGCCGTGAGGAAGGCGATGACATCCCACTTTCGGATGCCGCCGGCGCCCGGCTCGAAATCGTCGCCGTCACTCTTCCAGCTGCCTAAACGCATTGCCGAGACTTCCGCGCACTACTGCGCGTCAATTTGCGCGCGCGTTGCAACGCTGCGGTTTCGCTCTGATCAGGCAAACGGGATCGCACGCGTTCTACCGGCACGCCGATGGCCG
>JALYVT010000071.1 GCA_030853105.1 Vulcanimicrobiota bacterium
ACACAAAGCCGCAGGAGAGAAGCATAAAGGCCGCAGAGAGACGCTGCAAAGATATCCTCACAAACCGGCAACGAAATTGATGAGTGCTTGGTTCGTATCGCTCGGTGACTCGATCATCGCGAGATGCCCGGCTCCCGGAAGTATTCGCGTCTGCGCTCCGGCAACCCGGTCTGCGAGCGCCTGCGCGTACTTCGGAGGCGTCATTTTATCGGATTCTCCGGTCAAGGCCAGCACCGGCAGAGCAAGCTCGCCGAGCCGCTCGGTCACGTCGAAGGCATCGCAGGCCAGATAATCGCGCAGCGTTTGCGCCTGGCCGACTATCCGCATGCTGCTGCACGCTTCATCGATCCGCGCGGGAGTAGGGTCGGCGTACAAGTAGCCGGCGATCATGCGTGCTGTCGTCTCAAAACGGTCGCGCAAGCCTTCGAGAAATGCCGGCGCAACCCGCAAGCGCGAACCCGAACCAACCAGCGCTAGAGCGCATACGGCCGGATTCGCTCGCAGTCCCACTTCGAGTGCGATCGCACCGCCCAGCGAGTTTCCGCACAAGACGACATTTCGTAGGTCATTCGACATGATGTACGCTTCGATAAAGTCTGCGAACTCTGCAACGCTTGCGCCTGAGCCCACGGTATCGTGACCCGGAAGATTCGGCGCGGCCGAGCCTGGAAAGGCGGTCAGTTGCGCATCGAACGCTGCACCGGTGAATCCCGACCCGTGAATGAAAAGCAGATTCATTCAATCATGCCGGATCGCTGCAGATTGGGTGCGTCGATCACATCCACGAGGTCGGGAACATTTGGACTGCCTTTAAGGTGTGCCCAGCCGACGCTGAGTTCGGCGCCGAATAAGAAGATCGATCCCATGAGATAAAACCATAACAACACCACAAGGGGAGCCGATAGCGCGCCATAGATCTTCGCAAAGTTCACATGAATGGTGTATTGAGCGAATGCGAGTTGTACCAGCGGCCAGGTGAGCGCCGCGAAGCTTGCACCCGGAACGGCAAAGTGCCATTTTACGCGACGATTCGGCAAGAACGTGTACAGCATGAGCGTCACCAAAAAGACGAGCAGCAGCGAGACGAAGTACGCGCCGAGTTGGGCGACGTTTTGCCGATCGGGGAAGTTGCTAAACGCGAAGATGATCGAGATCGCCACCGGCAACGCCATCGCGATCAGCATAATGATGCCGATCAGCGGAAGGGTGATCAGCGAAAACGCGATGTTGTGAACCAGCGGGCGGCCTTTAGGAATGCCAAGGGCCTTGTCTAGCGCATACGCTAAGCCGAGAAAGAGATTCTTACCGGACCAAACGATGAACAGCAGCGCGATAACACTCGATACGCCCCGTCCGTAGATATACGATTGAAGGTTGCCGGCGATGAATGAGTGGAGTTCCGGCGCGAGGGTATTGATCGTGTTGAGAACTTGCTGCTGACTGTTGGGTCTCACAATCGAGACCGTCGTAAGCGTTAGGACGACGAGCGGAAAGAGCGCAAAAAGCGCATTGAAGGCGAGCGCTTGCGCTAAGAACGCGCAGCCGTCACGCGAGAACCGCAGCGCTGCCTCACGAAAGGCAAGGATGAGTCGTTTCATCGACTGCGGTATATCGAGATTCAACGATGATATTCCCACTTGGTGCGGCGGCGCTGACGTTGACCCTCAACGGAGCGATCGTGAGATCGTACGATCCGCCCTACCTGTTGCGAGGGCACGTAGTCGCCCCGGTAATGCCGTTTCTCACCCGCGTCGCAACCAGGGTGGCGTACGCTAACGGCCGACTTTTGCTCTGGCGCGAAGGCCACGTAGCGCGGATTCGAATCGCACCCGATCAGGCGATTGCCTTGCAGAGCGCCTACGTTGAGATTGCACCGATCCTGCGAGCCCTTGGCGAAAGCGTGAGTTTCGATGGTGCGCATCATGTGCTGACAGTGCGAACGCCGCCCAGTCCGCCTATACACCTGCCGAGTCCGTTCGATCCGCAGATACCGCAAGTTTTGCCCACCGTGATCTTTACGCCGACTCCTCCGGTGACGCCGAAGCCGATCTTTACCGGTGTTCCTCGGCCGCGGCGCACGCCGATTCCACTGCAAACGCCCAGCTCAGGTCAGTAACCCGGAAACCGCGGCTAGTCGAACCTGCGCTTCGTCGGCAATATCGCGGACGATCTGAGCGGCCGGGCGCGTGCGGTCTATGAGACCCACCGATTGACCGGCGTAGATGTTGGCGCGCGTGTAATCATTTTCGCCCTTTGCGCGCCGAAAATCGGTGAGTGCGCTCGGATCGTCGAATAGCTGATCTTCGTGGCCGTGCCATCTGTCGAGAAATTGATTGCGCAGCGCGCGGCCGGAAAAATCGGCCGGCCAAGGCTTGCCCTGCGCGCGATCGTAGACGCTCGTGAGCTGCGTCTGCGTTTCATCGCTTTCAATGATCTTCGCTTGGGCAGCGGGTGTGCTGCGGCTCTCCGAAGCGAGAAGAAAGGGCGTCCCCACCCAAACCCCGGCAGCTCCCGCCGCGAGCGCGGCTGCCATTCCGCGGCCGGTTGCAACTCCGCCGGCGGCCAACACCGGCCGATCGGTCATTTCCAGCACGATCTGCAGCAGTGGAAGCGTTCCTACTCTGCCCGTGTGGCCGCCCGCCTCGGTGCCTTGCGCGACTAAAATATCGGCGCCTGCGTCGAGGGCGGTCTGTGCCCAAGCGCGGCTCTGAACTTGCGCTCCGGCTAGGATACCGGCTGCATGAACTTTTGCGATGTACGGCGCCGGATCGCCGAATGAGATGCTGATGAATGCGGGTCTCGCGGCAATCGCCAGATCGAGCAACTGCGGTGTTCGCTCCAGCACCCAACCAACCAGTCCGACGCCGAAGGGTCCAGAAAAGTTATCCGTCTTGAGGAGCGCCAGTTGCTCGCCGATCTGCTCGAGCGTTTCGTCTTCATCGAATCCGAGCATACCAAGCGCGCCGGCTTCGCAGACAGCGCGTGCAAGCGCGCCGCCGGCCTGCGGGGTCATCGGCGCGTTCAGCAGCGGAATGTCGACGCCGAAGAGTCGGTTCAGTTCGGTTAAAATCACGACTGTGCCTCGCGAAGTTGGCCGACGAAGAGGCTCAGTCCGAATCCAGTTGCCGCCGCCCAACCGGTCGAGGCCAGGACGACGTTCCAATCCCACCAGATGCCGCCCGCAATCCATGTAGCGATAAAATACGTCGAGAAATATGCGACCGGTAGGATGATCGTGAAACGCATCGCCGCGCCTGGACCGGAGTGCGGGTCGGCATACGCAACGAGCAGATCGCCGACAACTCCGCAGACAAAACTACTGATAACGGTGATCAGCAGCAGCGGAGTATCGTTTGTGTACGGTGCGGCGAGCATTGAGTTGCCGAGAACGAAGAGCACCGTCAACGCGCCCGGTGCCAAAGGGAAGCGAATCGCAGCAAATCGGCCGAACCCAGCGATCAGCAGACTCCAAAAAATAATGACTAAGACCCCGTAACCGAGCTTGTAATAAGTGACCGCAAGAATTGTAAGCACGTCGTGCGATCCGTTCGCGATCAACAGCGGCGCATTCGCGCGCGATGCCGCGGGATCGATAGCATACGCCGTGCCAAAATGAATCAAGCCGAGCCAGGTTGCAAGGCAAAGCAGCAGCGGTAATTGCTGCGCGAACGAAACGCGCGCACGGCCGCGCTCAAGTGCGGCGCAGACCGGGCCGCTTGCAATAAGTAGGATGGCGAACCCCAAGGCCTGATGCGTCGGGCTAAGCAGCGCGTCAATTCCGTTCTCGACCCCGAGCAGCAGGTGCCACAGCATGTCGCCAAAGCCCGCAAACACAAACAGAATGACGCCGAGAACCGTAAAACGGTACGCCTTTGGAAACGCGTGACGCCATGGATAGCCGGCGCGATGATTTCGGGTGACCAGCACACCGACCACCACGAGCGCCGCAAGGATACCGCTATAAAACGCCGCGTGGAACGGCGTAAAGAAACTCTCAACGGCGACGTGCCCGTGCGCCCAGGCGTCGACATAGAGCGAGCCCACAAGCCACAGAGCGACAATGCCGATCGCATAGTCGAACCCTATACTCGGCAGCGGTTTGTCGATTTGATTCATCGGTTGGATTCCCGGCGCTTCGAGTGCAAAGCAGGGCTCTCCTCGATTCGCTCAAAGTCAGAGGCCGTGCGCGTCGTTCTTCTCTTCGTCATGGCGATCGCGATCGGAGGCTGCGCGAGCAGACCGGTGCCGATCGATTCGCGCATCGTCAGCGTCGGCGGGCAACTGCCGAGCGATTGGCCGACTGCCGCGCTCGCGCCGCCCAACGTGGTGCCGGCGATTCTACGGATTCATCTCAATGCGCTGCGCGTTAGGCCGGGAGAGGTTTGGAGCGGCCGAATCGCAACCGGAACTAATGTCGCGAGCGTCGAGATTCGCACGGAGCTGTTCTCATTTAACGCGCAGCGGACTGCATTTGGCCAGTTTGCATTTACACAGCGAATCATCGACCTGCCCGGCATCTTTCAGCGCGGCTACGTCCTTCGCGTGATCGCACGAAACGCCGCGGGATTAAGCACCGAAGAAGACCTTCCGTTTCGTTTCACGCCCTGAAATTAGCGAGCGGCGGACGGTACGATGCTCTGCACGAGCGTGAAGGTGATGCCCTCTGCTTGCAGCTTTGGGATCATCGCGGTTATAGCGGCCAGGGTAGTCGGTCGCGGATGGCCGATGGCGATTGCGCTGCCGTTGCGCTGCGCGATTGCGGCGGCTTGCGCCAGCATCGCCTCGATTTGAATCGTATTGGCGGTGTTGTCGAGGAACACATCGCGTGAAGCGCTTGGAATACCGGCCGCCCCCGTGACTTGCGCAGCGACCGAGTCAGCCGCTGTGCGTGAGTCGATAAAGAAATCGCCGCTGTGCTGCGCGATTGTCGCAGCAACCACGCGCATGACGCGAAGATTTGCCGTGGCTTCGCTTCCCTCGTGATTATTCACCCCGCGAGCCAGCGGTACCTGAGCAAGATCATCGGTGACTTGCGCGGCAATCTGCGCATCGCTCATGCTGGTTTTAATCTCGCCGGGACCGGGATAGATATGCGAGATCGGTTCCATCGGCAGATGCAGCATGACGCCCTGGTGAGCGGCCGCCGCTTCCTGCGCGATCGTTGCGGTATAGGGAACGTGCGGTAGAACCGACATGGTAATCGGAATCGGCAGCGCGATCAGGGCCCGTTCGGTAGCGATCCACTGCCCGCAATCGTCGATGATGATCGCCAATTGTGCGCCGCTCGCTTTGCTCGCCGCTCGGGGCTCGGCTGTGGGCGCGGCGGTCGCGACCATTGATTGGGGACTCGGTTGCAGAGTCGGTGCGGGAGTCGGCGTTGATGTTGCACTCGCCGGCAGTACTGCTTGCGTGGTTTGCGCGGCGCTTGGAAGAACGACGGCCGTCTTGCGATGGTGAGAAATCGATGTAGACGTGTTCTGCCGATAAACGAAAACGGCAACAGCAGCAGCGACCACGGCGATAAGAAGAACAGATTGGCCTGCGCGGTTTGGTTTCTTGCGTCGGCGCGTTTTTCTAACAGAGCTCACGCACGCACGAATTCGCCGTGCAGTGAGAACTCTCTTGCGTTAAGCCGAAACGGTCACATTAAAGTGAGCCGCGATCGCGAGTACCGCGCACAACCACGCCGCACCGAACAAGCTGCCACCGATGACATCGGTGACATAGTGAGCGCCGAGTGCAAGCCGAGAAAAGTCAATCCCGATGCACCATGCTGCGATAAGAACGATCGCCGGAATAGCGACGGCCTTCGGAAGGGATGCGGCGGCGATAACGGCGATCCACGCGCCATAAAAAACTACTGAAGTTGCGGCATGGCCGCTAGGGTACGAATTACCGAGTTCACGGGCGATCAGCCAATAGTCGGGTCTTGGACGATTGAAGAGATGCTTAAAGAGCTCAGCAACGCCTTGTGAGGCGACCTCGGAGACCAGGATCGCTACCCCAATCCAAATGTTTGCGCGGGCAAATGCTAAAATGCCGATTCCGATCGCACCGAGAACCAACAAGGGCAGCGTTCGCCCCGAGAGGGTAAAGAACGCTGCGAGGGCGGTGCTTCGATCGCGCAATGCAACGGCCTCAACATCCAGCCGGCTCAGCCCGTGGTGCGTGACATACAACCCCAGCAAAATAAAGGCAATTAAGAACGCCGCGCTCGCGATCCACCAGCGAACCTCGGGGATCATGCCGTCTCTCCGAAACTCTGCGGCACCATCACCCGTAAAGCCGCCGGCGCGACCGAAAACTTCACCGGCGTGCGACCGAGATCGTTCCCGTCGATGTCAATAATCACGCGCGGACGTGTGCTAATTTTAATTTTGCGTGCCGAGAAATACTGTGCTTCGTTTAACTCTTGCTGGCGCCCACGCATTAGCGCGACGTACGTTTTGAGAATGTCGATGCGGCTGGTACCGGAGCTCGCGAAAAAACTCAAACGCTTGTCGGTAAAGGTTGCGTCTGGGGCGATCGGCTGATGGCCGTAGTCTCGTCCGTTCGCGACGATAATCTGATGCGTCTTGAGTTTGGACACATTTCCGTCCCATTTTACGCGCGCCCGAAAGTATTTGTGCGTAAGGATCGGACCAACCGCAGCGAGGCCGTAGGCGACCGGGCCGAGGACCGACTTTAAGAGGTGGTTCGTGTCATTTCCAATATTCGAGGCCAACCCGATGGTTGAAAAGTTGGCGAAATAGGTCTTCCCTGCGCGGCCCAAGTCGATACTTGCAACTTTCCCGTCGACAATCACATCGATCGCCTCTTGCAGGCTTTCACCGATGCCCAGCCCCATGGCGAAGCTATTTCCGGTACCGGCCGGGATCACGCCTAACACCGCATCTCGATGAGCGAACTCTCCGACGACACAGGTCTGGGAGCCGTCGCCGCCGGCGACAAGAATCAGTCGATGACCGGCTTTGATTAGGGCACGCACTCGCTTGCGCAGCGCCTTCTTACTCTTCGCGGTGTGGGCCTCGAGCTCGAAACCGCGTTCGGTCAAGAGCTTTTGGGCCTGCCCGTAATACTCTGCGGCATGACGCGAACTCAGGCAGGCGATTAAAACAGCTTTGCGCATCCTTGCCGTCATTCCCATTTTAAGGGGTTTTCTACCAGGCAGGCTAATCTGCGAAACGCTGCGCCCGTTGCGGCCTGCGTTAAGGAGGGGGTATTTCGACTGCGGTATTGGATGGTGTGCGGATCGTTTCGCTCACGACAAACATTCCCGGGCCGTTGGCGACCGCGCGTCTCTGTGCGCTGGGCGCGAAAGGATTCAAAGTCGAGCCGATCGTCGGCGATGCGTTGCAAGGGGTCGCCCCCGAGTGGTACGCGCAACTGTGCGCGCGACAAACCGTCGTCCGCCTCGATCTGCGCAGCGCGGCCGGGAAGGCCGAATTGCATGCGCGACTCGACAACGCCGATCTCATGATTTCGGCGATGCGCGCTAGCGCGTTGGAACGTTTGGAACTTGGATGGGATGCGCTGCACGTTCGTTTCCCAACGCTCTGTCACATTGCCATTGTTGGTGAGCGCGCGCCGTTTAGCGATCGACCTGGGCACGATTTAACGTTTCAAGCGCGAGCCGGATTGCTCGCGCCGCCGCAGATGCCGCGGTACGTTGCAGCCGACATGATGGCCGCAGAACAGGCAGTGAGCGCTGCGCTTGCTGCGCTGCTGCTGCGCGAGCGCGGCGGCCAGGCGACTCGCAGCGAGATCGCAATCGCCGACGCGGCACAGGAATTACACGCGTCTTACGCACACGGCCTAACAAATGCGAGCGGCGTATTAGGCGGCGGATCGCCGCACTACAATCTGTATCGCAGCCGCGATGGCTGGATCGCGCTCGCGGCAATAGAGGCGCACTTTCTGAAGCGCTTGCCAAGCGCGCTCGAGATCGAATGCACCGATGCGAATGCGTTGCGCACGCGGTTCGCCCAAAAAGCAACCGCCGAGTGGGAAGAGATCGCGGCTCGTCATGACATTCCGCTCGCGGGAGTGGCGGCTAGTTGAGACACCTTCGACGCCCCGAGCTTCCGAGTCAAACGCCGGAGTTAGCGCGCTACCTGATCGGCAAAAACCTGGTTCTCGATCGTCGCGGCACGCGGATGAGCGGCCGAATCGTTGAGACCGAAGCCTATTTGATCGACGATGAAGCCTGTCACGCATTTCGCGGTCGGACGGCTCGAAACCAATCACTGTTTCTCTCGCGCGGCCACGCCTACATCTACTATATCTACGGAAACCACTTTATGATGAATGTCAGCAGCGAAGCGGCGAATTCGGGAGCCGGTGTGCTGATTCGAGCGATTGAGCCGACCGATGGAGTCGAGTTGATGCGCAGCCGACGAGGCGTTAAGCGAATCGCCGATCTCACGAACGGACCCGGAAAGCTGACGGCAGCTCTGGGAATCGACGCTCGCTACGACGGTGTCGATCTGTGCTCCGACAAACGCCTATGGCTTGGGACCGGCTCGCGGTCGACCGGTCCGATCGGGACGAGTGTTCGAATCGGCCTCACCCGCGCAGCTGACCGTGAACTGCGTTTCTTTGAGGCCGGCAATCCGTTCCTGAGCGGTTCGCGAGCGTTGAATCACCACTCACGCGGCCTTGAAGTCACTCGCAGTCCGTCCGCGGCGTTTCGAGGCTGAACCCTTTTGGGTTCTCCGGCGTTATTTGAGGAAGAATGAATCGCTCGTTTTTAGTTTTGATCGCTTGCGCTGCACTCCTGGTCGTGCTCGCCGTGCCGGAGTCGTTGCGCGCCGCTCCTAGCGCGGCCGGCCAAGCGCCTGCATCACCGACGCCTCAGGAGCTGCTGGTTGAAGTGCGCAACGTCTTTCGCTCGCATCGGCCGCCGCCGCCGTTTGAAACCTATCAGATTGAACGCAAACAAGATACGCAGTTCGGCTATCCGGATTTTGTCAGCAGTTACAAGTACAATGTTTGGATTCGGAACGTCGACAAAGCTGCGCTTCAGCGCCATGTCTTCCGCGGCGATTACCGCGGTCCACTGGAGTTCAATCGCCCGGCATTTAATAACGCGCGCGAAGGGGCCGAAGAGCTTGAGGATCCGGGACCGCCGACCGCCGATCTGTTTGAACCGGCCCCAGTCCATCCGCGCTCGGTCGACTTCGTGCCGACCCCCGAGCCGAGTTTCACACCGCTGCGCGTCATCGCGACGGTCAAATCGCGCGTGCATGACGACTATACCGTCACCAAGGTCAGCACCGAAGGCGACGAGCTGCATCTCTCCGTGATCCCGTATCGCAACCCGGATCGCAATCGGCTACGCGAGCTCTACGTTGACAAAAAGACGCTCGAACTGCAGAAAGTCGTGGCCACGGACAAGCTCTTTGTGGAAGGCGACAAGACCTATGCCGTAATGTTCACCCTCGACATGCAGATGCTGGACGGTGTCCCGATCGTCACGCATATCCATGGCTCCGTCGATCGAACCTACGTCGGCGACGGTGAAGATATCGACTATTACTTCCGCAACGTCACCTTTCCGAAGAGCCTGCCGGACTGGTACTTCGACCCGCACACCTATGCCGCGCATCAGAACGATGCGCCGGTTTAATCGCCGACTCATCCGAGATGTCTCCGCAAGCGTTCAACTAGTGATATGAAGAGTAAACTCAGTTCGCGCATCGGTCTTGGCCTTCTCGCTGTGGCGTTCGCGCTAGCCCCGCTCGTCGGGGCCAGTTCCGCATCCGCGCAGCCGACGCCACGGGTTGTGTTCGCCGGCGGGTGCTTCTGGGGGATGCAGGGCGTCTTCGAACACGTTAAGGGCGTGACTCGGGTTGTCGCCGGCTACTCGGGAGGCCAAGCTTCGACCGCGCAGTACGAGGCGGTGAGCACCGGAACAACCGGACACGCCGAATCGGTGCAGATCGACTACGATCCCTCCAAAGTCTCGTTCAGTCAGTTGCTGAACGTCTATTTTACCGTAGCGCACGACCCCACCGAACTTAATCGCCAAGGGCCTGACAGCGGCTCGCAGTATCGGTCGGAAGTTTTCTATACCACCGATACGCAGCGACGCGAAACCCTAAGCGAGATGAAATCGCTGGAAGCCAAACACATCTTCCGCGACCCGATCGTAACCCAAGTCAAACCGCTCCACGGTTTCTACGCCGCCGAAGCCTACCACCAATTCTACATGGATCACAATCCAAATAACCCCTACATCGTCATTAACGACAAACCCAAAGTCCAAGACCTCCGCGCGAAGTTTCCGCAACTCGTC
>JALYVT010000072.1 GCA_030853105.1 Vulcanimicrobiota bacterium
AGCCCATGTTGCCGCCTTGCGAACCCTGTTTGGTATGACGCTTAACGACGTTTAAGCCCTCGATCGTCGCCATGCCGGCCCGCGGAAAGACGGCCTTAATCGTGCCGCGTTTGCCCTTCTCTTTGCCGCGCCGAATCATCACGGTGTCGCCCTTAACGATGCTCGACATTACAGCACCTCCGGCGCAAGCGAGGCGATCTTCAAAAAGCCGCGATCGCGCAGTTCGCGCATCACGGGGCCGAAGACGCGCGTGCCGCGCGGATCGAGATTATCTTTATCACCCTTGATGATCACGCAGGCGTTGTCGTCGCTCTTGACGACCGAACCGTCGGCGCGCCGAATTGGGGATGAGGTGCGTACCACAACCGCTTTGACGACCTGCCCCTTCTTGACCGCGGCGCCGGGTATCGCGCTCTTAACCGTGCCGACGATAATATCTCCGACATGCGCGTAGTTGTGTCGGCTACCACCCGACACATGAATACAGAGCAGCTCGCGGGCTCCTGAATTGTCGGCGACCTTGAGTCGCGTCTCTTGTTGAATCATGACTACTTGGCTTTCTCGACGACTTCGACCAGCCGCCAGCGTTTATCAGCTGAGAGCGGACGGCATTCCATAATACGCACGGTATCGCCGATTCCGGCTTCGTTCTTTTCATCGTGGGCTTTGAAGCGGACCGACTTGCGCACGATCTTTCCGTAGACCGGATGCGGAACGCGGGTCTCGGTAACAACGACGATGGTCTTCTCCATTTTATTGGAGGCGACTTTACCTTGCTTGACTCGGCGCGAAACTTTGCGCTCGACCACGTTATGCTGCTCCATTGGTACCAACCTCGACGATTCGCTTCTGCGAGATGACGGTTTGAATCTTTGCGTAATTGTGGCGCATCTCGCGAACTTTGCTAAAATCGCTCAAGTGACCGGTGCGCAGCGCGAACCGCAAGTTGAACAACTCGGCTTTGGTTTCGCGCGCCTTCTGGATCAGCTCAGGCATGGTTAGCCCGCGCAAATCATTCAGCTCATGTTTGGTCATGCCTCAACCTCCGCACGCGTAATGACTTTGGTTCCGATCGGCAGTTTTGCAGCAGCCAGCCGAAGCGCTTCTTTGGCCACATCCGGCGCAACGCCGGAGAGCTCAAACAGCACCCGGCCGGGACGCACAACCGCGACCCAATGCTCGGGATTACCTTTACCGGCGCCCATGCGAACTTCGGCTGGTTTTTTGGTTGCCGATTTATCCGGAAAGACTTTGATCCAGACTTTACCGCCACGTTTGATATGGCGCGTGAGCGCGATACGAGCGGCTTCGATTTGACGATTGGTCATCCAGCACGGTTCGAGCGCCTGCAAACCAAAATCACCGAACGTGAGCGTGCTGCCGCGAATCGCTTTGCCGGTCATTCGACCGCGATGAACTTTGCGCCATTTGACGCGTTTTGGTGTAAGCATTATTCAGCACTCTCTGTGGTCGGAGCCGACACGTGCGGTTCGCCCTGCGGACCGGCGTGTTTGGGAAGATCGCTCTCGCTCGCAATCGGTGAGGTATCTGCAGATGCACTCGGCGCGGTCGGCTCTGCTTGCGCGGGCGCTTCCGGTGAGATCATCTGCGATGCAGCGGGCTCAGGGTTCGGAGTCCACGCTTCTTCTTCAACAGCAATCGTTTGCGCCGGCTCGGAATGGTCGGCTTCTGCCGGCATCGGCGGTGTCGGCGCGGTATCTTCTACGACCGCGTTCGATGCGGATGATTCTTGGACGCTTTCGCTTGCGAGATTCTGCTGCGCATCAATCGTTTGACTCGCGTTCTCGACAACTTCCGGTCCCGGCGCTGCTTGTTCGAGGATTACCGGTTCGCTCTCAGTTTGTTCGGCCGGCGTTTCCTGGGTTGCGTTTGCCATCTCGACCGGGCGTGCGGGACGTGCGGCGCCGCGAGGTGCGCGGGTGCGTTGATCGCGGAACGTGGCGCGGTCGCCGCGATCGACGGCCGGACGCGCCTGTTCGGTGCGGGGTTGATCCGGCAGCACTTCACCGCGATATATCCAGACTTTTACGCCGATACGTCCGAACGTGGTGAACGCTTCAACGTTGGCATAGTCAATATCGGCGCGCAGCGTGTGCAGCGGCACCTTGCCGTCGTGGTTTCGCTCGGTGCGCGCAATTTCAGCGCCGCCCAGACGACCAGAACACTGCACTTTGATACCGCGCGCGCCGGCCTTCATGCTGCGCATGATCGCCTGCTTCATGGCGCGACGAAACGCGATGCGCTTCTCGAGCTGATCGACGATGTTCTGGCCGACCAAACGCGCATCGAGTTCGAGATGCTTGATCTCCATGACGTTGACTTGCACGGTTTTGCCGGTCAGTTTTTCGAGGCTCTGGCGGATATCTTCGATACCGACGCCGCGCTTACCAATGATGATACCGGGCTTGGCGGTGTGAACGATGACGCGCACTTGATTGGTGCGGCGTTCGATCTCGATCTTGCTGATCGCGGCGGGGCGCATCCAGCGAACGAAATACTTGCGAATCGCCCAATCTTCATGCAGCCACTCTTGGTAATGCTTCTTCTCAAACCAGCGGCTATCCCAAGTCCGCGTGATTCCGAGGCGCAAGCCGACCGGATGAATCTTTTGTCCCATTATGCGTCCTCTTTTTTATCTGCGGGCTTGGGCTTGCTGTCGGCGGTCTTCTTATGCGCTGCCTTACCACGTGCGCTCTGTGCGCTCTTGGTTGAGGCCTTGCGGGTTTTCGGAGCCGCCTGCGAGGTGTCGGTCGAGGTCGCCGCGCCGGTGGAGCGGCGAAGCGGACGCTTGAGCGAGATCGACGCACCGCCGCGCACTTTGCGTTGTTTGGTTATCGGCTTCTCGCCGACTGCCACGGTAACGTGCGACATGCGCTTGCGCTTAAAGTTGGCGCGGCCTTGCGCGCGCGGATCGAGCCGCTTGGTGAATCGGCCGCCCGGACCGCCGTCAACGGTGATGCGCGTAATAAACAGATCGTCGGTATTCAGATCGTGGTTGTTGCCGGCGTTGGCAACTGCGCTCTTAACGAGTTTCTCGATCGGCTCGGCCGCAAAGACGCCGGCAAACTGCAGCATGACCAGCGCTTCGCGCACGCTCTTGCCGCGAATAGCATCGGCAACCCGGCGCAATTTGCGCGGGCCCATGCGGGCGAACTTCAGATGCGCGACCGCTTCGGTGCGCGCTTGCTCGTGTACGGCCATTACTTCACCGCCGCCTTATCGCCGCCGTGACCGCGAAAGAGCCGCGTCGGCGAAAACTCGCCGAGTTTGTGACCGACCATATTTTCGGTGACGAAGACCGGAACGTGGGCTTTGCCGTTGTGTACACCGATCGTGTGACCGACCATCTGCGGAACAACCGTTGAGCTGCGGCTCCAGGTTTTGATCACGCGCTTGTCGCGCGCTTCGTTCATCTTTTCGATCTTGACCAGCAAGTGATCCGCAACAAACGGACCCTTCTTTAAACTGCGTCCCATTATTTGGCCTTCCGTTTACGAACGATCATCTTCGTGGTGCGCTTGTTACGGCGCGTCTTTTTGCCCATCGTCATCTGACCCCACGGCGTTGTGGGCGGCCGACCCGAGGTCGAGCGCGCTTCACCGCCGCCGTGCGGATGGTCGACCGGGTTCATCGCGATACCGCGAACGCTCGGGCGAATGCCGCGATGGCGCTGACGGCCGGCTTTGCCGACGACTTCGTTTTCATGCTCGATGTTGCCGAGCTGGCCGATGGTCGCGCGGCAGACGATTTGAATCTTGCGCACTTCGCCCGATGGCATACGCACCTGCGCGTACTCGGTTTCCTTGGCCATCAGCTGAGCTGAACCGCCGGCGCTGCGCACCAGCTTGCCGCCTTGCCCGGGCCGCAATTCGATATTGTGAATGACCGTGCCGACCGGAATGTTTTTGATCGGCAAACAGTTGCCGTTCTTGATATCGGCGTTCGGGCCGGATTCGATCACATCGCCGACCTTGATGCCGAGCGGTGCAAGAATGTAGCGCTTCTCGCCGTCCTTGTAGTTGAGCAGCGCGATGCGAGCCGAACGATTCGGATCGTATTCGAGCGTGGCAACTTTGGCCGGAATCGCATCTTTCTGGCGCTTGAAGTCGATGATGCGATATTGACGGCGATAGCCGCCGCCCTTGTGGCGCACCGTGATGTGCCCGTTGTTATTGCGCCCGGAGTGCTTCTTGCGAACTTCGATGAGTGAGCGCTCCGGAGCAACTTTTGAAAGCTCGGAGAAATCCATCGTGGTCATGAAGCGCCGTCCGGCGCTGGTCGGTTTATATTTTTTAACTGGCATGATTATTGCTCAAAATAATTGACGCCGCCCAGTTCGATTTTTTGACCGGGCTTCAAAGTGACGACGGCCTTTTTCCAGTCCGAGGTTTTACCGGACGTTTTGGCACCGCGACGCGCGAAGTTGCGCGTTTTGCCCGCGACGTTGACCGTGTTGATCTTGGTCACGTTGACCTTGAAGATTTCTTCAACCGCGTACCGGATCTGGGTCTTGGTCGCTTGCGGATGAACCACGAAGCTGTACTGATGGCTAAGCGCGCTCGCCATCGCTTTTTCGGTAATGCGCGGCGAGATGATGATATCGCGTACGTCCATTAGGAGGCGACCTCGTTCTTCGGTCCGGCGTTCAAACGCCCGGTGATTTCACTGTAGGCACCGGCGGTAAAGACGATGCGGTTGTAGCGCAGCACATCTTTGACATCGAGCGCACCGCTATGGGTGACGCCGACTTTTTTCAGGTTGCCGCCGATGCGATGGAACGTATCGCCGAGTGCTTCGTCTTGTCCGTAGACGACAAGCGTGCTCGGACCGTGCTTGGCATCTTTTGCATTTCCGTAGAGCATCGTGGCGAACTCGCTCGTTTTCGCGAGCTTGAAATCGGCGGTATCCAGAATCGTGATCGCGCCGTTTTTGAAGCGATCCGAGAGCACCGCGATAAACGCGAGGCGCCGTTCTTTCTTATTGAGGTCGCTGACATAGCTGCGCGGCTTGGGCCCGAAGACCACGCCACCGTGACGCCACTGCGGCGAGCGGATCGAACCCTGACGGGCGCGTCCGGTGCCTTTTTGCTTCCACGGCTTGCGACCACCGCCGCTGACTTCGTCGCGGCGCAAGGTTGAAGCGGTGCCGGCGCGGGGGCTGGCTTGCTCGCGATGGACCGCACGGTAAATTGTGTGGACTTTATCGCTGTAATCTTTTTCGAAGATCGCCGGAAGCTGCTCTTCGCGCAGCACCTTGCCGCTGGTATCGATAACGTTGGGCATTATTTGGCCTCCGCGGCGACTCGGTCGCTCTTGACGCTCAGGCGCACCACGACCAGCGCATTTTTCGGCCCCGGAATCGGCCCGCGCACGAGCAGCAGATTACGCTCGGCATCGGCGCGCACGACTTCGAGATTTTGGTGGGTGACCCGATCGACGCCCATGTGACCCGGCCGACGGCTGCCCTTGACGGTGCGGCCCGCATTGGTATCGCCGTTGGAGCCCGGCTGGCGATGGATCATCGAGCCGTGGCTTGCACCGCCGCCCGAAAAGTTATGCCGTTTGATACCGCCGGCAAAGCCCTTGCCCTTGGAGATACTGACCACATCGACCCGGTCGCCCATCTCAAAACCGCTCACGGTAACGGTAGCTCCGGCCTCGACACCGTCAATATCAGCGCGAAACTCGCGGATGTAGCGGGCCGGCGCGGCCTCGTTCTTCTTATAATGTCCGGCAAGGGCACGGGTGACGCGAGATTTTTTGATCTCGCCGAATGCAAGCGCAACGGCCTCGTAGCCGTGTTTTTCCTTCGTCTTGCGTTCGACCACTGTGCAGGGACCGGCTTCGATCACCGTGACCGGCACATATCGGCCGTCATCGGTGAACACGCTCGTCATCCCAACCTTGCGGCCAAGGATATTCTTCATGATATTTCCTCGTCCTCAAAAGACAACTGATCCAGGCGTACTGCCTATTTTCTTCCCCGGCACGCGCAAAGAAAGCCACGGCCGGAGTGGACCACAACCCCCGCATTTTACAGGAGACTCGCTCCCAAGTCAAGCGACTTTTCCGGCGGCGCTTGACGCAGTTTTCTTGAACTAGGCAATCCCCATGAAGACTAGCATTGCGCGATTAAGGCGCACCAGGTCTTCGTCTCTTAGGCGCCCCATTCGCTTTCCGAGTTTTAGTCTTGGGATCGTCGTGATTTTGTCCACCATAAGACGGCACGCCATTCGTAATCCGTTGCCGGCGTCCGGCTCGATCAGGAGGCGGAAAATGGGAGCGTCCGCCGGATCGGTCGTGAACGCGCAAATCGTGATTGAGTCCGTCACGTCGAAGCGGTCATCCTGGATGATCACCGCCGGCGGCGCTTTCCCAGCGTAGTCTTTACCGCCGGAGATGGTCCAGATGTCGCCGCGCCGTACAGTTTGACTCAATCGCTAATCGCGTCGATAAGGGCTTGGTCGGCCTGAGCGTGCGTGCTCTTCGCGACAACCAGAGCCTGCCGGTGCGCCTCGGCAGCGAAGGCCGCCGATCGCACATCGGGGACCCAAATTTGAATAGGGCGTAAGCCGCTCTGTCGGAGGCGGTCGCGATGCGCCTGCACCTTTTCTCGCCCTGCGCTCGATGTTGCCATATGGGTTTTCTTCGCCCGAGGTTACATGTAACCTACTAGGCCGACTATCACGCCGGGATACTCATATGGCGAATTGCGGATCGGCTCGGCAAAAAAACGGTCATCCATGGCGATTGGACCCCTTGTCATAGACGCGGCTCGTCGTGATGGGATTGCGTGAACGAACCATGCACATCCTTCGACGACGACATTTTAGAGGAGCCGAGCCGCCAGCTCTGCCCGATTTGTAACGACGTGGCGTTTTTGATCGGGCACTTGGCAGAGCGCGCCTATTTCACATGCCGCGCCTGCGGGATGATGACATCGGTCTCGGCCCGCGCCGACGCGGTCCGTTAGGTAATCGCTTTAACTAACGACTCGCGTTAGTTAAAAAAATGCTGATTATTTAACTAACGAGCCTCAATAGCGATGCCGCTCGTTGCTATTCCCCTAAACGACCTGTAGCGGCGAGCAGCAACGCTTGTATTTCTTTCCGCTTCCGCATTCGCATGGTGCATTCGGCGAGACTTTCGGTTTGGCGCGTCGAACGGTGCTGCCGCTAGGCGTCGCCGACTGCGCTTGCATCGATGCGACGAGTTTCCCACGAAACCAATCATAGATCCCAACGGCGCATTCCGGTAAAAAATCGAGCAGCTCGGCATACTTCTCGGGTTCGTTGATTGGATGAACTCCGCTCTCTTCCGTAGACGCCTGCGCGGCAATCGGATCGAAGAAGCGCGCCAGTTCAGGATCGACGGTTGCCTCCTTCCATTCATCGGCGCGCATCGAAACACCGACCATATAACCCCGACACCAATCGATGGCAAGATCGAACGCATCGGGGGGATCGCCAATACGATCGATCAAAATGCTGGGCCGGCCGCCCGGAGCAAGATCGGTACAAATCTCGTTGTAAAAGCGCATGAGCAGCGTCATCGCGTTCCGCGCCTTATCTATATTTTCCCAAGCGCTGCCGTCGCTCTCGTTCTTGCCGAACACCGTCGGAATCCATTCGGAAGGCATAATCATCGGCCCGGAAACGACGCACATCAGAAAACCGTGCAACCGTGAAATCGAAGCATCAAGTGGACCGTCGGGGTTCCGCAGCTCCATGAGCGATTCCAGCTTGTTGTGCTCTCTATTCGAGAGGCGGTCGCGCGTTTTCATCGCCGGTGCTTCGCCCGCAAGCTACTCTAGCCTTCGCTATTGGCTGTTTCAGAAACAGCTATAGACCTCTGCAAGTTTTGCAGCGGTCCGCACATTCCATGACACGTACGCGCAGGCGATCGCAATCGTGAAGGACGTGATGCAGAATATCCAGACTAATGGGGCGGCCATTGGTCGGCCGCTTTGCCGCTCAATTTTGGCCTCCTCGCCTTTTGATCGGCGATCTCGCTAAAGGAGCACGAACCGTTGCGGCTTTCAGCGTTCATACCGGAACCTTAGCTCGCTAAGTGCCATGCGTGTGGCACTCGATTTGAGTACTGTGATGGCATGGGACGCAACGATACGTTGGGGGCCGAACTGCGCGAGCGGCGAGCGCTTTGGGACAAACGTGCGAAGGGGTACTAGCCGGATAACCATCGGAACGCCAAAATGATTCCAGCGCCCGGGGAGTCTTTCAGCAAATCACGGTACTGCCATTTGGCATACCTGTCAATGCCACATTTCGCCCCGCCGTTACGCTAGGACTCATTGAATTAACACGGTGTGTGTGTTACAATTCATCAATGGGCTCGACAGACACACTTTCGGTACGCTTGAGTAAACAAACGCGGCGCGTCTTGGCGGAAGCCGCATCTACCCAGGATATGGCGGGGGCATCGGCGCTTGCGCGCGATATTCTTGAGCGCTGGGCGGGTGAGGCAGCGGCCAAGCAAACGCAAGCCAGCGTAGAAAAAGCCGTAAGCTATTTGCGCGCGCATCCTGAGGGCTGGGACGACGACCCTACCGACTTCTTCCCCGGGATCGCTAGAGAATGAGCCCGGGCCAAATTGTCGCGGTGGATTGGAGAGACGCGCGGCCGAGTACCGGCGAGCCCAATAAGCGCCGACCCGGCGTAATCGTCGGTTCTCCACGGTTTTTCGGAGACAATCTGCCGTTTGAGATCGTCGTGCCTCTAACCGGAAAAGCAGAACTTGCCGTCGGCGGCGCCTCATTCCTAATTCAGCCGACGGCCGAAAACGGTTGCACCAAAGCATGTTTCGCTCTAGCATGGAATGTTCAAACAGTGCCGCACGCACGACTGACCCCCACCTCTTCTAGGGTAACTGATGAGCAGCTTCTGCAGATACGCGCCCAACTTATAGATTGCATCGATATGCGCTAAAACTGCACCTTACGTTGCCGACGCTAAGCGCTATCGGGTGTTTAGGGACGGTTCCAAATGGCATCGGTGATGGTACGCAACGAGCGCACGCGAACTGACAAGGAGCGAGTTGCGGTTTCGCTCAACCTTCTAATACTATGCCGAAGCTGCATTCGCCGCTCTCGTTCCGATTCCATGACGCACTAGCGTATGCTTCGGAACTGCATGCATCGCAATCGCGCAAGGAGTTAGAGCCGCCGCTGCGACCGCCGACACCATACATTTCGCATCTGCTCGCCGCCTGTGCAATTGTGCTGGAAGCAGGCGGGACCGAGGATGAAGCGATCGCGGCGGTCGAGCGCGCCAACGCGGCAATGATCGCGGCCGCATGCATCGTCGGTATCGCCATCCTCTTGGCGGCCTACCACCCGCAGGGCTGGCAACCCGCGATCGCTTGGTCGTTCTGGGTCGCGATCGTCATCGCGGCGAGCATCGTCTTCCGGACCGCACTTGCGACCTTTCGAAACCGCAAATAGCTAAGCGCTATCGGGTGTTGTGGGACGGTTCCAAATAGCATTGGTGATGGTACGCAGCGAGCGGACGCGAACGCGGCGAGTTTCGGCGGCCATACCTTGTTGCCACGCGCGAATGAGATCGGGCATCGTAACCAAGCCGACCCAGGCGCCGGTCTCATCAACGACGAGCAACCCGCGTTTTGAATGCCGTGCCATGCTGTCGGCGGCCGAGCGCATTCGGTCGTCCGGGTGAATAGTTTGCGCCGGCTGCGTGATCGAACCGATCGTCGCCGTACCGTTTTCCTTAGCTTCAGCCAAGATGTCTTTGCGCGAGATTAATCCGAGCGGCGTACCATCCGCGCCGATGACCGGATAACTCTTGTATCCCAGCTCCGAATCGAGTGCAGCGAAACGTCGCGCAATCGATTCGACACTAGCGGAAGCGGCAAGCGTCACGGCTTTCGCGCTCGGGACCATCACGGTAGCGATTGAAATGAGTTCGAGCGGGTGAACGGAGTATTCGCGCGCAACGTGCATTCCGCGTCGCGCTAACTTTTCGGTGAGAATCGAACGCGGAACGAAGATCACGGTAAACGCCGTCGCCGCAATGGTTCCGATGAAGATCGCGGGCAGCAAACCCCAAGCGTGCGTGGTCTCCAGCGCGAACACGGTCGCCGTAAACGGCGCGCGCATCGTGCCGCCAAGTATTGCGGCCATGCCGACAACCGCGAGTGCCGCGCTATTTTGCCCGGGGACGTAATGCCCAACAACTAAACCGGCCGCCCCT
>JALYVT010000256.1 GCA_030853105.1 Vulcanimicrobiota bacterium
CCCTCGGTTGCGCGCACGGTTTTCGATGTTAGCGGCGCCGGCGATACGGTCGTGGCGGTGCTCTCGCTCGCACTCGCCGCGCAGGCTCCGATTTCGCTAGCGATGCAACTCGCAAACTTCGCCGCCGGCGCAGTTGTCGAAAAACTCGGTACCGCGACCGCGCGCGCCGATGAAATCCTAGCGCTGGTCGAGCATGATTCTGGAACTTGATGAAGCGGTCGCGTGGCGCGAGGTTGCGCGCGAACGTGGGAAGATTGTCGTCTTTACCAACGGGTGCTTCGATGTGCTGCACGCAGGGCACGTCGAATATCTGCGTTGGGCGCGTGAACAGGGCGACTTGCTGATAGTCGGATTGAACACCGACGCATCGGTTCGGCGGCTAAAAGGTGCGCGCCGTCCAATCGTGCCGTTTGAAGAACGCGCAGAGATTATTGCGGGACTGCGCAGCGTGGATGCCGTTGTCGGTTTTTCGCAGCGAACGCCGGAGACGCTGATCGATCGGATTAAGCCCGATGTTCATGTGAAGAGCGAGCAATACCGCGAGGATGAGTTGCCCGAACGCGACGTCGTCCTCGCGAACGGCGGAAGAATCGCGCTGGCGCCCCATAGCGACGGAAAGAGCACGACCGATGTCATCGCGCGGATCATCGAACGATACGCCGCGAACCCCGATCTGTGCGAATAGCGCTAACCTGCAACGGTCCGGGTGAATTAGCCGGCTGGGCGCGGCCGCTGCTGCGCGCGCTCTATGCGCGCGATCCCAACCTGGAGGTGCACCTGTTTTTTGTGCCGGACGATTATGCGACCGGTCGCGAAACCGAGGTGGCGCGCGAACTGTTTCCGAGCGCGAAGGTGTATGCGCCCCGCGAGTATCTGCGCGTAGCATTCGGGCGCAGCGTCGCCGGTCTGCCCGAGAAGGTAGACGTCGTGCAGTATTTGGGCGGCGATCTCATGCACGCGGCGCGCATTCACAAGCGTCTGGGGGGTACTGGAGCAACGTACAAATTTTCGCGGGCGCGTTACCGGAGCACATTTGCGGCCGGTTTTGCGGTTGATGAGGCAAACGCGGCCGAGCTTATCGCCGCCGGTATCCCCGCCCGCGCGGTCGCCGTGAGCGGCAACCTCGCAATCGACGGCGCCCTGCTCGAGTCGCGGAATCCGCTGGAGGCCGGCGCGCCGCGCGACGGCATTCTTATCATGCCGGGGTCGCGTCGGCACGAGATCGAGCAGCTTATCCCATTCTTCTTTACGGCAGCGCTTGCGATGCGTGAGCGCTCGCGGGACCTTCCGATCGCTTTCGGACTCTCACCATTTACCTCGCTTGTTGCGGTTCGAGCGGCAATCGAAGCCGGTGGTCATCCTCGGATGTATGCGCAACGCGGACGCCTGCTAATTGAGAATGACCAGGCGTTTCTTGCGACACCGAATGGCGAGCTTCGCTTTCCGATTCTGCGCAACGCACTCTCAGCCGCGAACGTTGCCCGATTAGTCCTCACTATTCCCGGCACCAAAGCAATCGAACTTGCAGCGCTTGGAAAGCCGTTCGTCGCGTGTACGCCGATGAATACGCCCGAATTCATTGCAATCAACGGGCCGCTTACCTATCTGAATCGGGTGCCGCTGGTCGGTACGCCGCTCAAACGCGCAGCGGTGGTTGCCGTTTCGCGACGATTCAAATATCACACGCAGCCGAATATCGACGCCGACGCGATGATCGCACTCGAACTCCATGGCACACTGATGCCGGGACATGTTGCGGCGGTTGCGCTCGAGCGATTTTCGGACGAGCCGTGGATTCGGCAGACCGGCGCGCGTTTAAAAGAGCTGTATCGAGGTCACGTCGGCGCCGCCGAGCGGATGGCGGGCGCGCTTGAGGAATTAGCGCATCCATGAGTATCTCGGTCGTCATCGCCACCAAGGATCGGGCCGGGTACTTAGATCGAGCGCTGGAGTCGCTCGGCAAACAGATCGATGCACCGCCGTTTGAAGTTATCGTGGTGGATAACGGGTCGACTGATGCGACCCCGCACATTGTCGACCACGCTCGCACCTCGCTTCCCTACGAGATCAGTTATGTCTTTGAGGAGCGTCCCAATCGGGGTGCCGCACGAAATCGCGGAATTGCAGCCGCGACCAACGACCTGATCCTGTTTATCGATGACGATGTTTACGTCCCGACCGGATTCCTTGCCGCGCATGCGGCGGCGCACCGCAACACCCGCACCGTCGTGTCCGGCCCGATCCTTAATGTGCCCTCATATCGCGAGCGCCCGCAGCCGACCGCCGCGAATTATTCACGCGCGTTCTTTTGCACATGCAATGTATCGGTCGATCGAATGGCGCTGGAGCGGGTGGACGGGTTCGATGAGCAATTTCATCTTTACGGCTGGGAAGACACCGAACTTGGTGTGCGATTGCGTGAAAGCAAGCTTCGCGCAAAGTTTGCATGGGATGCGTACCTCTATCACATCAAGCCGCCGCAAGATGTGACGCTGGAAAGCGAACTTCGGAAGACGATCGAAAAGGCACAAATGGCTACCCGCTTCGTGAAAAAAAACCGGTCGGCTCGCGCGCGACTGGCAACCGGAGCGTACGCGCTCAATCTGCTGCGCGCCAAGGCACTGTTTCCAAAGTGGAGCCTGCCGCTGTTGGCAGGAG
>JALYVT010000257.1:0-1990 GCA_030853105.1 Vulcanimicrobiota bacterium
GTTACAACGCCACCGAAATCGAAATGGCGAAAAGGTTCGTCGTACGCTGTTACAGATTTTTCAGCGACCTGTTAAGGCTCTGTTCCGGGCCCGCTCCAAACCAATCTATGGACACCGCAAACGCCGCGAGTCTGACACGTCCCACCCTAGCCTCCTCTAACTGCTAACTGCTTGCAACATGCTGCTCTGCTGAAACGATTGTCTGAAATCAGGAAGCACGAGCGCGGCAGCGGCACGCTTTTTTGCTTCTCAATGTGTGCGGGCAGAATGGGCGTGTCGGAATTCATTATTGCTCTTTCATCGCATCGCCAAAGCACCATGAGGGTGGCCCGCTTTCGTGGATAGTTGAATGTTAGAGGTCACGCCGCTGGGTTCCGGCGTTCGTACTGCATCGGCGACATGAAGCCGATCGCGGTATGTCGACGATGCGGATTGTAAAAGCCCTCGATGAAGTCGAAGACTGCAAGAGCCGCCTCGCGCGGATTCTTGAAGCGGTGCTTAACGAGCAGTTCGCACTCAAGCGTAGCGTTGAAACTCTCGCACATCGCATTATCGTAACAATCTCCGACGGAACCCATCGACGGTCGAATACCGGCTTCGCCGCAGCGGTTGCCGAACGCAACGGATGTATATTGGCAGCCTTGGTCAGAGTGGTGAATGACGTTGGACGGTTGGCGCTGAGAGATCGCCATGTTGAGCGCAGCGAGAACGAGATCAGTCCGCAGATGCGTTTCCATCGCCCAACCGACGACGCGGCGACTGAAGACGTCGAGGACGATCGCAACGAAGAGGAAGCCCGCAAGCGTTGGCACGTACGTTATGTCGGCAACCCACAGTTGATCCGGAGCCGTCGCCGTAAACTTGCGCTCGACGAGGTCCGGCGCCGGTCGAGCGTTACGATCGCGTACCGTTGTCTTGAAGCTCTTGCGTCGGCTCGCTCCTCGAATATTGTGCTCCCGCATCAAACGAGCGACACGTTTATCGCCGGCGTGAAATCCCGCATCCCGAAGATCGGCTTGAATCCGCGGTCGACCGTAATTCTGACGCGAATCTCGCCACGATTGTTCAATGCGAGCTTTCAAGATCTTATCGGACTGCCGCCGCCTCGAGAGCGGTCGCTCGAGCCACGCATAATAGCCGCTGGGCGAGACGTCCAGCACGCGGCACTGCGTAGCGATGGGCCATACGGCTTGATGCGCTTTCACGAATTCGAAGACTTGGGGGGAATCGAATCGGTCTCGCGTGCGAACCAAGCCGCGGCTTTTCCCAGGATTTCGCGCTCGATCTTGAGCTGCTTCACCTCTTTGCGAAGTCGCGCGAGTTCAGAATTCTCCGCAGAGTTTAAGCCGTCGCTGCGGCGTCCAGTATCGAGGTCAGCTTGTTTGATCCAATTTCGAACTGTTTGTCCGGCAAGCTTGAACTCAGCGGCAAGCTCATCAGCCGACGACCCGATCGGGCAAGCTCGATGATCTTGTGCCGGAATTCCAGTGGGTAGGAGCGATGCTTTCTGGCCATTGGTGGACCCTTCTCCGCAAAGCGGAAGTATCCACGGAACCGGGCCAGCATCACCCCGGCGTTTCAAATCAACCTTCTTCTGTAGCTGCCGGAATTACGCTAGAGTGATGCTTTTTTAGTGCGGGAATTGAGCTAACGCTGGATTCTGAACGATTTCGAAAATATATGTATGCCCGGAGGCAATAATGCAGGGACCGCAACCGATTGCAGCGGCGCTTATTGATCCGCTCGCAAGAGTTGCGGCGTATGATTGCACATATGATGTGCCGTCAAAAACTTCGACTCCATAGGGTGCCGTTAAAACGGATCCGACTGGCGGTAACACTTTCCATGAAGGGAAATTAGCCAACTGAATTTGCTGATTGCTCGCCAGTGAGAACGCGATCAATATGTTTGCATTCGTTCCAAGCGGAACTGGCAGTCCAGCCGACATCACTTGAGTTGACAGTATTAAGTCGGTTGACGTAGGTGGTTG
>JALYVT010000257.1:2000-2641 GCA_030853105.1 Vulcanimicrobiota bacterium
GAGAAGCGAGCGTGTATATCGCCGTGCCGGAGGTACCATTTATTGTAGGAAAAGTTAGCTGACCGCTTGTAGTCGATAATGGAATGGTGACGGGGTTGTTCGAAATAGCTGTCGCAGGTGCGGGATTACCGCCGCCGCACGCTACTACAGCGAACAATAGAAACAAGCAAATTGCAACGTAGACGACTCGCAATGGTCGTATCATAATGTTCCTTTTTGCGACAGAGTGATTATCGAAAAATCGCAAACGGCTTCACTCCACCACGAGCTTACTAAATCTGTCAAAAAAGATGCTGCGATCACATTCTGGAGGTCAGAGCGGTGCTCCTTAGTCTGACGGACGAAATTTTTAAAGGTACCCTGCCGTCACTCCAACCACAGCGCGCTGCGCGGCGCAGGATCTGCCGCACGCGTTCAGCCCTACGCCTACCACGCGTTCCTCCAGCTTCTTCTCACCGAACAGCACCTGCAGGGCCGCCCACGCGTTCCCACCTTATTTCCGTTCCAGTAGTCAACCCGGAAGAGAGCGTCGGCAAGAACGTGATATCGCGCGTGGAGGCCGTGTTCATCGCGTAGCCGAATCAGGACGTCCAACTCGCGCATGAATGAATAGTAGGCATTCCCCAAACGCCAGTTCAAAC
>JALYVT010000073.1 GCA_030853105.1 Vulcanimicrobiota bacterium
CGGCATCCGCGAAATCTTCGCGCGTCTATCTCTCCCTTACTCCGTCGTTCAGCTAGAATCGATAGTCGATTTCAAGTTCCGGACAGGTTCAACCCAAAACTACGACGATGCTTGTGCATCCGACCGAGCGATGTTCGCGCGCTATTATCACGAAATGCGTAAGCGCAACATTCTGCTTGCCCCATCCCAAAACGAAGTCATGTTCATCTCAACCGCTCATACCACCGACGACGTGGCTGAGACCCTCGCCGCCATAGACTCTTCGCTGCGGGTCATCGGGTGATAGTCGCGGTGACGGGTTCAGGCGGGTTTGTCGGCCGTGCGTTAATCGCGGGATTGCGCGCGCGAAATTACGACGTAATCGCGCTCGGTCGCGATGTCGGCAGTCTTGAGGTCGGCGGGGATGTCGAAAAGCGAACCTTCGATCCAAACGCAACCGCAGCGAACCCGTCGGCGTTTGCCGGCGCGGACGCGGTCGTTCACCTTGCGGGTGAATCGGTTGCGGGGAGGTGGACATCGCGCAAACGGCGGGCGATCCACGATTCGCGCACATATGGGACGCGGCTTGTCATCGACTCGATGCGAGCGCTGTCCGAGAAGCCCGCGGTCTTAGTGGGTGCGTCCGCGACCGGCTACTACGGGTCACGTGGCGATGATCCGCTGGATGAATCCTCTGCGCCCGGCAGCGACTTTTTGGCCGAGGTGTGCGTCGATTGGGAGCGTGAGACCCGCGCGGCAAGCGAGATGGGAATCCGTTCCGTGCAGATCCGAACCGGTATCGCGCTCGGAAGCGGGGGCGCACTTGCCCAGATGGAGCGGCCGTTCCGGTTAGGCCTTGGCGGTCCCATCGGTTCGGGCAAACAGTTCGTTCCGTGGATTCATCTCGACGATTTGGTCGATCTCTACATTTTCGCGATTGAACGCGCGAGCTTATCCGGCCCGATCAATGCCGTGGCGCCGGAGACGATTACCAACGCACGCCTTGCGCAAACGCTGGCAGACGCCCTGCATCGGCCCGCGCTCGTTCCGGTTCCGTCCTTTGCATTAAAGGCACTCCTCGGTGACTTTTCGCAAACGCTGCTGAACAGCCAACTCGTCATTCCGGCGGCCGCGCAATCCGCGGGCTTCTCCTGGCGCTACCCAACCATAGAGTCGGCGATGCGCGCAATTTATCACTAAGCCATCACTCGCGAACCGGTGTTGGGTAGACAACGACCGATCGGTGACCTTGCGCATCGACCGCGCGAACTCCGAGGATAAAGTCATCCTTCGAAACCTTGACGGTCGCTTGCGTGACATTGCCGACATCTTTCGAATACTGCCACACGGGCGAATCGGTTGCACGCCAGACGATTTCGTAGGCGGTGGCGCGCGGAACCGTTTTCCATCGCAGTGTGGCGTCGTAGCCGAGCGTACGGGTCAGCATCTGCACTTTCGCCGGTACGTCGGGGCCGAGCGCGAGGGCCGCTAGCGCGGCGACATTCATCTTGGTGACGCGCGCGAGGTAGTCGAAGTCCATGTATTTCTGCAGGTCGCCGTATTCGATGCCGTTTTCGATCCGGACATTCTGATGCTGATGGTCAAAGTTCTCGTGCGCTTCAACAAATCGAACGGCTGGGAAACCGACCTCGGTGAACGACTGCTGATCGCCGCCGCGCAAGAACCGATCGCTGCGATAGATCAGCTCGGCTTGCATCGGCGGTACGTACGCCTCCGACGTTGTCTTTACGAATCGCGCCAACTCGCGCGAGCGGGAATCGTTTTCGGCGCCGAATAGGTCGATTGCTCGCAACTTTGCATCAACCGGAAGCGCTTCGCTAAAGAGCCGAACGGTGTCAGGGGATTCCTCGCCGTCATGCCCGTGTGAGGTGCCGATAATATCGTTGTTGATATCGCCCGCAACCCGCACGCCGCGGGACTTCAGCAGTTTGGCAAAGTGCGCCGAACCGAAAAGTCCCTGCTCCTCTCCGTCGAATGCCGCGAAGATGATCGTGCTGTGAAATGGGTGCGACGCCATCGCGCGCGCGGCTTCGAGTACTGCCGATGTTCCCGAACCGTTATCATCGGCGCCGGGCGAATCGAGCACCGCATCGTTTCCATCGCTGTTACGCGAATCGTAATGGCTCGACATGACGTAAGTTCGGCCGTCGCCGTCACCTTTGAGGGTTGCAATGACGCTGGACACCAAAACGGCGCGCGGCGTTCGGTCGGTTTTGGGCAGCGTGTAGGTGTCGAGCGAAACGCTCATGCGGCCGCTGCTATTTTTCGCGATGGCCTCGAACTGCGTCGCGAGCCAGTCGCGCGCGGCGAAGACACCTCGCATTTTCGACGGAAGCTTCTCGGAGAAGAGATTGCGAGTTCCGAAATCGACCAGGTGCTTGTCGATATCGCGGAGATCGTCTGCTGAAACGGCATTGACCATTGCAGCAATTTGAGGATCGACCGGGGCTGCGCCGATCGCCGACGAGCCCTGGGCCCCGACGCGCGACGGAAGATTTAGAACCGCGAGCATTGCGGCGGCGACGAAAAATGACAGAGCCTTCATCGTTCGAGCTTAGACTAAGCCCGCCGATCTCCCTTATGCGGCGGCGCCGCAGGCGGCAGATAGCGCCCCAGCACCACGGCGGTTCCCTTACCGGGAATGCTATGGACGGCGAAGATATCGGTGCAGCGCCGCATGATCGGCATACCGCGGCCGCGTTCAGCGAGCTCATCGGGCAAGCTGACCGCTGGATGCGGATCGGTGACGAAGCCGCAACCCGAATCGATCACCGTCGCGATAATTTTGTCGTCTTCAATTTGACAGCGCACTTCGATGACGTCGCTGCTCCCGGAGTGCTCGATCGCATTCGCGAGCGCTTCGCCTACCGCAAAGACGAACTCCTCAAGCTCAGACCGCCCAATGTGAGATTGATTGGCGTAGTCGATGACTTCTTCGCGGACATTCTTCCCGAAGCGGGCGTTTGGCGGGATACGCACTTTAAGGGAGGGGGTTCCTCCCTGGCGGGTGCTTGCTTCCGACGGGTTCTCGCTTTTATCCACCAACTCCATTTGTACCGCAATAGCGGAAAAGCAAACCGCCGCCTAAAAATACGGCCGCATGATTGTGCACACCGCGCCGACCGGCGACGAGCTCCAGACCTACCAAGACAAAGCCCGAACCTCGCAGATTCGCATCGCCACACCCAAAGGCGATATCGTCTTTTCATTTTATGCAGACGAGGCGCCTCAGCACTCGGCCGCGTTCATCAAGCTAGCCGAGGGCGGCTTTTACAATGGTTTAACATTTCACCGAGTCGAGCCCGGCTTTGTCGTCCAAGGCGGCTGCCCCGAAGGTACTGGGACCGGCGGACCGGGGTATAACCTCGATGCCGAGTTCAACGAGCGTCCGCACGTGCGCGGTACGGTGGCGATGGCTCGCTCGGCGAATCCAAACTCCGGCGGCTCCCAGTTCTACATTTGCCTGGGGGATGCGCGCTTCTTGGATCGCCAATACACGGTCTTCGGGCAGACCACTGCCGGCATGGACGTCGTCGATCAGATTCGCGTCGGCGATAAAATGACTACCGTCACGGTCGAACCTCTCGCTTAAATCATGAACCGGTTCCTTGGTAGTGCTGCAGACCGAATCGCCAGAATGCGTAGGCGATAGCCACCCATGCCACGCCGACCAGCGGCGTCAGCAGACCGATCTCCGGCGAGAGCGAGAGCCCGGTCTCAGTTTTATGTAGCAGGTAAGTTGCCGGAAAGTAATTCATGAATGCGAACGGAAAAACGAACGACAGCACGACTCGAACGCCGCGGGTGTAGATGCTGATCGGATAGCGCGTGAACTCTTGTTCGAGCGACATCACGACCCAGCGCAGTGTGTCGATGCGGATAAACCAAAACGACGCGGTTGCGACGGCTAGCGAAATCCCTAAATCGATCAGCGCGCCGCCGATCACGACCAACGGCACGAACAGCACAAAGGTCAGGTTGACGCTCACCTCGCTGTACCTTGTTGCGAAGACGAAAAAAACGATTGAAATAATCAGCCCGTCGGGAAAAAGCTGTGCCGGCACGGTCAGCACCTGGAAGAGCGTGTCGAGCGGGCGCACCAAGAACCGGTCGAAGCGGCCCTCGCGCACGTACTCGGGAACGGCGACCACGTTGAAGAAGAAGGCGTTGTGAAACTCGTGCCCCATCATCCAAAGGCCGTACAGCAGCGACATCTGCCGGAAGTCCCAGCCGTTCATCGACGGAAACTGATGCAGGGTGACCCAGAGCGCCGCCAGCGCCGTACCATGATAGACGATGGTAAACCCAAACCACATAAAGAAGTTCGCGCGATATTCCATCATCGTCAGCAGGTTCAAGCGCCAGTATTCAAGGTAAGCTGCGACCACCGATGAGTGCTTCCGTTTTCACGGCCAGGCTCCCCGTTCGCGGCGAGCGCTTCATATACTTTCATCTCCTGCTAGGACGCCTGCGCGGTCATACGCCGACCGGATGAGGCGCCTGCAACCTCGACCGGGTTATAGATGGTGGAGAACGTGATTATGAGCCAGACAACCGAAACGAAGACAGTGCGCGAGGTCGACCAAATCGTGCGCGGACAAACAACCAGCGACGGCGCCGGTGTACGGTTATCGCGTATCATCGGAGCGGCCCCGCTGCCGGATTTGGATCCGTTCTTGCTGCTCGACGAGTTCGGCTCCGAGAATCCCGGCGACTACATCGCCGGTTTCCCCGAACATCCGCATCGCGGATTTGAGACCGTCACCTATATGCTTGCCGGGAAGATGCGCCACCGCGACAACCAGGGCAATACCGGATTGCTGAATGCCGGCAGCGTTCAATGGATGACCGCCGGTCGCGGAATTCTTCACTCCGAAATGCCCGAGCAAGAAGAAGGGCTGATGCGCGGATTTCAGCTTTGGGTCAATCTTCCGGCGAAAGATAAACTCTGTGCGCCGCGCTATCAGGACATCGCGCCCGAACGCATCCCCGAAACTTCAATCGAAGGTGGACGAGTTCGGGTACTCGCGGGCAGCTTCAACGGGGTTGACGGACCCGTGAAAGCGATTGCAACGCAACCAACCTACTTCGATGTGCAGCTCGATCGAGGCGTGCATTTCGAAGCGATGCTCGACGACGAGCATAATGCGTTTATCTACGCGTTCGAGGGGAGTTTGCTGGTTGGCATTTCAGGGCGCGCGCTCACGCGAGGCGAACTCGGCGTCTTAGGTCGCGGAACGACGCTTGAGGTGAATGCCGGCGAAAACGGTGCGCGGTTCTTGCTGGTGGCCGGGCGACCGCTGAACGAACCGATAGCGCGCTATGGACCAATCGTGATGAACACCCAAGCCGAACTGCGCATCGCTTTCGACGACATCCGCACCGGCAAGTTTAACCGCCCTGAATGACGATGCGGTTGGCGGCGGCGCGCCAGACGAATGCAGAGAGCGCGCTGAACAGGCCCAGCCACATGACTTGCACTAACAGGTAGCGCAGATAATCGGCAGGTGCGATGACGCCGACGTAAATAAGTAGCGGCGTCGAGTAGATGGCGGCAAACGGCAATGCGAAAACGATGCGCCCGAAGATGCCCGGGATGAACAAGAGCGGCACGATCTGGCCGCTGAGCAGATCGGAGACCCAGCGTACGATCAGCTGGATCGCGAAGGTTTCGAGCGTCCAAAACGCCACCGAATTCATCAGGAAGTTCAAGAAAAAGTTCACTAGATACCCGAGTGCGAACGACAGCGCAAAGACGGCCAACACCCAAGGCTGTGGAACGTCGACGTGCACCAGGAGCAGCGAGAAGAGCAAACACGGAATGATAAGCAGAGCATGCAGCAGCGTTTGACCGACACCGTCGCTGAAGAAGTAGAACGGCACGCTGATCGGCTTCATCAGATCGGTTGCAATCGTACCCTCGCGAATCTTCTCGCGAATCATCCGGGTGCCGTCCACTTCAAGGATGAGCGACATGAGGAGCGCGACCGTTGCATAGGTGATTATCGCGTGCAGAGGCAGGTTCAGCGGAGCGGCATTTTGCGCGTAGAGCGCCGTCCAAAGCGAACGCAGCAGATAGACCCGCACGATCAGCGAGCCGATCTCGGTGAAAACCTCCATGCGGTAGGTGGATTCGCGCGCAAACGCTTTGCGCGCAAACTCTATATACGGCTCAAGCCGCAATCGCGATCACTTCTGTTTTTTGGCATTGCGGCGCATCTGCGCTTCATGCAGCTCAAGAAACATCACATCCACGACCTTGCCGACGTCCTGTGATTGGGTTGCTGCCGGTTCGGGCGCGGTTTTGCTAATGGGTTTGGACGGCGTTTTTTTTAGCGTGTCGGGAACTACGCCGTCCTGTGCATGGGTCTTGCGCAGAAATTTCGCGTACGCTGCAGCGGCTGTTGCCCGCACATCCGGTCCGCTCGGCAGATTGAACACGGTTTCGAAAAATTGCATCTTTGCGTGGACTTCAGCGGCCTGATCCGGTCGATAGATCTCGGCCGGATCGCCGAATGCGATGTGCTGCATCGGAACATGCCGCCCGCTCTTAAGGCGCGTGTTGACGTGGACGGTTCCGCCGAGCGCGACGCTGGTCTCGGATTCGATGATCGCGCCGTTAAAAACTTTGGCGCCGGCGGCGATAAAGACTCCGGGTTCGAGCGTCGCGCCGACGACGTACGCAGTCGGGCCGATCAAACAGCTCTCTCCGACTGTAAGCGGAAACTGCATCGCCTTCCCGCCGCTCGCGCGCAAGACGGCGTTCTCCATAACCACGCTGTTCGCGCCGATCACCACCGGCGCGCCTTCGCCGGTAATCACCGCGCCGTGCAAAATCGCACAACCCTCCTCAATGGTGACATCACCACTAAGAATCGCGGTCGGCGCCACGTAGGCACCGGCGTGGACTTGGGGCTTTTTCGAGTTGCTGGAAACGATCATGGAAGAATTGCCTCTTGCTGGTAGCCGTCGGTGTAGATGTGCCGGATGATCGATTCGAGTTCCGGCTCTTCGATTGAAACATCGGTAACATCATAGCGTTCGGCGGCGCTGCGGATCAGCTGGTCGGCCCGAACCAGCTTGCGGTCGAACCGAAAGCGCGCGATGCCGTGCTCGTTCGACACGGTTTCGGCGGCGTCCAGTTGCGGGCTGGGCTGCTCGTGCGCAAACGTGACGACGAGCGTTCGGTGGGTTCCGTACTGCTCTTTGATCCGTTCGATAGCACCATCGTAGATGAGCCTGCCCTTATCGATGAGGACGATCCGCTTGCAGAGCCGCTCGACGTCGGCTAAGTCGTGGGTCGTGAGAATAATCGTCGTTTCGCGCTCGGCGTTGACGCGAGCGATAAACTTGCGAATGGCTTCTTTGGCGACGACATCCAGACCGATGGTTGGTTCATCAAGGTAGACGATCTTGGGTTCGTGCAGCATTGCAGCGGCGAAATCGCCGCGCATCCGCTGACCGAGCGAGAGTTGGCGCACCGGCGTGCGCAGAAACGGCTCCATCTCCAAGATGGCGATAAAATCGTCTAGGGTCCGCCGGTAACGATCGCGCGGGATTCCATAGATTGCTCGCAACAACTCGAACGACTGTATCAGCGGCAGGTCCCAATAAAGTTGGCTGCGCTGCCCGAAGACGACGCCGATGTTGCGCCCGTTCTGCCGACGGTTCTGGGCGGGCACCAGCCCCGCGACCTCGACGCTGCCGCTGGTCGGAACCAGGATTCCCGTTAACATCTTGATCGTCGTCGACTTCCCGGCGCCGTTGGGCCCGATATAACCGACCAGCTCGCCCGCCTCCAGCTCCATGCTCACATCGCTGACGGCGACCTTCTCTTCATACGAGCGCGAGAAGAGGGTGCGAATTGCGCCGGCGGCACCGGGCACCCGTTTGACCGAACGAAAGACCTTGCGCAGATCGCGCGTGCGGATGATCGGCATTTCGAGCCTCATTCAACGCGGAGTGACCGCGGCCCTCAGTGGGGAAGCTTGCGAAATGGTTATCACGATCTCCAACCAATACGGCACCGGAGCGCTCGGGATTGCGCGCGTGCTGGCGGAGCAACTCCGGTACACCTTCGTGGATAAAGAGCTGCCGGTGGTTGTTGCGAAGCGCCTGCAAAGTTCGGTCGAGGCGGTGGAAGCCGCTGAGGACACCTCACGCAGCATGAGCGAGCGGCTGTTGTCGGGCCTTGAGATGGCGACCCCCGAAGTTGGCGCGGGCGCAGAAGGGGCGATGTTCGACGAACAGTGCTTTCGCGAGGTTCAGGTAGCGGTGCGCGACTATGCCTCGCAAGGCGACTGCATCTTGATCGGTCGCGGCGCTAATCTGATCTTAGGCCGACGCGGAGACGTGCTGCGCGTATTCATGCATGCGCCGCGCGATTGGAGAATGCATCACATCATGAAACAGGTGCAAGTCGATGAACCTAGCGCAGCCGCCGAAGTTGACCGCATGGATCGGGCGCGGGCGCGCTACATCAAGCGCTACTACGATCGCGAATGGACCGATCTCGCAAATTACGACATTGCGCTCGATGTTGCGAGGTTCGGCGCGCAGGGATGCGTACAGATAATCGCGGATGCGGTGCGCGCTCACGCTAAGTAACGAGCAGGCGCTTCCGCGGCGCGCACCGGCGGTCTTTGCCGCGCTGCGGTTTCGCGATTTTCGACTTCTTTGGATTGGACTGCTGATCTCGAACTTGGGGTCGTGGATGCAGCTTACCGCAATGGGATACTTCGTCGTGAAACTCGCGGTGAAACCCGAACTTGGACCGCTCTATCTCGGATTGATCGGCGCGGCGCGCGCCGTGCCCGTCATCCTCTGTTCACCGATCGCAGGCGTTGTTGCCGACACGTGGCCGCGCCGACGGGTGCTGTACGCAACCAATATCACCATTGCGCTGATCGCGCTCATTTTGGCAATATTCACATCGCTTGGCAGAATGAATCTCTGGGGACTGCTGGTAATCTCGGCGGTTAGCTCTGCCGCAATGTCGTTCGATTCGCCCGCGCGCCAGAGTTGGGTGCCGCTGCTCGTCGATCGAGAGTATATCGGAAACGCCATCGGGCTGAACTCGGTTGCGTTCAACGCACCGGCGGTGATCGGCCCGGCGATCGCGGGCTTTTTGATCGCGCATGTTTCGGTCGCCGGATCGTTCTATGTCAACGCGGCGGCGACCATGGCGGTCGTCGGCGCGCTGCTGCTGATGCGCGCCTCGCCGGCGTCTTCTGCGAAGCGCGAACCGCTGCTGCGATCGATAGCCGGAGGTCTGCAGTTCTTATATGCCCATCCGATCCTGCGCTGGGTCATCGCGTTCTTCATCGTCAGTGCGCTGTTGGTCCGCCCGTACAGTTCGCTTCTGCCGGCGTATGCGCTCAACGATCTGCACACCAACGCACAAGGCTTCGGCTGGGCGCTGGCAGCCACCGGAATCGGCGGATTCGGTGGAGCGCTCGTTACCGCCGCGTTTGCTTCACGCGAATCGCGTTCGCTGATCTGGTTTGGTTCGGGCCTCCTGATGTCGCTCGGAGTTCTGGCGCTCGGATTCACCGGTTCGCTCGCCATCGCGATCCCGCTCCTGTTTCTGATAGGCGTCTGCGTACTCACCTTTCTGGGGATGTCGAATACGCTTATCCAAATGCTCTCGCCCGACGCCGTTCGCGGCCGCGCAATCTCGGTTTACACGATGATCGCGCTCGGCATTGTACCGGGCGGCTCGCTGATCGTCGGTTCGCTCGGCTCGCTGATCGGACTGCACCTCGCCTTCATCATCAGCGGCGCACTGTGCGCGCTGGTTGTGGCCTGGCTATATCTCTTCAAGCCGATCGTTCGTACCGTTTGAAAAAAAAAGCGAGCCGCGGAATGCGCGACTCGCTGATGTAAAAAACGCCGGGAGAGCTAGGCCGCTGCCTTCTTCCGACGTGTCGTCTTGCGACGGGTTGTCTTTCTTGCCGCCGTCTTACGGGCAACTTTGCGGCCTGCCGTTTTGCGAGTGGCCTTCTTTCGACCGCCGGCTTTTTTGCGAGTGGTCTTCTTGCGAGTGGCCTTCTTGCGGGTGGCCTTCTTGCGGGTGGCCTTCTTGCGGGTGGCTTTCTTGCGTCCTGCGGTTTTTTTACGTCCACCGGCTTTTTTGCGAGTAGCCTTCTTGCGGGTGGTCTTCTTTCGCGTTGTCTTGCGAGCT
>JALYVT010000258.1 GCA_030853105.1 Vulcanimicrobiota bacterium
CACTTGTGCCGGCTTGCTGCCCGCACGCGCAGAGCGCGAGCAGCAAGAGCCCGGCGAGGCTTCGCATTATTGACATGCGCTGCACCTTCCGAAAAACTCCATTGCATGATCGTCGAGCGCGAAGCCGTGATGTTTACGCAGCGCGGTTGCGAATCCGTCCATCGCGCCGCAATCGACTTCGTCAACCTTGCCGCACTTGCGGCAGATCGCGTGATGGTGATGGCGGGTCGTGCACACCACATAGGTCGCTTCGCCCTGTTCATCGACCCGCGAGCTAATATCGCCTTTGGCTTCGAGCATATCCAGAGTGCGATAAACCGTGGAGAGCGAGACTCGCGCGCGTGCCTTCTTTAATAACGCATAGACATCAGCCGCCGACAGATATCGCCGCTCGCTGCCAAGCACACCGACGATCTGCTCCCTCGGCCGGGTAACATATTCCGCTCGCATCCCGGCCATATTTGCGAATGATTAGCAAAATCCCGCTCTTTACCCTGAATGCCGCTCGACGGCTTGTCCTATTGCCATCCGACCGTGGTATTATGAGGATATGTTTCAGCCAAAGGGTGATCCGTTCTTCGAGCAGCTAAAAGCCGATATTATCGAGGGCCTCGAAGAAGCCAGACTCGGAAAGACGACGCCGCTCGAGGAGGTTCGGGCGCATTTCCACAAACGAAGCAAGGAGGGTGAGCTAAAGCGCGACGACCATAGTCGCTAGTGCCGAATTTTGCACTCACGGCGTTCGCGATCGCCGACTTGGATGCGATTTATTCGTACGTCGCGACTGATGGACAGGCACGCGCCGACGCGCTGATTGAGCGCATTTTCCGCAAAATAGAGCTCCTAGAAAGGATGCCGCGCTTGGGTCGCTTGCGCCCTGAATTTGCTCCCGACATGCGGTCGTTTCCGGCTCAACCGTTTATCGTGTTTTATCGAGTTATAGACGCAGACGAATCCGTCGAAATAGTCCGCGTAATCGACGGGCGCCGCGATCTCGGAACAGTGTTCCTCGAAGGCCGGTAACCGACCCGCGCATCCCGCTTTCGCGCAACGGGTTTCGTACAGCCAAAGTACAGCCATTGGGTCTGAAAAATGCCGCTTTGTCGGCCAGAGCGAGGATTCGTGGAGTCGAATCCGCGTTGGAAAACCCAATGTCGTTGGCAGGCCCCTCGTGGCGCGCGTATAATCCAGGTCGTTGCCATTGGGGGATGTAGCTCAGCTGGTAGAGCACTTGCTTCGCATGTAAGGGGTCAGGAGTTCGAGTCTCCTCATCTCCACCACGTCAAAACCCGCATGAAACCTAGGTTTCGGCGGGTTTTTCTTTGGAAACCCTCGCAAGTTGCTAGACTCTACCTCGCGCGACAGTCTTCTCCCCTCGTTGCATATATATCTTCGATAGTTCTATAACTTCGAGGCACTAAGGTCCTCGGATCTCCCGGGAGGCGCAACGCGCGCGCGGCGCGGCGCGGCTTCGGTGGCGATTCGCGAACGAAGGACGGCGCGAACGGTCGATGCGTACCACGCCTTGCCTCGGTGCGGCATGATACCGATCGCCGCCAGCGCCGCCGCGATCTCTGGGAACGAGGCGCCCTCGGCGTCCATTCGTATCCCTGGCGCCCGATTCAGGACCTATCCCAGGCGCGCAAAGGATAAGCGGTCGCACTTTAACATGAAGCGGCCCCTTCTATGGCGTAAGGTACCTGCAGGAGGGTCACGGTATGACTATTCGCCAACTGGCCGCGGCTGCAGCCGTGCCGGGAGCTCTACTCTTCGTCGTCGGAATGCGCGCAGCACCGGTTGCTGCGCCCGACGTCAATGCTATGTTGCACCACCGTATCAAACACGTTTTTATCATCTATCAAGAGAATCGCTCGTTTGACAACGAGTTTGGAACCTTTCCCGGTGCAGACGGCGTCTGGTCTGCCGATGCGCGCACCCATGGTTTTGCGCAAACAGAGCCCGTTACCGGACACACGGTAACTCCGTTTCGAATTACCGACCCTGACGTTTTCTATGAGTCAAACGAGCGTGCTGTCCAGATCCAGGCGTTCAATGGATTGCGCATGAACCAGTTTGTCCGTGCGCAGGAGGAACATGAAAAATCACACCATCCAACTAACAAGCAATTGATTTCAGTGGGCGAAGAATCAATGTATCACATTGATTGCGATACGATTCCGCTGCTTTGGGCCTATGCCAAGCGTTTCACCCTTTTTGATAACTTCCATCAGGCGCTGCGCGGGCCGTCGACACCCAGCAATATCGAAATCATTGCGGCACAGAACGGTTTAACACAGCTCGCCCGACACCCGAGCCAGCAAGCCCCGGCGGTCGACAAGCCAGGGTTGCCCGTCTTTACTGACCTCGACCCCGCCTTCGGCCCATATAATTCAGCAGACCACTCGGCCGTACGGCAGATCGACCTGACCTATGCGAATCTCTTGCTCACCATGGAGCGTGGTCAAACAAAACGGGTAACCAACGATACCGATGACATTCGCCTTGATGAGCGCGTAATTGCACGACTCGGTCCGGCCGCCATTCCATGGCGCTGGTATCAGGAAGGCTTTACAAGTCCGGATCATGCGGGCTTCATTGCACATCACGCGGCGCCACAATATTTC
>JALYVT010000259.1 GCA_030853105.1 Vulcanimicrobiota bacterium
GGGCACTCCCGGTGCAACGCTGCCCGGCCAAGTTCCCAAGAAAGAGAAGAGCAAACGATTGGTGCGGCTACGCGAAGCACAGCGAATTGCCTCTGAGTCGGCGCGCGCCCGGCGGATCGGTCAGACCGTGCGCGTGTTAGTTGAAGAACGGCGCAATCTGCGCGCCGGCCATCCGTTTCGCGAGCAGATTGGAGCCGCAACGGCTTGGTTCGGCCGCTCGATGGGCGAAGCGCCGGGCGTAGACGGCGGCATCTATTTCACCGGTGACGGCAAGATCGGTGACTTTGCGCAAGTTCACTTGCAAGGAAACGGCCCATTCGATTTTGTCGGTGCCGCTGCTGCGGAGTTGAGCGCAGTTGGGTAAACACATGGCTCCTCAAGGCGACGGTTACCGCTATGACGACGAAGGTCCGCCGCGAAATTCGCAGTCGTTAAGACCATTCTTGATGGTGCTTGGCATTGGGATTCTGTTCGTTGCCGGTCTATTGATTGGTCTCTCGTTGCAGCGCCACGAAAGTATTATGAGCGTCATGGTCGATCAGGCGGTTCCGACGCCGCAGGAGATATTCGGTAAAGATCGGCTCAACGTCTTAATCGTGGGGCTTGATTATGATTACAACGAAAAAGATGAAGAGTATTCGAGTGAATCGCGCAGCGATGTGATTTGGGCGGTTTCGCTCGATTTTGCAAATAAAAAGATCAACGAACTATCCGTGCCGCGCGACACCGATGTCGTTCTTCCGAATGGGCAGGAAGGCAAGATCAATCAAGCTCAGTCCGACGGCGGCATCAAAGAGTCGCAGGCGGTGATTGCGAAGTTTTTGGAGATACCGGGCTTCGATCGCTACGTGATCCTCCGCATAAACGCGGCAAAGCAGTTCATCGACGCGATCGGCGGCGTAAACATCAATGTCATGAACTCCAACGCGATCTCGCATCAAGGACCTAACGGACCGCTGGACTACGACGACACCTGGGGGCATCTGCATGTTCATCTGAAGCCCGGCATGCAGCATCTGAACGGCGATCAGGCCGTCGGGTACATGCGCTTCCGTCACGATTGGTGCAGCGATATCTGCCGCATCAAGCGCCAGCAGCAGCTCTTTCACGTGCTGATTGCTAAGCTTAAGGGCGACAAGCTGAACACTCTAATCCACATCAGCCAGCTTATCGGCGTCGTAAATCGTAACGTGCAAACCAATTTCACCACGCAAGAAGAGGTCAGCATCGCGAATTCGTTCTCGGGCGTCGATCCGAAGTCGATCCGGAACGAAACCGTGCCCTACACCGACACCAAAGACATCGCCGCCGGCAACGTGCTGATCCCCGATGAAAATGCCAAACAAAAGCTCGTTCAATCGATGTTTTACGCAGAGCCCACTCCGGCGGTAAGTCCCGGCCCCGGCGTATTGGCGGCAATTGCGCCCTCCAGCATAAAACTTGACATCAAGAACGGCAGCGGTGTTCCCGGACTCGCCGGAAAGCTAGCCGATCAGCTTCGCGCGAAGGGCTATGTCATCGCAAATGTCGGCAATGCTTCGCAATCCGATCTGAGCAAGACGCAGATTCACGAACACTCGGCAATTGCATTCGCCGGCATGAAGGTTCGGGCATCGATCGGTTCGGCCGCAAACGGCGTTCAAGTCGACTCCGATCCAGGCAATCCGGATGCACCGGTGAGTGACGTGACCATTGTTATCGGCAAGGACTTGGCCGATAAGCGGGTCGTCTCGACTCCATGAACGCTCGCTCCAAATCCATAACCGCGATTGTCGTAATCGCAGCGATCGCGTATATTGCGTATCGATTGTTCGCGCACTCAAGTCACTTACTTACGCCGGCCATTTTAACACCGCAGATGGATGCGCACCGCGCGCTCTCGCCGGAGATCGGCGCACGAATAGATCGATTGCTTAACGACCACATCGAGTACAGCCGCGCAGATCGTCCGCGGCTTATCGCCTTGACGTTCGACGACGGGCCATACCCGGTCTTCACGCCGCTGCTGCTCGATCAATTGCACGACTTGCACGTTCCGGCAACGTTTTTTCTTATCGGTCGCGATGCGCAACAGTATCCGGAATTGACCAAACGAATTGAAGCCGCCGGAAACGAGATCGCCGATCACACCTACACCCACCCCAACCTGGATCAAGAGACGCCGGCAGAAGTAAAGGGCGAGATACTCAAAGGCCGTGATGCCCTCGACCAGCTCGCTCCCGATCCCGGAATCGACACGCTGATGCGCCCGCCCCATGGCCGTTTCACCGAGCAGACCGTGCGGGTTGCCCAGAAGCTCGGATACCAGGTGATCCTCTGGACCGACGACGGCGGCGACTGGCGCTCGGTCACTGCTGCAGCACTGGCGAGCCACCTTGAAGATCACGCAACCGCGCCGGAGATCGTTCTTCTGCACAGCGGCAAACTTGCGACTATTCAGATGCTGCCGCAGGTGGTCGCTCGCTTTCGAAGGGCCGGGTATCAGTTCTTGACCGTTAGCCAACTGCTCGCACGCGTACCGGCCGCGCAAATCAACCACCCGGCCCGCCGCCAAGTATGAAAAGGAAGACTATTCACCTGTGCCCAGACAAATCATAGACGTAGAAT
>JALYVT010000074.1 GCA_030853105.1 Vulcanimicrobiota bacterium
ATCTAGTGGATTGGTCCAGCCGACTCGAAGGACTAGGTTTTCTCCGCCAGGATGAACTGGTAACTTGCATACCGGCTTGGTGCAATTCGCCCCTCGGCGACCGCCGCCTGGACGCCGCAGTCCGGTTCGTGGGTATGGGAGCAGTCGTCGAAGCGACAATGTCCGGCGGGTTCGCGAAGCTCGCGGAAAGCCTGCGCGAGCTCGTTGGGCGTGATCTTCCCTAGGCCGAACTCTGCCACGCCCGGACTGTCGATTAAGAAGCCCTCGCCCATGCGATAGAGCCGCGCCGCGGAGGTCGTCTGGCGGCCAAGGCCGCTCTTGGAGAGATCGCCGATGACAGCGTCGCCCCCCAGGGCTCGAAAGATCGAGCTCTTACCGACCCCGGACGGACCGGCCATGAGCGCGTGGTGACCGGCGATTGCGGCGCGCAGTTCGGGGACGTGATGCCCCGTCTTCGGGTTGAGGACCAGCACCGGATAGCCGAGCGCCTCATATTGGGCGACCAGGGCATCGACTTGCTCGCGAGCGGCCAGATCGGGTTTGGTGAAGACGATCAGCGCTGCAATCGTTTCGATCTCGGCAAACGCCAATAACTGATCGAGCAAGACCAGTCGCGGCGGCGGATTTGCAAGTGCGATCACCGTTATCAGCAGATCCACGTTGGCGGCCATCACTTTGGAACGGCCGCCGAAGGTTCGGCGTTCGAGTTGAAAGCTGCGTTCTTCGACTCGGTCGATCAGTGCACGGCCGTCTTCCAACAAGCGCACATAGACAACGTCGCCGGCGGCCGGCATAGTGCGGCGGCCGGACGTACGCTTGATATCGGCAACTCGCGCGGAGTCCTCGCCGTCAAGTGCGATCCAGGCCGAGTTCCGGCCAACCGAGATGACGCGAGCGCGATGTTGGGTCACCCGCAAGAAAGCCTGAGGCTCTCGCCTAACCCTGTGGCTATCATGTCATCGCTCCAAACACTACGGCTTCCGACTGCCTTAAGTGAGGCCGAAGTGGTTGGCGCGATGGCGTACTTCCGCTCGCTTGGTATCGATGCTGTCGATTTCGTGCGGACCCCCGCCTTCGGTGTGACGTATGGTATCCTAGAGACAACGAATTCGTTGCCCGCGCAACGCGTTCTACAGCACTTTCCGGACGCGAGGTTATACGAATGGGCGGTCATCGCTCTTGCAATTGAACCACAGGTTCCCGATGCCTTGCCGATTCTGGAAAACGCGTTTGGCGCGGCCGGCCGCCCGCGCGGCGTGCTCGAATGTCGGCGGGTCAGGACCGCGATCGTGATCGAGTTTCGCCCCGACCTTACGGACCCGAGGCTGCTCTTCGCGCTGATCGATACCGAACTTGCGCGCTTTCGGAGCGGCCGGACGACGACGCTGCTCACCCCGTTGCCGCCGAAGGCGGCCGCCGTTATCGCTGCAAGCGGCGTTCGTGCGCCCGAGCTCGCAACCGACCGTATCTTGGAGGTTCTGTTGGAATCGCGCGATGCTTGAGCATCTCGGCGAGTACTTCGCGCTAACCGATGCGCTCGACATTATCGCGACGAGCATCCTCATCTATTATCTGCTTGTCCTCATTCGAGGAACTCGCGCGGTGCAAATCCTTACCGGCGTTCTGGTGCTCGTTGGTCTGCTCGGTCTTGCGCAATTGCTGCACCTCGTGTTGCTCGGTTCGATCTTAGGCTTAATTGTGCTGGGCGCAGCCGTGACCTTACCGATCGTCTTTCAGCCCGAGTTGCGGCGCGCACTCGAACAGATCGGGCGCGGCGGATTTCTGCGATTTTCGGAGGGAGAAGTGCGTTTTCGCGCCGAGGATACGGCGATCTCAACGATCTGCCGAACGGCGTTTCTGCTCTCGCGCAATCGACTAGGCGGCTTGATAGTCATCGAGCAGCAAAGCGGTCTCAAGGAGTTCGTTGAGAGTGGAACGACGCTGAATGCGCAGCTTTCGGCCGAATTGCTGCTCTCAATTTTTGTTCCACGATCTCTGCTGCACGACGGCGCAGCGATCGTACACGCTGACACGATCGTGGCTGCCGGCTGCTTTTTGCCGCTTGCCGAACAGTCGCTTACCGAGCGTCGAATCGGAACGCGCCACCGCGCAGCGCTCGGACTTTCGGAGCAGACCGATGCAGTCGTGGTGATCGTCTCCGAGGAGACCGGCGGCATTGCGGTTGCGCGCGAGGGGAGACTCTCGCACAACATCGAGGACGAGGCACGGCTCGTGCGCTATCTGCTTGCCTGCACGCGAGACCCACACCAAGTTACAAACGAGTTGGTCGCATTCGTGCGCTCGCGGCTCCATCCCAAACCCAATCCAACGGAGAACCATGCAGATAATCCGAAAGAACTTCGGACTTAAACTTCTTTCGCTTTCGCTTGCGATCGTCGGCTGGGCGTACTTCCGTTATGGAAGCAACCCGGTCATCGCGGCACGATTCGATCAACAGCTCTCCGTTCCGATTACTACGGTGCGGCTGGCGCCGGATTCGATTGCCAAGTACGGTGAGAAGGAAGCCGTCGTCACGATTGCGGCGCGTAGCGGCGCGCCGGCCCTAAAACCGGATGAAATCAAAGCGGTCCTTGACTTGGCAAATCGTGCGCCCGGAATCTACAATATTCCCATTCAACTGGTGGCTCCAAAAGTTGTCATCCAGTCGCTCAGCCCCGCGTCCATCACGCTGACGATCGAACGAATCGGGCAGCGTCGAATGCCGGTGAGTCTGCACTACGTCGGTGCACAGGTGCCGGGCATTATCGTAAGCGATGCGCAGACTCTTCCGGCTTCGGTTCTCGTGCGTGGGGCATCCGATCAGTTAGCGCTCGCGACGACAATACGCCTGGATCTCCCGATTCGAGGTACTGCGGGGACGCAGGACGAAATGGTGCGACCCATCGCGGTGAACTCGCTCGGTCAGATACTGAGTGATCTTGCCGTTACCCCGAACTTAATTCGGGTAACGGTCCATCTCAGCTCGTCAACAGGGAACCGGCATTGAATCGAATCTTTGGAACCGACGGCGTTCGCGGCGTCGCCAACAGCGAGCTTACGCCCGAGCTGGCGTTTGCTATCGGTCGCGCGGGAGCGACGGTCCTGGCGTATACGAGTCACCGTCATTTGCCGATCATCGTTGGTCGCGACACTCGGCTTTCGGGCACAATGCTTGAATCGGCGATTATCTCCGGCATAACCTCGGTCGGGCGCGATGTGGTGTCGCTTGGCATCGTTCCGTCGCCCGCGGTCGCAATCGTTACGGTCCAAACGGGAGCCGCAGCCGGCGTGATGATCAGCGCATCGCACAACCCGATTGCGGATAACGGCATCAAGTTTTTCGGCCCGGACGGATTCAAGCTCTCCGATGCAATCGAAGATGAGATCGAGTCGTTGCTCGAATGTGCAGATCTTCCTCGGCCGACCGGAACGGATATCGGGGTCGCAAAAGTAGCGCAGAACTTAACGAAGCATTATTACGATCGGCTGTATGCCGATGCCGCCGACTTAAGCGGACTTACGGTGGTTGTCGACGGCGCTTGCGGCGCGGCATATGCGATTGCTCCGTACGCGCTCAAGAAACTGGGTGCGACCGTTCACGAAATGTTCTGCGAAGCAGACGGTTCGCGAATTAACGTGAACTGCGGAGCAACCAATCTTCATCCCATCGCAAACCGCGTGCGCGAACTGATCGAGGCGGGCGAAAAGCACGTCGTCGGGGTGGCCTTTGACGGTGATGCCGATCGGGCGCTGTTCATCGACGAAACCGCACAAATGCTCAGCGGTGATCATTTGATGTTCGTCTTAGGCTGCTGCCTACACGAACGCGGCGAACTGCCCGGAGACGCCGTTGTCGGAACGGTGATGAGCAATATCGGCCTTGAACGCGCGTTAGACGCACATGGAATCAGCTTGCTGCGTGCGCCGGTTGGTGATCGCTACGTTCTTGAACAAATGCGGGCCGGCGGGTATCTATTGGGCGGAGAACAATCCGGACATATCATTGATCTGCGCCGCAATACCACCGGCGACGGGCCGATGAGTGCGATCACGCTGTTCAGCATAATGATGCGCAGCGGGAAGACACTGCACGAACTGACTCGTGAGATGCACGTGTATCCGCAGATTCTTATCAATATTCGAACAGCGCGTAAGACCGTGTTAGAGCAGCCGGAGATCATTGCGGCAATCGCAAGCGCGCAAGTGCGGCTTGACGGTTCGGGGCGCTTGCTCGTGCGCGCGTCCGGGACCGAACCGCTAATTCGCATCATGGCCGAGGGTGACGATCACGCTCAGATCGAGCGAATTACGGGCGAACTCGCGGATCTGATAGAACGGGCCGCCGAGGTTCAAACCTCGGTTTTGTAAAGAAATGGTTAAGGGCGAAGAGGAGTTCGTATCCTACCGTACAATAGGCCATCTCGACCCACCAAGGTACAAGTGGGTTATCTACGCTACCATGAATCGCTGAATCCGGGCGCCGCTCGGAACGGGGGACATCTCGGTAGGGGTGAATGAGCCGGTCGGCTCTAGGGCGACTTTCAACGTCCGAACCCGTCAACTAACCCCGCAAGTGTTTTTGAAAGAGGAGCCGTTCTTGCGTTTTTCTATCGCTCTCGGGCTGTTTGTTGCATTGCTAGCCGGATCATCCGCCGCTGCCGGCGCTTCCGAAGTCCAAAGCCCTGATGTCGCCATGTGGACATCAAACGCGCCCAGCACTCACCACGCCATCGCTCGCCGGCACCACGGTTTGGCACGCTTTGCCGATCGCATTCTCGCCCACACCTCGACCATCGCACGCAGTCTCACAAAGGATGCCCTGCGGTTTATCGGCGTCCCGTACGTTTTCGGCGGCACCTCCGGCTATGGGTTCGACTGCTCCGGATACGTCCAACACGTTTTTGCGATGATGGGCCTGCATATTCCGCGAACGGCCGACGCCCAGTATTATGCTGGGTCGAGAATTTCGAGCGCCGGTATGCAGCCGGGAGATCTCGTGTTCTTTCAGACCTATGAGCCTGGACCGTCGCATGTCGGCATCTTCCTGGGTAATGGCCGGTTCGTTCATGCCTCATCAAGCCACGGCGTGATGGTCAGCAGCCTGTCGGACTCGTACTGGTCGGCGCGCTATATCGGCGCGAAGCGGATGGTCGCCGCTCATTGAGCTAGACCCGGCCGTAGAGGCGCAACGGGCCGGTGCCGAACATCGGCACGCCGCGTTGGGTTACCTCGCGTGGCCGCTCGCCATTTACGAAATGCTGGTCGTTCGGGATACCGCCTCGCTGTGGCTGCGATTCCACGCACGTCAGGGTTTTTGGTTTGGGCTGCTGACGGCCGGTGCTTGGATAGTCGCGCTAGTTTGGCCCTTGGTGCTGACCTCGCTGATCGCCAATTTGACCGCCACGATCTGGATTTACGCGCTCGCACTCATCCTGGACATTGCGCTTTTTGTCATGTGGCTGGTGCTGGCCGTCCGGTATAGTAGGCAAGCCGCGCGCGGTGAGATGTTCGAGATCCCGATCGTCGCCGAAATCACCAGGAAACGCTTCCTCAAACGATAACTCCGCCGGACGGACGCGCAGGATGCATCTCGGACGCGCTGGATGCGCGTACATGGCACCAGCGGCAGGATGCCGCGTCGGGTGCCTCGTTGGGGCGTAGCCAAGTCGGTAAGGCAGCGGCCTTTGAAGCCGCCATGCGTTGGTTCGAGTCCATCCGCCCCAGCATAGACCCCACCGCGGCATCCATGTGGGAACGCCGCCGCGACAGTCCTGTCGCTGCGTTCCCTACGCGCATCCCTGCGCGTCCGCCTACACGTTTTTATGAATAAGGTATAATGAAAAACATGACAGTTACTGAAATGAGCCGATCATAGCCGGGCGCGGCTCTAGAACCAAGGCGCGGCCGCGTCAAGAGCGACCCGCAACCGAGAACCTCAAAGAGGCGCCTCTGGAGGTCTTCGGAACGATTAAACAGATTTTCCCCAGCACCACCTTTGCGGTCGAATTGGAGAACGGGCATACAGTTTTGGCGCATATCGCCGGGAGACTGCGCCGCCATCGAATCAAGGTGCTTCCGGGCGATCGGGTCGATTTGGAGATGTCGCCGTACGATCTGACCAAAGGGCGCATCGTCTACCGCTACCGCGCGGGCGAAGCTCGCCGCTCCACCTCGAACTAGACCCGGCTCCGAACCGGTCCGATACATGACGATCGAGCAAGTGATCGCGGCGGTCATCATCGCCTGGAGAAATAGCGACGCGAAGCGCGCGACGTCGTTTTTTGCTCTCGACGGCGTGTACCATGAAGCCTTCGGCGACGCGATTGTGGGACGAGAGCCGATTCAAGCCCACTTCGACAATTTTTTTGCCAAAGGGCCGCTCTGGAAGTTTGGGCTTGGCGAAGTACTCGTGCAAGGCAATCGAGCTGCGGTTCGTTATGATTACGGCCAAAGAGGCCAGGCGAGCGGTATCTGGAAAGAACGGGCTGGCTGCGCTTTCGTGGCGTTTAACGACGAAAAGCAGATTACACTTTGGCGCGAATACCAAGGCTAGGAGCGATTTCGGACGCAATGACACACGACGAACTTTCAGTTGATATCAAAATCGAGCAAAACGGCAGCGCCGTCGTATTTCGCCTGCGCGGCTGTCTTGATTTGGCAACGTCGCCGTCAGTGCGCGCTGCGCTACTGGAATCGGCAAACGACGGCAAGCATGAGATCATCGTCGATCTCACGCAGTTGGAGTTTATCGATTCGACCGGACTGGGAGCATTGATCGGCGCACATCGGCGCGCCACCGAACACGGCGGCCGGGTTGCGCTTATCGTCGCGGATGGCCCGATTGCGCGTCTCCTGAACATTACCGGGCTCATTCGAATATTCGGCGTTTACGGCAACTTAGCTGACGCCTTAGCAGATAAGGCACGACTCCCCGCCTCGATCTGAGCGCCGGCTTCGTCGAGTAACTCGACGATATGCTTGACTTTCATGGCGCTTCCGCGCGCGCGCAATCCGGTAGCCAGTTGGAGTGCGCATCCCGGATTCGCGGTCACGACAACATCTGCGCCGGTTGCTAGCGTGTTGTCGATCTTCCGCGTTTGCAGGCGCGCAGCCATCTGCGGTTGCGTTAGGTTGTAGATACCGGCGCTGCCGCAACAGACCGCACTCTCGTTCATCTCGGTCAAACGCAACCCCGGAATCTTCGCTAGCAATCGTCGCGGCTGCGCGGTGATTCGCTGCGCGTGCGCGAGATGGCACGGCTCCTGATAGGTCGCATGAACTTCAAGCGGCCCCAGATTCACACCGACGCCGACGCGATCCAGCAGTTCGGTAACATCGCGAACTCGCTCCGAAAACGCGGCCGCGCGCGCAGCCCAGTCTGGATCCTCCGCGAAAAGCTCGCGATATTCCTTAAGCGCCGAGCCGCACCCGGCGGCGTTCACGACGTAAAAATCTGCGCCGGATTTCTCGAATGCGTCGATATTGCGTTTGGCGAGCACACGCGTTTGATCCGGTTCGCCGGCGTGAATGGCAAGTGCGCCGCAGCAACCCTGGCCCGAGGGAACAGTCACGGTGCAGCCGGCACGATTGAGAACCCGAACGGTGGTCTCGTTCACGCTCGCAAACGCAACTTGCATGATGCAGCCGGCATGAAGAAATGCGACGAGCTTGGCGCTTGGTACCTCGAATCGCTGGTCGCGCGGGACAAAGAACTGATCCGATATCGTCGGAGCTTGCGCTTCCAATCGAACCAGACCGAGGACACGCAGCAAACCGGATGCCCGCGCGGCCGTTTGTAAACCAGAGCGTTGATAAAAGCGAAGAATCGATGCCGCGAATCGCAGATAGCTAGCGGTGTTAAACAGCGCCCCGAGGATAAAGCGGCGCACGAAGGCGGACTTTGGCGAGGCGTCGGGCGCTGAAGCCGCGGCAATCTTTGCACGCGCGTCCTCAACGAGTTGGCCGTATTGGACCCCTGAAGGGCAGACCGCCTCGCAGGCGCGGCAATCCAAACACTCAGACATCTGATGAACGAAGCCCGGGCTCAAGACGCCGAGGCGGCCTTCGTCGACCGCTTTAATGAGACTAATTCTGCCGCGCGGACCCGAGGTTTCTGTCATAGTCTCCAGATAGGTCGGGCAGGTCGGCAGACACAAGCCGCAACGGACGCACTGGTTGTAGATATCCTGGATCATCGGCCACCAAGCGTTCGCCCTCAAAGACTTGATCTTCTCTTAAGAGAAGGTAATTTTGCGCGACTCGATCCTTTGGAGGAAGACTTGGCAGACCCGGCTATCAGCGAATACGCACTAAGCACCGAGCAGAAACTTAAAGATTTTACCCGCGCTGCGCTGAGGGCGGTGGGAGTCAGCGATGAACACGCGGCGACAGTTTCCGAGGTGCTGACGGCATCGGATCTGCGCGGCATCGAGTCTCACGGCATCGCGCGGTTGGAGTCGTACTACGTGAGCCGGATTCGCAATGCCAAGCTCAATCCGAAGCCGAGCTATCAAATTGTGCGCGAAACGCAGACCTCGGTATTGTACGACGCCGATAACGGCTTGGGCCATCCGGTCGGAAGATTAGCGATGGAGAAGGTTATCGAAAAGGCGCGCGAGCACGGCGCGGCTTTCGGCGCGGTTCGCAACTCGAACCACTTCGGCATTGCCGGGTACTACGCCATGCTTGCACTCGAACACGATATGATCGGTATGGCGTCGACAAACTCCGTGCGTTACGGCGCTCCGACGTTCGGACGAGATGTGATGTTGGGAACCAATCCGCTCGCGTTCGCGATTCCGACCGGAAAAGAGCCGCCGTTTGTGCTGGACTTTGCGACCACGACGGTTCCCAAAGGAAAATTAGAAGTCTACAAGCGCAAAGGCAAGCCGCTCGCGGAAGGTTGGGCGATCGACGGGGACGGTCAGCCCACGACCGAGCCGGATGCGGCGCTACGCGGGGCGCTCTTGCCGCTCGGCGGTTTCGGCACCGAACACGGCGGCCATAAAGGATACGGGCTCGGGCTGCTGGTCGATATTCTGTGCGGGGTACTCAGCGGCGGTAACTTTGGCCCGAATCTCCCGGTCGTGACCGATACGATGCCGGGTGCAATCTCGCATTGGTTCGGCGCGTTTAGAGTCGATGGATTCCGAGATGTCGCGCAGTTTAAAGCCGATATGGATATCGAGCTGCGCGCCTTTAAGGACGGCGCGAAGATTGCGGGCCAGGATCGAATCTACGTTGCGGGCGAGATTGAGTACGAGAACACGCTCAAGCACCGCGAGCGCGGCGTGCCGGTTCATGAAAAAGTCTGGGATGGGCTGCGAAAACTAGCGGGGGAAATGCAGCTCCCGTTCAATTTGGAGCGGTGATGTATCACTCGGCGCAAGTCCATGTGAATGTTGCCTCACCCGCCGGTGGATATACCGTCGGCAGTCAATCGTTCTTTCGGTATATTGTGCGCCTTGCCGAAATGGGATTGCCGCTATCGGCGCTCGACCAAGATGCCGTCGAAATGCTCGCAGCGATTCCGCATGCGTTCTTTGACGACGATACAGTCTCGGGGCGCGGCTGGCGGATTATTCCCGCCGCCGGAATTGACGATTGGCCCGTGCTTGAAGCGACACCTCAGCGACTGCGCAGCGCATTCGAAGCGGCTCGGCGCATTCTGTGGGAGAACGCCGCGCCGGTCGGCGTAAGCGCCCGTGAGATCGTCGGTATTGAGGAAGAGCTCGACAAAGTGCTGCTGGTGTTGCAGCGCGCCGAGGTCGGCGGGTTTTTCGTCAACGTTTCTTACGTCAGCTAGTAGACGCCGTAAATCCGACTGGTAGGCGAGAGAGCGCGCGCAATCTCTGCAACGCTGCCTTTGTCGGCGCAATCGAACTCGATATAGAATGTGTATTCGAAGGCCGTATGACGCGACGGTCGCGCCACGAGATTTCGTAGGTTCAATGATTTGTCGGCGAGTTTTCCGAGCGCTTCGTGAAGGCTTCCGGCTTGGTGCGGAAGTTCGAATCCGACGAGGGCTCGGCCGAGATTTCGACCCGGTTCGCCGTTAGTT
>JALYVT010000260.1 GCA_030853105.1 Vulcanimicrobiota bacterium
GTCCACTCCAACCGATCGTCGGGCGTCCGAGTGTTACCAGGTAGCGCGGCGTTCCAGAATCGTCGAGCTGCAGTGTCATCTCGAGAATTTGTTCAAATCCATAGCGCAGCCACACGTGCCGATACAAGTTGTCGTTAAGCAATGCCGAAGGGATATAGCGCATATCTTCCCGCTCGCGCAGTTCGGCTTGCGCATCCGGATTCTCGGCGCTCACCACGATTACGCCCGGACTCGTTCTCCGCGTGAGCCACTTTATCACGTCTCGAAATTCAAGCGGCGCGACCCACACCAGTTTTCCGTTCTCAAGCTGAATATTGAAGTCGCCTACCTGATAATAGGCACCGAGTTGCCCCACGATCTTGTCACCGGAAAACACGGCGGACTCTTGCGGGACGATGCGCAGGTGGCCAAGTGCGGTGTCCGGCGGCGGAGCGCTGCTGACTTGAACGTTCACCAGGTTGCGCAGGCCGCCGGCATCCAGCACGGGTGCCGCCACCAGCGCCCCGGCAAAAACCAGCAGCACAGCACTTATCACGATGTACGGATAGAGCGGGGTTCGCCGGATCGAGACGATGCGGCGCGACAGAAACGCCGCCCGCGTTCCTTCAAAAAGACTGTAAACGGCATTCGGGATAAACGAGTACAGCAGGAGGGTGATCGCCTGTGGAAACACGAGCGCCGGCATTTGGTCGTAGACGAATATGGCGATCAGCGGAACACCGACAATAAACCGCAGCCGCTGTCCGGGCCACCAATTGTGCTTGAAGTTGAGATTCAGTAGCCCAATACTCATAAAGGCGATCGCGATTAACAGAACCATCTTTGTTAGAAACCCTTGCTGATTGGTGGAATGTGCGTGAAGGATACCGTGGAGGTGCCACAATGAATCTGAATGCCGCTTACGCCGGCGCGAAACCCGCAGAGGTTCAGTTTAACGCAACTGTTACCGACGCACCACACTTTTTCTTCGGCAAGAACACCCAAGCCGAGCATGAGGCCTTCGACGTGCAGACGCCGGCGGGGCCGGCCGAGATAATCGACAACGTGAAACTGGCGCCGCGCGTTCCGGTCAGCCCCGGCGACCGGATTGAAGTCAAGGGCGAGATGGTTCATGATCCCGGCCGCTCGCCGATTGTGCACTGGACACACCACGACCCGGCCGGGAAGCATATCGGAGGGTTCATTCGGCTCCATGGGCGGGTTTACGCATAGTCCCCTTGCCCATTGCCAAAAGCTGCGGGATCGTGACGAACCGATAGCCCTCTCGCTTGAGCGTATCGATGATAATCCGGGTCGCCTCGATGTCTTGAGTTCGATCGCAGATATGCGGGTTGATCCTCTTCTTCGCACATAAGTACCCGCGATTTCCGTCGTGCAGAACCAAGATCGATCCGTCGCCGGCATATTTCAAGATGCGTCGAGCAATGATTGCCGCGGGCGGATATTCCCAATCCTTCGCGAGCGGGACCGACCACATTACCGGCGTGTAGCCAAGTTTGCGCGCGGTCTGCAGAACCAGCCAATCGCGCGCGCCGAACGGTGGCCGCATCAAGTCCGTATGCAACCCGCTCGCATCGTAAATTGCCTCGTCGGTACTCTGCAACTGGCGGCGCACCTCGCCTCTTGTCATCATCACGAGATGCGGATGGTTCCAAGTATGATTTCCGATCGCGTTGCCGAGCGCAACTTCACGCCGTACCGTCTGGGGATAAGCCTCAACCGCGCGGCCGACAACAAAAAAGGTTGCGTGAACATGCTCGCGCTTGAGCACATCGAGAATCTTATCCGTATAGGGCGGATTGGGCCCATCGTCGTAGGTAAGTGCGACAACTTTTTTATCATCGGGGCCGTGTACGAGGGTTGTTCCGAAGAATTGATTGGTCGGATCCCACATCAGTTTATATGCAATGTACGCTGCCACTAAGAACAAAATCAGCACTAGAGCGATCCGTATCGTGAATCGCTTAGCGCTAGGATTCAATGACCGCTCCGAATTACTGCGGTTGCGCGCCTGATCTTTTCTTTGAATGAATCCGGGCCAAAACTTCGGAAGTCGTCGACGAGTTTGGCGTAACTCGGATCGGCCACCGAAGTGCTCTGCAGTGTAAGCAGATTCGGGGTCGGTTTGTGAGGGTCAAGATGAATGTGAAACTGGCGTCCGGCGGTAACCGCCCAATAGTGCGGATCGGTAAAAGTTACCGTGCGCGATCCGGCCTCTTTTTGCGCGACTTGCCGAATCGAGATCGTATAGTGCTTAGAGCTGTCGCCGCGAGGCGGCCGATTGACGATCTTCCAGATTCCGTCTTGAACGGCTTTATCGAAGAAGAACGAAACCTCGGTCGTTTTCTCGGGCGGGGCGGTGATGGAAATCTTCTTACCGTCGGTTCCAATAATGGTGTAGTTCGACGACGATACGCCGTCGAGGTCAGCCATGCTGTAGCGCTCATCAACGATCGGACCGTGGGTATACGCAACCGTCATCGAGAGATGAATTTCGCTGCGTGAAAGCAGCATCGTATGCGCGGCATTATAGCGCTTGGCGATCGGATGCTGAAACAGCAGCCAGCCTGTAATAATGCCCGCCAGAGCGAGCACGAGTAT
>JALYVT010000261.1 GCA_030853105.1 Vulcanimicrobiota bacterium
CAAAGTGTTCGTTGCTGCTCACGATCGACGATGCAACCAGCCGAATCGGCAACGGCAAATTCGCCAAGGCCGAAACGACCGACGATTACTTCGATCTCTTCGAGCAGTATTTCTTGCTCTATGGGTTGCCGGATTCGCTCTACGTTGACCGCCACGGAATATTTCGTGTTAATCAGGCCAACTGCATCGGTGAGGCGCAAACCCAACTGCATCGTGCCTTAGAGGCGCTCGACGTCGAACTTATCTGCGCCAATTCACCGCAGGCCAAAGGTCGAGTTGAACGTGCCAACCGGACCCTTCAAGATCGGCTTGTCAAGGAAATGCGCCTGCGCGGCATCTCAAGCATGGAAGCAGGCAATGCGTATTTGCCGGAGTTTATCGCCGATCATAATCGTCGCTTTGCTGAGCTCCCTGCTTCGACGATGGACGCGCATCGGACAGCGCTCGAGTTTGATTTGGAAAATACCCTTTGCCGTCGTTACGAACGCACGCTGACGAAAGACCTCGCATTACAATTTGAGAACGACATTTATGCAATCACGCAGCCGAAGCTTGGCGGTACCTTCCGAGCCGGTATGCGCATCGAAATCTACCTTCATCGAGATGGGACCACCCACATGTTTCATCGCGGTCAAGAGCTTGAGTTTCGCTTCATTCAAAAACAAATCCGCAAGGCGCCGATCGTCGCCGCTAAGGACCTCGACGAACATCTCGGACGCTTCCGATCAATGCCGCAGAATGCGCGCACCCCCGCCGCTAACCACCCCTGGAAATCACCCGCAAAATTCGCCCGCCTCGCCCGCCTGGCCACACCCTAAGGGGACATCTCTGCTTTGCAGAAAGGGGACACTAGCCCGTTGCGCTTACAACGGGTGCTGTGCCCTCCGCGACGAACCTGCTCGCATGCTGACCAAACCATTCGCAGTTCTCTTACTCCTCGGCCTGGTTGCCTGCGGGCACAAGACCACTGTGACCACCCAAAGCGCGGGTGAGAGTGCAACCATGGTGCCCGGCGCGGCCGTACTGGTCCCGGCGGGAACCACATTCTACGGAAAGCTCCAGGGGCCGATCAGCTCCAAAGGCAAGGACGGCGACACCTTCAGCTTGGCCCAAACCGACACGTTCCTTCATAAGAATGCTGCGTTGCACGGTACGGTTGTCGACGGACATATAGAAAACGTCCGCGCAGCCGGACCGGCGCGTAAACCCTCAATGACGATCGTCTTTGACGACATCACCATGCCCGACGGCGCCAAATCGCCGATTGCAGTAAAGCTGCTCTCGCTTGGAGCGTTTGAACCCAAGAGCCATCACCTGCGGACACTCGGAATGATGATCGGCGGGGCGGTCGCGGGACACGCAGCCGCCGCGAAGCTCGGCAAGAAGCATGGCGGTCTGCTCGGAGCGGCCGGCGGTTATGCGCTCTCCCAGGAGCTAAAAACCGACATTACGGTTCCGGCCGGCAGCGTTCTTGAACTGCAATTTACGCGACCGGTAACAGGAACGCACTGATCTCGCGCGCGACCCGCGGGAAATCCGTGCGTCCGAGGTTGTGTCCTTGATCTTCGAAGACCGAGATGCGGGCGTTGCCGCCGACATGATCGCGAACATAAGCGAGGTCCTGGGCGCTTACGATGCTCTCGGCTTGCCCGGCCATCAGCAGGAGCACCGGCTTTGGGTAATCGCTCAAGTCCGCTCGAAGGTCCCAGGAACCGGGTGGATTCTCTGTCTGTAATCCGGAGATTGGCGCAGTGGACATCTGCGCTACCGAATAGACCTTGCCTTCGCGGTCCAATTCGTGCCAGTCGGCATAATGCCGACGAACTTCTTCCGCGCGCGCCGAACCTTCAAAGGCAAAGATTTCGCGCAACTCTACAAGGAACTCGGTGTACCATGCGTCATCGACCTGTCGAATCATGGGATCCAGTGCGACCACGCGACTTACATCGAATCGGCGACCGCCGGCGAGCGCTACCGCTCCTCCCCAGGAGTGACCGACCAGCGCATGCACGGGTTCACCGATATGTTGGAGCACCGAGAACAGGTCGAGCAACGATTGATGAAGTGTCATCGGTCCGGTGATCCCTGAACTGCCGCCGTGGCCGCGCTGATCGTAGGCTATTACGCGGTACCGCCCACCAAAGTGCACGCCTAACCGCTGCCACGATTTCCGCGAACTGGTCATGCCGTGAATGCACAGCAAAATCTTGCCGCCGTTTCCCCACTGCTCGAGCGTCGTAATCGCGCCGTCATTGAGGACGACGTCGGTTTGCGCACTCCTCACAACGGCCGCCGCGATTTGAATGTGAGTTCTGAGATGGCGGATTTATCCAACTCATCGAGATTAAACGCGATCATTCGATCGTACTGGGTTTTGGTCGCTTGCGCGAGCGGAAGAATCAAACCGGCATCGCGTGCCAGATTCAGCGCGATCCCCGAATCCTTAGCGGCGTGCGCGGCCGAAAAATACACCACGTGTTCACGATTCTGCATGTCCTCGCCATCGGTTTGGAGCACTCGCGAGGCTGCTCCGGTTTGCGCGAACACCTCCCGCAACAGATTCAAGTCGATTCCGAGCGCTTCGCCCAGACCTAGACCCT
>JALYVT010000075.1 GCA_030853105.1 Vulcanimicrobiota bacterium
CGTCACCGGACACGCGACCAATATCATCAGCGGTCTTGCGGTATCGATGCAGGCAACGGCGCTTCCGGCACTCGTTATCGTTATCGGAATCATCGTTTCATACGCACTGGTCGGCCTCTACGGCGTCGGGATTGCGGTTATGGCGATGCTCTCGATGGCCGGCATCATCGTCGCAATCGACTCTTTCGGACCGATCACCGATAACGCCGGCGGAATCGCCGAGATGGCCGAGCTTCCGGAAGCCGTTCGCGGCGTCACCGATCCGCTCGATGCGGTCGGCAACACCACTAAAGCCGTCACCAAGGGCTACGCAATCGGTTCGGCGGCGCTCGCTGCAGTCGTGTTGTTCGCGTCGTTCATCACCGAACTCACCAACAAATGCAAAGAGACCGGCGCCGCATGCGCGAGCAATCCGGTAAACTTCAGCATCGGCGATCCGTACGTGTTGACGGGCCTGTTTATCGGCGGTTTGCTGCCGTATCTGTTCTCGTCACTTTCGATGGAAGCGGTCGGCCGCGCCGCCGGTGCCGTCGTTGAAGAAGTTCGCCGTCAATTCCGTGAGATTCCGGGGATCATGGAGGGCACCGCCAAACCCAACTACGCGACGACCGTCGATATCGTCACGCAAGCGGCGCTCAAAGAGATGATTCTCCCAGCACTGATTCCGGTCGGTGTGCCGATCCTTGTCGTCTTGCTGTCGGTCTTCGGCGTATTGCGCGGCAACGCCGGCGCGCAGATGATGGGCGGCATCTTGGTCGGCTCGATCGTTACCGGTCTGTTCGTTGCAATCTCGATGACCAGCGGTGGCGGCGCATGGGACAATGCCAAGAAGTACATCGAAGACGGCCACCACGGCGGCAAGGGTTCAATCGCCCATGCGGCCGCAGTTACCGGCGACACCGTCGGCGATCCGTACAAAGATACCGCCGGCCCCGCGATTAATCCGATGATAAAAGTTCTCAACATCGTCGCGCTATTGTTGGTGGGTTTCCTCGTCCACTAGCCGCAATTGGGTCAGATCTCGAAAAGCAAGCGGGCGAACAAAATCGATAACGATAACGTTTCTTAGCCGAAAGCGGGTATACGGTTCAGCAGCGGTGAGTCCGCGCCGAGAGGATTTAAGTTCGATGAAACAGTTTTTAGCAGCCGTGACCGCAGCCGCCATGGCGCTCGGCTGCATTGCGCCGGCGTTTGCCGATCAACAGCAGGAAGCGCAGATTGGTGCGCAAGTCTATCAGCAGCTTAGCCAAAAGGGTGAGATCATTCGCAGTTCGCCGTACTACTCGATTCTGAATCCGATCGCGGCTCGCATCAAACGGGTGGCTGATCCCCAGTATTCTTTCCCGTTTCATTTCATTTTGGTCCACGAAGCGCAACCGAATGCCTTTGCGGTACCGGGCGGCAACGTGTACGTCACCGATTCGATGATGCGGTTCGTGCAAAATAAAGAAGAACTTTCGGGTGTCCTCTGCCACGAAACCTCGCACGATATTCATCATGACGTCATCAACAATATGCAGAAAGATCAGAACATCGGCATCGCGGCAACCGTACTCTCGGTGTTGATCGGCGGCGGCAACAACGGCATTGCGAATACCGTCCTGAACCTTGGGGCGAATCTTGAAGCGCTCCACTTCTCGCGCGCGGTCGAGCACAGTGCCGATCAAAAGGGCGCGTTTACCTGCGCACAAGCGGGCTTAAACCCGTGGGGAATGGTCTGGCTGTTCAATCATTTCGAAGCGCATCCGACGGCGACTCCGCCCGAAGCGCTCTCGGATCATCCGCGCGACGATCATCGCATCTCCGATCTTGAGAATCTATTTCACGGCAATCCGAGCACGTTTGGGCGGTTCAATCCGAACATCAGCACCGCAACCCCGTTGAACGCTGTCGGCTTCCGCACGGATTCTCGGCACACTACTCGACGACAGGCTTCAGCCTGGAAGTTCGGTCCGCGCTAGCCGGGCGAAAGCGGCGCTGAGGCGACAGGCGCTTCCAACGCTTTGAATTTCTTAAAGATAACATAGCGTGCGGCGACCACTGATGCCACGGCGAACGCGATAAATCCGTCGGAGAATACCAGCACGCCGGGGCCGGCGTGCGGCGCGAAGTACTTCACGGCGTACTTCAGACCGAACGCTGCCAGCCAAATCACCATCGTGACGACCGATGGTTCGACGACGATTCGACCCGATTTGTCCGCGTGTCTAACCCTGCTGTGATGTCCGCGAGCCAGTCCGACGGGTACACCTGCGATGATGCCGATCACGAGCGCAATCGCGAGCAGCCAGATCGCCGCATGCTGCGCGACTGTTCCGACAATTAGGAAGGCTGTGACGAGCACCATGAATGCCGGCATGATCCAGAGCCTGGAGACCGTCATCGTCTGCGGCCGCGCATTACGCCAAACCACGATTACGATCAGGACGCCGACGATCGCGACGTTCAGCAGTTGAGTTTGATGCATCCAGCGAGAACCTCCGTCGACAAAAGAAAAGAGCGCGTTCTGCAACGCGCCCATTCTCTTCGAGGAGTTAGCGTCGAATTACTTGATTTCGACTTTCGCGCCGACTTCTTCGAGCTTCTTTTTGATGGCTTCAGCTTCGTCTTTGGTGATGCCGGTCTTGACCGGCTTCGGGGCGCTTTCGACGAACGTCTTGGCTTCGGTCAAACCGAGGCTCGTGAGCTCGCGAACAGCCTTGATGACCTTGATCTTCTCGGGGCCGGCTTCGGCCAGGATCACGTCGAACTCGGTCTTCTCGGCAGCGGGTGCGGCGGCGGCGCCGCCGGCGGCGGCAACTGCGACCGGAGCAGCGGCGGAGACGCCGTACTTCTCTTCGAGTTGTTTGACCATATCGGCCAATTCTAGGACGGTAAGTTTATCGATTGAATCGATGATTTCGGCAACTGCCATGACTAGTGAACTCCTTTAGGCGTTGATGCCCGCGGCTTCTTTTTGCTCGCGGACGGCGTTGAGTACGCGGACAAGTCCGCTTTGATTGCCCGAGAGGACGGTGACGAGTCCCCGAAGCGGGCTGGCGAGTGAACCGATCATCTTTGCGATCAGTTCGATCTTCGGCGGCAGCGCGGCAAGCGCGTTCACCATCGTGGCATCGACGAGTTTGCCGTCAATAAATGCGGCCTTGATCTCGAGCGGCTTGGCGTCGCCCGAAAATGTCTTAAGCGCCTTGGCGGGCGCAACCGGATCGTTTCCGGCGAAGACGATACCGGTGGGTCCGGTGAGATACGGCTGCACGGTCTTGGCGAGTTCGTCGCCGGCGGCAATCGCAAACAGGGTATTTTTGACGACCGAATAGGTGCTGCCGTCTTTGCGAAGTTCAGTACGAAGTTTCGTAATATCTTCGACAGTTAAGCCGGAGTAGTTGGTGAAGAACAAGTTCTCGGAATTTGCAAGCCGATCTTTAAGCTCTTTTACCGAGGTTTGTTTTTTCGCGGTTGGCATGAAGTGTTGTACCTTCAGAATGAAAAAAAGCGCTCCATCCGTCCGGAGGGCGCTCTACAGGCACAATCGCAGGCTTCAGCTAGTAAGCTTTGCGAGATACTCGTATCGCATCCTCGGTAGGCGCTTGCGCATTATCCTTTTGGGGACCTACGGTCTTCGGAGCCGTTGGTCAGCTTATCAGGAATCGCGATAAAACACAACCCCAACCGTCCAACCGCCGGACGAATCTTTTTGCTTTCGGCAGCACTCACTTCAAGTCACGCACTCTTCAACGCCCGCAAGGCCTTGCCGATCGCAGAACACGCCGAGTGAAAAGAGCCCGCCATCAGGCGAGCCCTTTCATTCTTGAAGACAGAGGCGAATCGGCCGCTATGCGGCGCGGATCTTATTGGGATCGACTTTTACGCCGGGGCCCATCGTGCTGGTTAATGTAATGCTGCGCACGTAGGTGCCCTTGGAGGCGGCCGGTTTCGCGCGGACGATGGCATCGAGCAGCGTCGTGACGTTTTCGGTCAACTGTGCCTCATCAAAACTGGCTTTACCGACGATTGTGTGAACGATCGCGGTTTTGTCGAGGCGATACTCAACTTTACCGGCTTTGATATCTTTGATCGCGATTCCGATATTCGCCGACACCGTTCCCGATTTCGGATTGGGCATCTTCTGCGCGAGTACGCGGCCGAGTTCTTTGCCGACTGCGGCCATCATATCCGGGGTTGCAACCGCGACGTCAAACTCTGTAAATCCGCCTTTGACTTTGTCGATCAAGTCTTGCTCGCCGACGAAATCGGCTCCGGCCGCTTGCGCTTCTTTGGCCTTGTCGCCCTTAGCGAACGCGATTACGCGAACGGTGCGCCCGGTTCCGTGCGGCAGCAATACCGTACCACGCACGTTCTGGTCGCTCTTCTTGGGGTCAACGCCTAGGCGAATATGCACCTCGACTGTCTCGTTGAACTTGGCCGTGGCGTTTTTCTTCACGAGCGAGATCGCTTCGTTCGCATCGAAAAGCTGTTTGGGATCGAAGGCTTCGGCCAATTTCTTAAATCGTTTACCGTGAACTTGCGCCATTAGCTAGCTACCTCCACGCCCATCGATCGAGCAGTACCTTCGATAATGCGCTTGGCCATGCCAATATCATTGGCATTGAGGTCGGGCAGCTTCACTTTTGCAATCTCTTCGACTTGCGCCTGGGTGAGTTTTCCGACCTTGTTGCGATTGGGCTCGGCGGAACCGGATTCCAGCTTGAGCGCCTGTTTAATCAGGAACGACGCAGGCGGCGTCTTGGTGATAAATGTGAAAGTGCGATCTTCGAAGACCGTGATTTCGACCGGAATAATCATGCCGGCTTGCTGGCTGGTACGCTCGTTGTACTGCTTGCAGAAGTCCATGATATTGAGGCTGTAAGGGCCGAGTGCCGGGCCGATCGGCGGCGCGGGCGTCGCTTTTCCGGCTGGGATCTGCAGGCCGATTTTGCCCACGATTTTTTTTGCCATTGTAACTGTCTTTCATAAGAGAGCGTGAACGCTCACGCTCCTCGCCGCAGCGAGTCCCCCATTTACAAGCTCTTGCAGCGGGGTCGTCTGCAAGAGAAAGTTGATTTATACTTTTTCGATTTGGTAGAACTCGAGTTCGACCGGGGTCTCGCGACCGAAGATCGAGATCAGCGCGCGAACCTTCTCTTTTTCGGGCTGAATCTCGTCGATAAGCCCGGTGAAGTCGAAGAACGGTCCCGAGGTGACCTTGACGCGATCGCCTTTTTTGAAGTCGATCTTCAGCTTGGGCGTCTCGATGCCCATCTGCTTGAGGATCGTCTTTACTTCTTTATCTTGCAACGGAATCGGTTTTTCACCGCTTCCGGGACTACCGACAAATCCAGTTACACCCGAGGTATTGCGAACCACATACCAGGACGCGTCGTCCATATCCATCTCGACCAGCACATAGCCGGGAAAGACCTTTTTCGGCGTGATTTTGCGCTTGCCGTCTTTGAACTCGACTTCATCTTCCATCGGCACCAGCACGCGAAAGATCTTTTCGGTCATTGCCATCGAGTGAATGCGCCGCTCCAGATTGGCTTTGACCTTATTCTCGTAGCCGGAATAGGTGTGGATCACATACCACTGCTTGCGTGCATCTTTGGCACTGACAGGAGGACGCGACTCATTTTCAACCGCGGGCGGTTGGGTCTGCGTCTCTTCCGTTAGCGTGCCAAATTCAGAATCCATCATAATCGTCTACCCGTGAATGTGCGAGAAGATTTGGCCGAAAAGCCAATCGACACCGTAGGTGAACAAGCCGATGCTGACGACCAACAGAATCGTCAAGATCGTCGCCGATATCCATTCTTCGTTCGTCGGCCACGTGACGCGGCGCATCTCCAGAAAGATTCCGCGCACGAAATCCTGGGTTTGAGCGGCCCTGGCTTGACGGCCGGCCGTTCCGGCGCCGCGGCCGACAACGTTCTTGTTATTGTTCACATAATCTCCCGAGGAAAACTGGCAGGGCGGACAGGACTCGAACCTGCAACCGACGGTTTTGGAGACCGCAACTCTACCAATTGAGCTACCGCCCTAGAGGACTTGCCGATCTACTTGGTCTCGCGATGAGGTTTATGCGAGCGGCAGAACCGGCAATACTTTTCCAGTTCCAAACGCTCGGTCGTTTTCTGCTTGTTCTTTTGCGTGTTGTAGTTGCGGCGCTTGCACTCCGTGCAGGCCATAACCACCATAACGCGATTCTCTTTTTTTGCCACTTTTTTACCTTAGCCGCTGGTTGATGGGCCGACATTAAATAAACGGCCCCGCAGGTCCGTTCAGCAGCTAATGCTACCACACGGCCGCCGAGGATGCAACCGGCTTTCCGGGAGAGTAGGGACTCGATAGAGATGTCCCCTTTTGAGGCGAACCTCTCGCCATGGAGATCCTCACCATGTCTACGCTGGAACTTACTCGCGTGGGGGCGATGAAACGCCTGGTAGCCCGGGAGCCAAAGCAGGCGAGTAAATCCGACTCTCAGGGCGGCGGGTCAAGGGGTTCCCACTCTAACTCAATCAACTAGCTCGGCCCCCGCAGGCTCAGACGGAGCGTTGAACGGTTGTTCAGCGTACCGGCGAAGCCAACCAAGTACGCTCGTCCAGCCTTTCGAGCGGCCCCTTTTGTCGCTCAGGCGGAATCCGGTATGCGTCATACTAAGGCGCGTAACACCGTCCCGTTCTCTGAGCGAATAGCGCACCATCGAATCGCGGAATCCGCTTTGGGAAAAGTCGTATGCCCACGTTTGATAGAGTTCGAAAGGCGCTTCGATTGTGCGATACACGCCTTTAATGGACAACGGGTTGCCTCTCGCATCAGACCCGCTCATCTCCCATGCACCTTGCACTCTGAAATCGTGTTCAACATTCGTCCATTTGTAGAACTGCTCGTCACCCCACCATTTCGCCAGCTGCTTCGGTTCCGTTAGCGCCTCGAATATTTTCGCTGAGGGAGCGTTGATTACTATTTCTCGGGAAATGCGCGTTGCGGCCTTGCTATTCATTTGGAGCGCCGCTGGGTTTCACGCTTCTGAGCTGCGCCAATTTCTCGAATGGACGCGCATCGAAAAATAACTCGACCGACTTGATCTTGCCATCCTGGAACGTCATAAGCTCTGCCGTGCTGCACGTCCCGATTGGATCAGCGCAGATGAAGTCGTAAGTGAAGATCGCTTGGTCCTGCGAGGCGAACTTCGAGCGCACCACCAAGTCCTTCAGAATCGGGAACATGCGACCCGAAGAAGCGAGAAACGCTTCGCGGCCGTCTGTTTGCGCCATTGGGCTCGTAAAATGGATGTCGGGGTGAATGTGACGCGCGATTCCTTCGATATCCTTGGCCTTCCAGGCTGCTAGGTATTCTTCGCCGATTGACATCGTGTCCGTGCTCATTGTGCCTCTCCGTTCTCCCCGTGTCGAGGGATGGATTGCGTCGCCGGAATCGACGAACGCGATTGTAATTCTGTTAGGCGGGCTTCGAGAAAAGCGCGCTCTGCCGGATCGTTCGCCAACTGCGCAGCGCGTTCGTACGCCTTGACTGCATCTTGATGGTGAGGGCTGCCAAGCTGCCGCAGCAGATCTGCCTTCAAGGCCTGATACGGACCGTAATTGTCCAACCCGCTGATTTCGCGGATTATCGCGAGTCCGCGCTCCGCGCCATCGGCCATCGCCGTTGCTGCCGCACGATTGAGTTGCACGACAGGCGACGGTAGCATCGAACTGAGTTCTTCGTAAAGCTTTGCGATCTGCGCCCAATCCGTTTCGCATTTTGTGTGCAGCGCCGCAATTTTCGCTTGCAATACGTACGGCCCGGCCCGGCTCAATCGCTGCGCCCGAGCGAGAATTTCCTCGCCTTCTTCGATCATGGAGTGGTTCCATCGACCACGATCCTGGTGTTCGAGCAGTACGAACGATCCGTCGGCGCCGCGGCGAGCTTCGCGGCGGGCAGAGTGAAGGAGCACGAGCGCATGAAGCGCAAGCACCTCCGCTTCGTCCGGCATGAGTGCCTGCAGCATTTTAGCGAGTCGAATCGCTTCGTCTTCGAGGTCTGCGCGCAGACGAGAGTAGCCTTCGTTGAATATGAGATACACGACGGCCAGCACGCCGACCAGCCGTTCGGGTAGTACGCTGTCCGACGGCACGTGGAACGGAATGCCCGCCGCGCGAATCTTGCGCCTTCCACGCACGAGTCTTTGCGCCATCGCCGCCTCGCTCACGAGAAATGCGCGGGCAATTTCGGCGGTCGTAAGGCCGCCTAGAAGGCGCAATGTAAGGGGAACCTGGCTTTCGAGCGACAGCGCTGGATGCGCGCACATGAACATAAGTGCAAGTCGCTCATCACGAATTGAATTTTCGATAACGCTCATCTCCTCGTCTTGATCCGCGGAAGGCGCTACGAACGCGCCGAGTAGACGTTGTTCCAAAGCCAGAGCTTCCGTTTTTTTTACCAGCGCAGTCTCGCGGCGCAGCCGGTCGATTGCGCGATTGCGCGCGGTTTGCAGAATCCAACCGAGAGGCTTGCGCGGCATTCCGTCGCGCCGCCAGCGCTCGACGGCGACGACGAACGCTTCTTGGACTGCGTCCTCAGCAAGTTCGATGTCGCCGCTGAGCGCGCGCGTCATTGCGGCGACGGCCAATGCCCAATTCTCCCGAAACGCTTCGGTAATGGGATCGTTGCCGCAATCGACGTTCATTCCAATGGTCCGGAGGGGAGTTCCACGATCGGCCGCACCTCGATCGTACCGTAGCGCGCCGCGGGAGTGCGCGCCGCCGCGACGATCGCCTCGTCGAGATTCGGAGCCTCGATGATCCAGAAGCCGGCGAATTGTTCCTTCGTGTCGGCAAACGGGCCATCAGTAATGAGCGTTTCACCCTCCCGACGACGCACCGAGGTCGCTGCGATTGTCGGAGCCAGGCGTTGCCCATCGAGGTACTGCCCGCTCGTCTTTAGGTCGTCTCGAAGCGCGAAGTACTCGCGCGAAATTTCCCTGTGGGCTTCATGACTCATGGATTCCCATTGTTCGTCGTCTTGATAAATGAGCAGTGCGTATTTCATTCTTGCCTCCGGTTTGTTACTCGTTGCCTAGACTCGCGGACCCCAATCGGGAACAAGCCGCCGTCGCTCGTCCCGGTCGGCATCGTCTCTCTGAACGCTACGGTCCGGGCTCTATATTAAAGACGAACGACCCGGCGCAAATCGACACGCCGGATTCTCAAAAGCGGGATCCCCGGGGATTCAACCGGGTTGAATTCGTTGGTGCGCCCGACTGGAATCGAACCAGCAGCCTGAGGCTTAGGAGTCCCCCGCTCTATCCAATTGAGCTACGGGCGCGCGAACTCTGCCTTAGCCAGTCGCCGGACGGCCCCTCCATGCGTATTCAACCTAAGAGGCGGCGCGGTACGCCAGGAATTTGGCGACATAGGCGGGGTCGAACTGGGTGCCGGAGCAGCGCTCGATTTCGGCCAGCGCGTCCGACTCCGCAACTCCTCGATGATACGGTCGATCCATCACCATCGCCGAAAAGGCGTCCAGAATCGATATCGCACGTGACAGGGGGTGAATGTTCTCGCCCGCGATCCGGTTGGGGTAGCCAAGGCCATCCAGCCGCTCGTGGTGCTGGCCGACCACCTCGGCGACTTCGGCAAATCCGGCATAACGCGACAGAATGTTTTTTCCGAACTGGGCATGATGCTTCATCGCATGGTATTCGTCGGGCGTCAGGCTGCTCGGCTTGACCAAGATTCGGTCCGAGACCAGCAGCTTACCGACGTCGTGAAGCAGGCTGGCCTGCAGAACCGTCTCAAGCTCAGCGCGTCCGAGGCTGAGATTGTAGTCGGTCCAGTGCTTTGCCATTGTGTTGACGTGAAATAAATGAACCCGCGTGTATGGATCGCGATCGAGCAGGCTAGCGACGATGGTCTCGATTCCGGAGAACGTCCCATGCAGGGTGTAGGCATCAATGTCATCTTCGCCGACCGGGCCGCCGCCTTGTTTGCGAGAGAGCCGAGCCCGA
>JALYVT010000076.1 GCA_030853105.1 Vulcanimicrobiota bacterium
CAGCGAAGGCTGGAACGCCTATCTCTGGTCGATTTAGCCGTTTGTCATCTGAGCAGGGTTTGGCAAATGCCAAACCCGCAGTCGAAGGATTCCCCCATTTAAGGAGATCACGTTGACGACGACCCTGACTGAGAAAAAAGTGCCGATTACGGTTGCCTACGGTGACGGAATCGGGCCCGAGATTATGGACGCGACGCTGCGGATCATCAACGCCGCCGGTGCGCAGTTCGAGCAAGAGACCATTGAAATCGGCGAATCGATCTACAATCGTGGGCTCGGCAACGGGATCGAACCAAGTTCGTGGGAGTCGCTGCGACGCACGAAAGTTTTTCTGAAGGCGCCGATTACGACGCCGCAGGGCGGCGGCTTCAAGAGTCTCAATGTCACCGTGCGCAAGACCCTCGGCATGTACGCAAACGTGCGACCATGCGCATCGCTGCATCCGTATGTTTCAACCAAACATCCCAACATGAACTTAGTGATCGTGCGCGAGAACGAGGAAGATGTTTACGGCGGAATCGAGCACCGGCAGACCGAGCAGGTCACTCAATGCCTCAAGCTGATTTCGCGCCCGGGCAGCGAGCGGATCGTGCGCTATGCGTTTGAATATGCGCGCGCAAATAAGCGCAAAAAAGTCACCTGTTTTACCAAAGACAACATCATGAAGATCACCGACGGCCTGTTCCATAAGGTTTTCGATGAGATCGCCAAAGAGTATCCGGATATCGAAAACGAGCACTGGATCGTCGATATCGGCGCAGCGAAAATGGCCGACACACCCGAAGCCTTTGATGTGCTCGTGATGCCGAATCTGTACGGCGATGTGCTCTCGGATGTGGCAGCGCAGATTACCGGGTCGGTCGGCCTTGCGGGATCGGCGAACATCGGCGACCACTGCTCGATGTTCGAAGCGATTCACGGCTCCGCGCCGCGCCGCGCCGGTCAGAACCTCGCCAATCCATCCGGCTTACTTCACGGCGCAATCCTGATGCTCGTGCATATCGGTCAGGGTGATGTCGCCGAAAAAGTTCATAATGCGTGGCTCCGCACAATCGAAGACGGCATACACACCTACGACATCTATAAAGACGGCGTGAGCAAAAAGAAAGTCGGCACCAAAGAGTTTGGCGATGCGGTTATCGAGCGTCTAGGGCAGAAACCGCAGCACCTTGCACCGATCGAATACGCGAAGGGTGCATCAATGAACATCGCGCAGCGAGACGCGCGAAAACCCGCCGCCAAAGCGGCGGTCGGGGTCGATATTTTTGTCGAGCAGCGCGACTGCACACCCGACCAGCTCGCCGAGAAATTTCAGAACCTCAATGTTGCCGGTACAAAGCTTACCGTAATCAGCAATCGCGGAACGCTGGTCTGGCCGAACGGCAACCCCGATACCTTTTGGAGCGATCACTGGAGCTGCCGCTTCGAATCCGACGGGACACCGTTCTCGAATAGCTCGGTGATCGCGTTGCTCCAAGCGATCGACGCAGCCGGGCTTGCCGTCATCAAGTATGAAGGGCTCTTTACCTTCGACGGCGAGCGCGGCTACTCGCTCGCGCAGGGTCAGTAGTCGAGCTACTTGGCCTTTTTGATTTCGGGAAATTGAGCGAGCAGGTCGAGCATGTCGTTGGCGTGCTCTTCTTCAACCGCTAAAATACCCTCCATCATTCGTCGGGTCGTAGGATCGTTGGTTCCCAGATAACGCACGATCTCGCTGTACGATTCGATCGCGATCCGTTCGGCGACCAGGTTCTCTTTTATCATCGAGACCAGGTCATCGGCGGTGACGTACTCAGAGTGACTGCGGCTCGCCAAACCCTCGGGGTTAAGATCGGGGTCGCCGCCGAGCTGCGTGATCCGCTCGGATATTTGGTCGGCGTGTCCCTGCTCTTCGGCCGCGTGCTGCAAAAATTCGGCGGCAACGCCTTCTTTGTTGATGCCTTTGGCGGTGTAATAGTGGCGTTTGTAGCGTAGCACGCAGACTATCTCGGTTGCCAGCGCTTGATTGAGAATGTCGATGACCACTTTTACATCACCTTTGTAATTTTCAGTGATCGCACCCTTCTGCATGTGCTGCCGCGCGCGTTTGCGTAGTTCTTTGACATCCGATAGAAATGGGGTCGAATTCGCCACAATGCTCCTTCTCTTGAGTGAATGTTGTTAGCGATAGTGCGCGTAGCCGGTGACCCGCGCCTGCTCCAGCAAGCGGGCTCCCGCCGCTATAGAGCCTGAGCCTGTGCGTCCGACTGGAGGCCCGCAAGGTGCGCTTCAACGCATTCGCGTTCCAGATGCCAACGGCCATCTTCTACCCAAAATTGCGCGTATGCACCGTTAGTGACGCGCGCCTTCCAAAAGTCCGAGAGCGGACGACTCGATCCCGCTAGTATTGCCACCCGGACGATCGCATCATGCGTGATGATCAGCGTCTCTGCGCTATCCTGAAAGCTCCGCGAGAATTGCTCCCAGCGTTCGTGAACCTGCAGCATTGATTCACCGTTCTCAAAGGAAACCGATTCCGGGTGATCGCGCCAGGCGCGGTAGCGCGCTGCGTCGTTGCGCTCGAGTTCGTCGCGCAGCCGCCCTTCCCAGGTGCCATGTCCAATTTCAATTAGGCGGTCATCTACCTCGAACTCGCAGTTCAACAACGCGGCAGCAGCGCTCGCACTCACTCTGGTTCGCTGCAGCGGGCTGCATATGACGCGTTTGGTTGCGGTATCGCGTACCGCGTGCGCTAATGCATTGGCTTGCAGCACGCCGCGCGCGGAGAGTGACGACTCCATTCGGCCTTGGTAACGCCCCTCGACGTTCCAGGTCGTTTCGCCGTGGCGCGCAACCCGCACGATCGCCATTCAGAGGCGTAAGAGCTGCACGCTCTGCATGCCCGCTATCCCGTTCAAGCGCTTCGCAATATCCTTCGAAATCGGGCGATCGATCGCAAGCAGCATGAGCGCATCCCCGCGCCCGTTGCGCGCCACTTGCATGGTTGAGATGTTTACGGCTCCCTCGCCAAGCAGCGTTCCAACTCGGCCGATCATGCCGGGAACATCGCGATGGCGGGTTACCACCAGGGTTCCTTCGGGCGCAGTATCGACTTCGTATCCATCAATTTCAACGACCCGCGGGCCACTATGCAAGATCGAGCCGACGATTTCGTGACCCATTCCGGTGAGCCGCAACCAACCCGCGAATGCGCCGTGCGATTGATCAGTTCGGCTGCTCAGGCGAAGTCCGAGCTCTTCGGCAATTCGATCCGAGTTAACGACCGAAACCCGGCGTTCACTGAGATTTTGCAACAGACCGCTTAAGAGCGCGGTCACGAGCGGTCGCGGATCGGCTTGCGTGATACTGCCGCCCAGCGCAAGTGAAAGTTCGGTAAGCGCCTGCGGTCCGCCGAGCTGCGGCAGCATGAGCCCCATCCGATAGGCCAGATCAACGAACGGCCGCAGGAGTTGTGCATCTGCACCCGTTGGAATCGGCGCATTAACCGCGCCGGCGGCTGGCCGGCCTTGCAGTACATTAACGACGTCCTGCGCTAGTTCGACCGCAATGCGCTCAAGTGCTTCGTGAGTAGAGCCGCCCAAATGCGGCGTCGCCAACACGTTTGGATGCGCATGTAAACGCGCACCGGTATCGCCCGCCTCAGGGGGCTCGTGCGCAATCACATCGATAGCGGCCGCGCGCAGTCGGCCGGCATCCAGCGCTGCGAGCAGCGCCGGTTCGTCAACCAATCCGCCTCGGGCGCAATTGACGAAAACTGCTTGCGGTTTCATGAGCAAGAATTGCTCACGACCCATCAGGTTCTTGGTCTGCGCGTTGAGCGGCAAATGCAGCGTGACGATATCCGCATCACGAAGCAGTTCGTCGAGCAAAACCAAACTCACATCCTGCGCGCGAGCGCGCGAATCCGCGACGTACGGATCGCAGGCTATTACGGTCATTCCGAACGCCCGAGCGCGTGAAGCGACTTCGCTGCCGATCCGGCCGAGTCCAACGATCCCGAGCGTCTTCCCGTAAAGTTCGCTGCCGATAAACGGGCTTCGTTCCCATCGACCCGCGCGAATTGCAGTGCTCGCGCCTGCGGTGTGGCGTAAAAGAGCAAGCAGCAGCGCGAAGGTTTGTTCGGTTGCGGCAAGCGTGTTTGCCGCCGGCGTATTGACGACCACGATACCGGCTTGGGTTGCTCCGGTCACATCAATCGCATCGACGCCGACTCCTGCACGGCCGATAACGACGAGCCTACTCGCGCACTGCAGCAGCTCTGCGTCAACGCGAGTCTCCGAACGCACGATCAGCCCATCTGCGTCCCGCACCGCTTCGAGTAATGCGCCACGCGAGCCGCCCACGCATGAGGCGATCTCAATACCTGCGCTCTCCAGAACGTTAAGCCCACTCGAAGAGAACGGCTCCGCGATAACAACGCGCAACGACCGGCCTGTTTCCATCGCGCAGGCATTCGCAGTTAGGCTTGACCAGCCTTTGTCGCTGCAGCTAGGGTCACGCGCGTTGCGTGTCGTAGGCAAGAGGGTGGCTAAAGACCAAGACCGTTTATCGGTTCGCAAAATGTACAAGCTCTATATTAACGGCGCATTCGTGCGTTCGGAATCCGGGCGCAGCGCCCCATTTGGTGACGACGGATCGAGCGCGAACATTGCCCAAGCCTCGCGCAAAGACATTCGCGATGCCGTGGTGGCCGCCAGAGCGGCACAAACGAAGTGGTGGAAGACGGCTCCTGGAACACGCGGGCTCATTCTCTATCGGTTGGCCGAGATGATGGAGTCGCGCTCCGCGGAGTTTATTACCCGCGTACAAGACGGTTCCGGCGTCTCCGAACGCGAGGCCCAGCGCGAAGTCGCTGCCGCCATCGACCGCACGATTTGGTACGCGGGCTGGTGCGATAAGTATTCGGCGCTGCTCTCTACCCGCAATCCGGTCGGCGGTCCGCATTTCAATTTTTCGACGCCTGAACCCACCGGCGTAGTTGGGATCGTTGCGCCGGATCAGCCCGCGCTGCTGGGGCTCGTTTCGGTCATCCTGCCGGCGCTGGTCGGCGGAAACGCGGTTGTGGTTATCGCCTCGCAAGCCGATCCGCGCTCCGCGATCACGTTCGCCGAAGCGTTGGAGACAAGCGATTTTCCCGCCGGCGTTGTCAACATTCTAACCGGAAACCGCGACGAACTCGCGCCGGTTATCGCCAAACATATGGATGTCAACGCGCTAGCGTTTATCGATATCGATTCATCATCTACAACCGAACTCCAGCGCCTCTGCGCGGGCAACGTCAAACGCTCGCGGCCCTTACCCAGCCGCAAATCCGATGACTGGTATCTGCCGGAGAGCCAGAGCCTGAACGCAATCGCGGACTATTGCGAAATCAAGACCATCTGGCATCCCGCAGGAATATAGAGTGCTTACTGAAGCCGACGCCCGCGCCTCGATTATCTCACACTGCCGCGCTCTCTGGGACCGGCGCTTAGTTACCGGAACCAGCGGAAACGTCAGCCTTAAACTCAGCGACGGCGATCTGCTGGTAACGCCGGCGGGGCGATCCCTGCGCAATGTTCGCGCCGAAGAATTGGTGCGAATCGACGCCAAGGGCAAATCACGCGACCGCAAGCGCACGCCGTCTACCGAGTTGCCGCTGCACCTTGCCGCTTATAAGGCTCGTCCTGAAACCCTCGTTGTAATCCACACGCATCCGACATACTGCGTCGTGTGGTCGAAGTTCGGCTGCATTTTTCCGCGCGACACGGTCGGCGCGACCGAAACCCTCGGCGAATGTGCCTGGACGCCGTACAATCCGCCGGGTTCGCAAGAACTGGCCGATGTTACGGCGGCCGAGTTTGCGCGCGGGGCGAACACCGTACTCATGGAGCGCCACGGCATCTCGTGTCTTGGAAAGTCGCTCGACGCCGCCTTCGTGTTATCCGATCTTGCCGAAGAGGCTGCCCGAATCGCCTACTTCAGCAAACTGGCCGCGCTCCCGTAAAGTTCTGATCAGGCCGAAGGGAGCGAGGCCGCCGGCCGCTAATAGGCGGCATCGGTGAGCTACCGCATGCTGCCTTTTCATCAGCGCCTTTCAAACGCGCTCAGTTATGGCGAGTTTCGAATATTCTATCAGCCGGTTGTGCGACTAAGCACAAGCGAGATTGTCGGCGTTGAGGCGCTCTGCCGCTGGCCGCAGCGCGATCAGACCTACATGCTGCCCGAGACCTTTATCGCGCAAGCCGAAACATCCGGCTTCATCATTCAACTCGGAGAGTGGGTCCTGCGAACCGCGGCGGTCCAAGTTCGCCGCTGGCAAAAGCAGTTTAATCGCCGCTTGCGCTTGGCCGTCAACCTCTCCGGACGGCAGTTCCTGCATTTCAATCTTGTCAAAGCGATCGAAGATGCGTTGCGTGAAGCGCAGCTCTCGCCGAACGATCTCGATTTTGAGATTACCGAAAGCATTGCAATGCACAATGCCGAGGAGAGCATCGGCGTCATGCGCCAACTAAAAAGCCTTGGGATCGGACTCTCGCTCGATGATTTTGGCACCGGCTACTCGTCGCTCTCGTACCTCAAGCGTTTTCCGCTCGATATCCTGAAGATCGATAAATCGTTCGTTCGCGATATTCCGGACGATGCTAACGACCTTGCGATTGTCTCAGCAATTATCGCCATGGCCCACGCTCTAGGCTTGAACGTCGTCGCGGAAGGCGTGGAGACCGACCCGCAGCGCGAGTTCTTACGCGATTGCGCCTGCGAGTTCGCCCAGGGCTACTACTTCAGCCGCCCGCTGCCGGTCTCTGAGCTGGAGGAACTGCTCGGCACCCAAGAACCGCAAGCGCGGCGCCTTTCAAGCTAGAAGGGGCTCCCTTCGGCTCCTCGAATTGTACCCTGGCGGCGCCCGGGTTGCTCCGCGTTTTGGAGTTTTTGGTTTATGGAGGAAGCAACCCATGAGAGATGCAGCGCTTAGCAGGCGGCTCGTTCCGGCGTTTTGCGCCCTAGCACTATTGGCCGCCTGCTCGGGCGGCGCAAGCCGCAGCCCCGTTCCCCCCACATCCGGGTATGTGACCCAGACGCGCTCAATCGCCGCGTCGAGCGTCGGACAGACCCCAATGACTTTGCTGGCCCCGGTGAACTTCACCTCAAACGGCATTTTTGGATCGTTCTCGCTTGGTAACGGAACCTGCGGCACCGCATCCCCGATCGATCCGTGCCTCGGCGCAACCGCAACGCCGTTCCGCGTCAAGGTCGATGTCTCAATTGCGATCCACGATTCGCCGTTAAACTTTAGCGGCTGCACGAGCGCCTCGGGCTGCTACATCGTGCAATACGAAAATGCCGCGAACCAAACGGTCATTTCTGGACCGGCTACGATTGTATCGGGCGGCATTGATTTTCCGGCGCTGCTCAACCCGCTAGCGTTTTTGCAAGGAACCATCTACACATTCTACCTTGCGCAGCCCGCAAAAGCGCCGCCGACCGCGACGCCTACTCCCGAGCCGACTGCAACGCCATCATGTGACAACGATGACCACGGTCGGCGTCATCGCGATGTGGCGGATGAAGACCGCGACGGCGATCACCATCATCACCACCGCAGACACGATTGCGACGGCCACCATCACCACCATCACCACAATGGCGACGGCGGCGACAACAACGATTAGCGGAATCCCCACCCTTCTCGCCTAATATCGCGCACGCGCACGACGAAGTCGGACTCGGACGAAGCTGGATGCGCGATAGGCGGCGGAAAACGGCAACTGCCGGCTAAGCCGACGTGGCGAACTCGGAGGGGTGGCAGAGTGGTCGAATGCACTCGCTTGGAAAGCGAGCAGACTCTAAAAGGTCTCGGGAGTTCGAATCTCCCCCCCTCCGCCACGTCCGCCCAAAATTGCCGTCACCGAATCAATCGGCTTCGACCCTAAATGACTTGCTCGACGTGAGCGAGCCAAAAATCGAAGGATGCGCGCGCTTGAGCTTCCAGCATCTGGTCGCCCGGCATGATTTCGCGACCGAGCAAGTCGCCAAGACTCGACCGCTTGCCGTAGTTCGCGTCCATCACTAAGTCGGCGCGCTGCATTGCTTCGATCAATTCGTTCGGCAAAATAACCTGGGGCGGCAGCGTCGAAATCGCGATCTCGGGAGCGTTTTCGGGCCAAGGCTGCGCATCAAACCGCTCGCATAACTCCTGCACTTTCATTTCGTCACGCCCCCAGATAAATGTGTATGCGTCGGTTTCATGCAGCTGCGTGAGTATCGCGCGTGCCGTTGGACCTGTTCCAAGTATGCCGATGCGTTTGAGTGCGACCGGTTCGCCTAGAGCGGTTTCAAGCGCGCTTCGCGCGCCGACGCCATCGGTATTGGTCCCGTAAATCTTGCCGCCGAAATAGATCGTGTTGACGGCATTAGCCGTGCGTGCATCTTCATCGACTTCATCGCACGCGCGAATCGCTTCTTCTTTTAGCGGACTGGTGACGTTGCAGCCGGTGTAACCGTCGAGACGCATCCGCCGAATCACGTCGATCGCGTTGCCGGCCGGAACGCGAATTGCGACGTAGCTCCCGTCCATGTTCGACTCGCGCAAAAACCGTTCGTGGATCTTCGGGCTGCGCGAGTGCTCGACCGGATCGCCGATGAGTGCCAGCTTCACGCGTTACGATCCGGTAGCATCAGGCGTTCAAAGAATCGGAAAAATCGTGTGATTGCAAAATCGTGGCGCTCAATCGGCTCGGTGAGGATCGCATACAAGCCGCAGAGTTTGGCTCCCAGCACGTCGGTAAAGAGCTGATCGCCGACAACCGCAACTTGCTTGCGCGGCAATTCGAGCGCTTTAAGCGCGCGGATGAATCCGAACGGCAACGGTTTCAACGCATTCGGGATGCAACGAATCTGCAACTGGTCGGCTACGGTATTGACGCGCTCGCTAAAGTTATTGGAAACCATCACCATCTTAAACCCGCGTTCGCGCGCCCGCCTAACCCAGGTCAGATGGTCGGCGACAACGTCGGACTGACGGTATGCCACCATCGTATTGTCAAGATCGACAATCAGTCCGCGAAACCCGGCCGCGGCCAGTTCTTCCAGGCTGACATCGCATAAGCGTGCGGCAAATCGGTTGGGACCAAGCATTCCTGCCGGGTTTGCGCGAGTTCTCCCCACTATCCTCGGAGATATGAACACGCGGCTCACGCAGGAACCCCCTTTTCCACCGGATCTTCGCAGAAAATTCGATTTGTCAACATCTTGCGCACAAGGACCGCTATGCTATATATTGTATCTCCGACTCCTCGGTAGTACAATATTTAGTGCCGACATCTGCGCCAAATCGCCTTATCGAACAGGTGTTCGACCATATTTTGAAGAATTATACGGGTCCCTCCCACGCAGCAAGGAGCATCAATGAAGTTCTCGCGCACCTACTCGACCCTCGGCGCCCCCTATGCGAGCATCACCTTTGAGCCGCGCACATCGCGAATCGTCAATCCCGACGGATCGGTGATCTTCGAGGCAAAAGACGTCATGGTCCCGACCGGCTGGAGCCAGGTCGCCGTGGATGTGCTTGCGCAGAAGTATTGCCGCAAGGCCGGGGTTCCCACGCACCTGCGCCGAGTGCCTGAGGAGGGTGTGCCGGAGTGGCTGTGGCGCAGCGAACCGGATGATGTGAAGTTGGCGGAGTTGCCGCGCGATCAGCAGTTCGGTGCGGAACTCGATGCGCGCGAAGTCTTCAATCGAATGGCCGGGTGCTGGACCTACTGGGGATTCAAGCACGGCTACTTCGACAGCGAAAAAGACGCCCAAATCTATTACGACGAGATGTGTGCGATGCTCGCGCGGCAGATCGGTGCGCCCAATTCGCCGCAATGGTTCAACACCGGCTTGCACTGGGCATACGGCATCTCCGGTCCCGCCCAAGGCCACTACTTCATCGATCCAAACAGTAAAGAACTGCAACGCTCGGTCAACGCCTACGAACACCCAGCCCCCCACGCGTG
>JALYVT010000262.1 GCA_030853105.1 Vulcanimicrobiota bacterium
TCTCCGAGGACACTGCTTCATGCCGATCCCGACGCACAAGACCCGCTGTTTGCGAATGAAGCCTTCTGCGCCACGTTGGGAGTTGTGCAGCTGCCCGGTGATGCATCGGCATTTTTGAATGGCGCTGTTGTCTTTGCGAACGAACGGTTGCGGGGAACGCTCGGAGCGAATATCATCATTCACCCGACAACCGAACGACGCTTGGGTGAGCAGTTCGAGAGCGCCATCGCTGCCTTGCACTATGGCTGCATTGCGGTCAACGCGTGGACGGGTGTGGGGTACTTCATCGCCGAGGCCCCGTGGGGCGCCTACCCAGGGCATACCTTGGCGGACATCCAGAGCGGGATCGGGGTCGTTCACAATTCGCATCTTTTCAGCAAGTCGCAGAAAACAGTCGTGCGCGCGCCGTTCTACCCGTTCCCGCGCGGACTGACACACGGCAGTTTCGCGCTGCTGCCGAAGCCGCCTTGGTTCATCACAAACAAAACCGCCGATCAAACCGGTCGCGCACTTTGCCGGTTCGAGGCCAATCCGAGCGCACTACGCGTTCTACCGATTCTCGCCGCCGCGCTGCGCGGCTAGCCGCTTACGACTTGCGGTCGGAGCTTATCTGGTGCAGCCAGATTTGATTGCCATCGGGATCTTTTACAACCGAAATTGCGCAACTCGGCATCTGAAATGGTTCGCTCGATTCCACGCCGCGCTCGGTAAGCGTCTTACGGAAACCGGGCAGATCATCCACCTCAAGGGCGAGCGATTGAGCGGATCCAACTTTTCCAACTTGCTCGAAGTTTCCAACTCCGAAGGTTGTGCCGGCAACATCGAACTCCACCCAGGCTTCGGATTCCACGCCCGATTTCTTAAAGCCGAGAGCGTCTTGATAGAAGGCAACCGCGCGCGCCATGTCGCTGATCGGGTACATAACAAAGGCAACTGAGGGAACTGACATGATTAAACTCCTATTTCCTATTGGTGATGAAGCATCTCCAGGACACGATCGACGGGAAGGCCGTAGACCTTGACGCCGCCGCGACCGATCATAGTTTTTGCTGAGAACAGCGCGTCGTAGATTGCCGCCTGCGTTGCTTCGGCCGTAGCGGCATAAAGTGCATTCAGCGTATCTTCATTTTCAAGAAAGCGCGCGGTGGGCGGCTGAATCTGAAAGTTTCCGGTTCGCGTGAAGACGTAGCTGGTGCTAAACGCGAGAAAAAGATCGCCGCTGCCGACATCTGAAGTGAGACCGGTGCGTCCCATCCCAAGTCCGGCGCGCAGCGTAAGCGCACGCAGCTGACGAGATTCGAGCGGCGCATTGGTTGCAACGATAATTATGATGCTTCCAGAGGCCATCCGACCGTGAAGCGAGACCGGTTTCGGAAATGTCATCCGATACTCGTTCTTCAGCTTCTCGCCGACATGCACGCCGTCGATCATGAGCTGTTCGCGCGACGACCCGGTGTTGTCGTTGACCAACACGCCGACGGTGTAGCCGCCCAAACTTTTGGGCAGCACGCGCGATGCAGAACCGATCCCGGCTTTGAAACCGAAAGCCTTCATGCCGGTTCCGGCGCCGACGCTCCCTCGCGCAAACTGCCCCGGCTTCGCCGCACCGATCAGCGAGACGACATCGTTTGCGGTCACCGCCCGCGTTCGAATATCGTTGAGCAGCTGATCGTCACACTCGGCGACTACCGGTAAGGGCACGTCGTCGTGCACGCCGATCTGGGGATAACGCTGTGTCATCCAACTGATTACGCCGTCATCAGCACGTCCAATGTCGAGCGTGTCGGTCAGCACGATCGGCGTTTCCAGATAGCCGGCTTCGTTTACCCAATGGGTTCCGGTCATCTCGCCGTTGCCGTTAAACGGCAGCGCGTACGCGGATACCTTGCGGCTCCAAGGATCCGAATCCGGCAGTATCGCCGTTGCTCCGGTTCGGATGTCGGTGCCCTCGACTTTCGTCAGGTTCGCGACCCGTACGCCCGGAACGTCGGTGATGCCGTCCAGCGGACCGGCGGCGTACAGGCCGAAGCGCAGCGCCGGTTCGCCGGCTTGCGAGGCGCCGCCGATCAGCCCAACCAGAACGAACAAAAGGCAGCCGGGCATGAGTCGAACAGACCATCGTTTCACGGCCGTATGGATTGGATAGCACCTGCAGGCACCCTCTTTAGCTCCACCTAAGTCTACGAATACGCACTGTTGGGAGCAGAACCATACTTACTATTCCTCCAAAATTTCTAGCCAAGCAGCTTTATGAGAATCTGTCGGTCGCTGAACTGTACGAACACGCCATCAGGCGTAATGAGGGCGCCATCGGGCTCGACGGTCAGTTTATCGTCGAGACCGGTCAGCACACCGGCCGCTCCCCCAACGATAAATTTTTTGTTAAAGAGCCCTCAAGTGAAGCGCACATCGACTGGGGCAAGACCAACAAGCCGATCGATAGTGCTGCCTTTGATGCGCTGTTCGATCGTGTGAGCGAGTACCTGCGCGAGCGAGAGGTGTATTCGCTCGATTGTTATGTCGGCGCCGATCCGCAGTACCGTCTTCCGGTACGCGTGATTACCGAGTTCGCC
>JALYVT010000077.1 GCA_030853105.1 Vulcanimicrobiota bacterium
GTCAAAAAGAGCGGCAGGCCGCGCTCTTCGGCATTGAGCAGCAGGTAGAGGCGGCGTTCGCTGATGCCCGCGAGTTCGCTGAGCGCAATCTTGAGAATATCGGATGACAGCGCGACCGGCTGGCCGTGAAAGTTTCCGCCGGTGAGAAACTCTTGGTCGTCGGGAAAGACCAGCGGATTATCGGTTACCGAGATCGCTTCAATCTCAATCACGGTACGCGCATGCGCGGCGGCATCGCGTACCGCACCGTGCACAACTGGAATGCAGCGATACGAATAGGGATCTTGAACGCGGCCGCATTCGCGGTGCGATTCCATAATCTGCGAGCCTTGGAGCAGCGCGCGCAGATTATCGGCAACGCGTTCTTGGCCGGGATGCGGGCGCAGCGCGTTGATGCGCCGATCGAAGACGCGGTCGGTTCCGAGGAAGGCCTCGAGCGACATCGCGCCGATCACGTCGGCCGCCGCCATTAAACCTTCGGCGCGCAGGAGCGCAAGCGATGCGATTCCGGTCATCACTTCGGTTCCGTTGACAAGCGCGAGGCCTTCTTTTGCGCCGAGGACCAGCGGTTTCAATCCAGCCAGTTCGAGCGCTTTTCCGCTCGGCATCAGCTCGCCGTGATAGAACGCTTCACCTTCGCCGATGAGCGTGAGCGTCATGTGGGCGAGCGGCGCGAGATCGCCGCTGGCGCCGACCGAGCCTTGCGCTGGGACCATCGGCGTAATGCCGTGATTGAGAATGTCGATCAGTAAATCGAGCGTGGACTCGCGGATGCCCGAGTGGCCGGCGGCGAGTGAGTTGACGCGCAGAACACCGGCCGCGCGCACGAACGGGATCGCGAGCGCCGGCCCGGTTCCGGCTGCGTGACTGCGTACCAGATTGAGCTGCAGCATCGCGGCATCTTCGGGCGGCACGGTAATGTTGGCGAGCCGACCGAAGCCGGTGGTGACGCCGTAGATCGCATCGCCGTTGCCGAACTTTTCATCGACGAACGCCCGCGCCTTGCGAACGCGTACGCGCGCCGGTTCGCTCACAGAAACGGCTACGCCGTCGGCCGCGATCGCGCGGATGGTTTCTAAGGAAAGGTGCTTGCCGTCGAGTTCAATCGGTGCCGAGGTTGCCATTGCGGTGGTATTCCGGCCAGAGGCACGGCCTACATTCCGCCAAAATCGAACTTCTCGGGACGGCCGTACGGGGGCCCGCTTTGAATGACGATCTCTTGTCGGTCCCGCAGAACGATGGTTCGCGGATCGCGGCCGCGATACGGGTGTCCGTCGATGGTGATGCTGAGCCGCTTGCTGCGTGCCGCTTGGGCGCCGGCTGCGTGCGTCCAACTCAGCGAACTGCCCCAGATATCGAAGAACTGGCCGAGCGTGAACGGCCGCTTTACCGGCGACTCGATGTGAATCACGCCGTCGTCTTGATGAGTGTGCAGCCAGTACAAACACCCCGAGCCGTTCGGAATCCCAATCATCGCGGGAACTGCAATCTTGCGCCCTCGCGCAAAAAGCTGAAGGTGCGCGTGAACGTGTTCGGCGATTCCCTCGACCGCGTCGCAGTGAACCCCGTCAATCGGCGAGCCGCCGAAGAAACTTTGCGCCGAAACCGGCGCCGAGCGACAGCCGACCAACCCGCCGATGAGCGCCAGACCGAGAGGCAAACCAATCCAATGCTTGTGCATAAGCGGAGAACGTTCTGTGCATACCGGAAGTTTCTTGTGGATTGGCGGTGGATTTCGCAAAAAGCCTCTTGCGGCATGTATTTTGGTCTGCTACGATGCAATCACTTCGAAACAAAACGAAGGGCGATGAACGTATCAAATCGCGGACGAACCATGTTGACGACACGCCGTGAAACAGCGGCGCTCCGAGTGATTCGACCGAACCGTCGGTAAAACGATGCGTGAATACGTCGAAACCCACCTAGATGAATAATTTTGGTGGGTTTCGTTTTTGTACGAACGTGCTGTGGCGGAAAGGAACCGAGCGATCGGGTGCCGGAACCGCTGGTAATGACGCAAACGGCATCGACTGCCAGCGAGCAATTGGCGCAGTTTATCGGGACTGCTAAGAACAACGGGCTTGCCGACGATTTCATCGTTTCATTGCTTCGGAAGAACGGCTGGTCTGAACCTCGCGTCTTTGCGGCGTTCTCAGCGTACTATGCCGATGTTTTAGGTGCGCCGATTCCGAGTCGAAGCGGTCGGTCCGAGAGCGCTCGCGACGCTTTTTACTACCTGTTGAACTTTATCACGCTCGGGTTTTGGACGACGGCGCTCGGCCAGATTTTCTACGCGCTGATTGCGCATTGGCTGCCCGATGAGATTAGTAACGGATACAACGGCTATAGTTCGCTGCGCGACCAGATTACTTGGCAAGCCGCGACCGTGCTGGTTGCGTTTCCGCTGTTTGCATTTGTTCACACGCGGATAGGCAGGCAGTTGGTGCGTCGGCCCGATCTCTACGAATCGGGCGTTCGCAAGTGGCTGACGTACCTTGCGCTCGTAATTGCCGCTCTGATCGTACTGCTTGATGCGGTTTGGTTTCTCAATGCGCTCTTGCGCGGCGAGTTGTCGCTGCACTTCCTTTTGGATTCGCTGGTTCTGCTGGTACTGGGCGGCGGCGTGTTCGCTTACTACCTCATGACGATCGACGCGCCGCCGACCGAACAATAATGACTGGAAACAGCCGGGTTTTTCTTATTGCGGCCGCACTGGTGGTCGTGCTGGGAATCGCCCTTTCGTTTAGCCTATTGGGCACGCCCGCGCATGCTCGGTTAATCGCGCTCGATCAGCAGCGTGCGCGCGATCTTGCGGTAATCTCCGCGCATCTCTACAATCACTACGGCAACAAAGATACCGCGCTCCCGACACGCTTGCCGACAAAAATAGACGCACTTCCCGATCAAGCAGCGCTCGGCTACACCTATCGGCGCATCACCTCGACGCAGTATCACCTATGCGCAACCTTCGCGCTGGCGTCTGATTCGAGCGGCCGCACCTCAAGCGGACTACCGACGACATGGACGCACCCCTCCGGAAAAACCTGTTACGCGCTCGATGCATCGTTGACCCCGCCGAACGACCCGCCCCGTGCCAAACCGTAACGGCGCGCCTCTATAGACAAACCGTTATGGGGCTGAAACGACCAGTTCTTCGACCGCGATTGTGATCGGTTTAGGGATATGAACGCCGCGCTCACGAGCGACCTCCATCCAAGTCTGTATGCCCTGGACTAGGGAGATGCGCGCTTCGTCGATTGTGTCGCCGGAACCAGTCGCGCCGGGAATCTCCGGCGCATAACCCCATATTGTGCCATCGTCTGCTTGTTCAAAAATCGCCTGATAAGTCATAATTTTAGCCCTGCTTGTTTCAGAATACTCGCTTGCGTGCCGGTCGCAACCTCTCGGTTCATGCCGTGAACCGGCACTACGACAATGCCGGGTTTGGTCGGGTGTACAAAAACGTGGTGACTCCCGGTAATGCGGTCAAGCGTCCAACCGTCTCTCTCAAGTATTTGGATGAGAGCCCGCGTCTTCGGCATAACAATATATTAGGCCATGTCGGCCAAGCAGTCAAACCAGATGGCTTATACAAGGATACGGGGAAAAGGAGCAGATACCCAAAAAACTGGGCGAACGACCTTGCCCTAGACTTACGCATCCGTTTATTGGTCGCTCTCCAGAGCGAATACGACCTGCAAATCGCGACCGACAAGACTGGCGATCGAATTCGTCGCGAAGTCATAAAGAAAACAGGTAGCCGTCGCGCAGTTAAAGCCTAGTCGGAGGAACCAGGCGGCTGGATGCCGGAAGTTTGGATATGCTTACGGATGAAGCGGTTGAGACTCGGGTTCTCACTCACTATCGGCTGGTTGGGGCGGCCATGGAGCGTCACTTCGCGGGCACGCCGATGGTTTTTACGAATTTTTTCGGCGGGTTTTCCACGCGGCCGTACTGGCATCGAACCGATTTACCGTTTTCCCAAACAAAAATGTTGTGGCTCTGTCATCGGATGTTCGCGTTGGAGTTTTATTCGTGGGTGCCGATCCCGACGGATATTGATCGGCTGCGTTTCGCGAGAATTCTTTTGGAGTTGCCGCCGAGCATAGACGCACTAAAGGCGGCAGCGTTAGAGCTGCGAGCGCTCTTAGCGCAACACAATTTGGAGGCGGCGCCGATCTACGACGGCGAGGGCGGAATGGCGCTTTGGATTCCGCTTGCCGATGCACCGCGCTCTGAAGCCGTTCGCACGTGGCTGCATAGCTTCTGCAATCAGGCCGTGCAAGCGCGCCCCGATCTGTTTACTATCGAATCCAATACCCACGGCACCGAGCGCGTACATTTGCATGTTGCCAGCAACGCGCCTGGGCGCTGCAGCGCCCTGCCGTGCAGCGTGCGCGGACGTGGAGGCTTCGAAGTATCGCGATACCTATAACGCGGATTATTGCGCGATTGTCGGACCGGAATTCAGCGAAGAGCAAGAGTTGGCGGCCGAGTTGCAAACGCACAAGGTCACGGCCTTTACAGTCGGCGATTTGCGATCGCTCCTATTTCTTCGAGCCACCGCCATCGAGGTGCAAACGCTGCTAAAACCGGGTTTTGCATCGGATTTCGTGAGCGATCTGCTTTGGGAACGCTCGCACGGGCTATGCAAACGGATCGCCACGATCGCCTACCTTGTGCGACGTGAGTTCTGGAAGGCGCAAGTAACTGCGGCGCAAGAGGGCGGGCGCCAAGATGCGCCGACGCTTACAATTGATTCGGCGATGGTTCTGGTAGATGCCGCGCTACGCGACGCGGGCTCCAAACAAGGTTGCAGGCGCGACGACGTTGTCGCGGCGTTCGCGCACCTTACCGATCCGCTCGTCGCGCAAGCGGTTTGGGTGGATGCTTCAAAGACATCGCTGGTTATCACGGTACCGCTTACGAAAGAGGGACTATGACGGTCGGGAAATACTCGTAAGCGGGTGCGATTCGGTCTCCTGAAAGTAGCGCATCCCGCCTATCGCGGCGGCAAGTTCATGTCGATAAAGAGTTTCGTGTGCCGCTCATTGGGCGGGGCTTGTAAAGCCCCGAAGTCGAACGGTCACGCATGACCAATGATCCGATCACACGCGCAGCTGAGTCATGGTATGGCTACGGCAATTGGGCGGCACCGTATTGGTTCATCGGACCAGAACCTGGCATGAGGAAGGACGAAGGCGAGAATCTCTTCGCACGCTGCGAGGCGTGGGAAAACCTCGGGCACCCGGAGATGCTGGACTGCGCTGCACACCATCGTATGTTCGCTCATATGAAGTACCATGTGCGAACGAATCGCATGGCTATTCCCGTCGGCGACCGCTCGATGCGACCGCCGACACAAGCCATGTGGCGTCGTTTGATTGCGCTACTGCTCGCATTCAAAGATGAACGTACAGACAACGATGCGATCGGCGACTATCAGTGCGCCGAGTGGGGATCAGAAAAAGGGGAGACTTGCGTCGCCGAATTGTCCGCGCTCGCTGCGAACAGTCTCGCCGTCGAACGCGACCGGGCGGCTTTCAGACGCAAGCGATGCGAACACTTGCGAATGCGTTTACTTCAGAACACGCCCGTTTTTGCAGTCATGTATGGCCTTCGCGATCAAAAGTCGTACGAAACAATTGTGGGCGCGCCGTTTGACTCGACCGGATATGCCTGGGCTGGCAATACGTTGTGTGCGCTCGTTGAGCATCCGGTAGCGCGACCCGGAAAACCGACGGAATGGTGGATCGAGAAAGGAGTTGCAATTCGTTTCATCTTACGGATGGGCAATGAACACAGGTTGCGTGAGCCAGTTTCAATATGCGAGGCAGATGGCACAATGAAATAGCCACCATCGTACCACGGATTCAGTTTCATAGTTCAGAGTCACTGAATTGCTGATACGCGTCGCATGGATATTCGGATCGCTAATGCTCCTAGCTTTTTTACTGGTGTTTGGACTAGACTTGCTCCGCGTTCTCATTAAGCATTGGTCGATTCTCCTGGTGATCATCATCGTCATCCTCTTCCTCGCAAGGAAGATAAAGGTGCTAAAATGATTTACGCACGACACCGCAGCCCGCAGACTACGGCCGTAAACACCAGACTGGCCCTTAAGCACTCCATCGGAAGCGGCCGCCACGTCGCCCTTGAAAACGCAAGTGGTTGTGTGGTCGCTCAGCATAACCTCAGATTGTCCCGTCGTCGGCTCGCTCGAAAATCGCTTGATAGGTCATGACTTTAGTCCCGGTTGTTTTCAGAATGCTAGATTGTGTGCCGGTTACGACCTCTCGGTTCTGTGATGCGATCCGGAGTCCAACCGCCGCTCTCAAGCATCTGGATCGGAGCTACCGGATCAGGGCTTCTAGTACTTGCCGGAAATCTGTCGGACAAACTCGGATAGACGCGCGCGAACGGCGGCCGGGGCGAGGATTTCGGCTTGGGCGCCCCAACCGAGAACCCAGCGCACCAGCTCATCGACATCGGAGATGTGGTAGGTGATCTCGGCGGAGCCGTCGTCGTCGCGTGAGACGGCGCGATCGGCGACGACGCGCGCGGCGATTGCGGCTTTGGCGACGCGCGGATCGAAGCGGACGCGCACTTCGGTGGTGCTATCGCTGTGCAAGACGCCACTGATTGAGGCGGCTGCATAGGCTTCGACGTTGAAGTTCGCCGGTTTAATGAATGTTTTCGCGAGCATCGACGGATCGGTGATGTTATCGACGGCGAATACGCGCTTGTCGGCGCGTTTGCGATCGTAGGCAACGCAGTAGACGCGACCGGACGAAACGATGAAGCCGTAGGGATCGGCGGTACGTTTGGAGCGTTTGCCTTCTTTATCCTGATAGGTGAAGGTTACCGCGCGAGAACTGCGTTCGGCCGCTGACAGTAATGCAAACGCTTTCTCACCGGATTCATCGAGCCGAATCTCCGAGAGTCTAAATGCGACCGGCGATGGAACGGCCGCCCGATCTTTGGTTCCGCGCCCGGTCGTTCCCAAGAGTTTCTGGGTAACGTCGTCCACGTATCCGCCGATCGTGCCGCCGAGGGTTGCGCCGAGCGAGCGCAGCGCAACCAGACCGAACAGCTCGCGATTGTTGAGTTCCAGCCGCTTGAGGCTGTAGCCGTCGGCGAAACGATAGAGGTTCGCCGAACGATCGAAGTACCACGGAAATCCGGCCTCGGCGAGGATCGACAAGTACCGGCGCAGGCTGCGCGTGCTCGGGCGCTTCTCGCCTTCGGCGATTCGATCTTTGAGGTCTTCAAATGAAAATCGGCCCTCGTCGATCGCACTCAGCAATCGGACTAAAAGGACAATTTTGGGTTCGCTGCGCTCGATCGCCAGAACGGTACCTCCAGCCGCATTATGCCAGTTATTTGGCCGCTGCGCCATCAAAATGCCGTCAAATTGGCACTACGGCGTAAGCAATCATCGGGTGAGTTGGAGAATCCAGGAGCCGCGATAGCGTTGACCGGCCCAGCCGAACGGCTCGATTCGCCCGAACTCAATCGTTCCGCCGCGCTTTCGCATGATGTGCAAGTCGATCGTGCCGACGTACTGCATGCGGCCGTAGCCGCGATACTGCGGAAAGTCGTTTGCGTATGCGAGCGAGGTGTAGACAGTAAATCGCGGCGTCGCTTGGTAGTTCAACGAGCCGAAGTAGCTGCGATAGATCGAAGCACCGTCGTAGGCGGCGTAGCCGGGGTAGATGCTGCCATCACCGGTGGTGTAATTCGTCACCAGCGGATAGAAGGCGCGCTGATTGGTGCGAAGCAGATCGCCATAATGTGCAAAGGTTGCGTTCGCGGTTAAGAAGAGTTTGCGCCCGACTGCGCGAGTAGCCCACAAACCTAGGGTACTGGCGACATTATCGCGACCGTAGGCGTAGAGCGAATCCGAAAGATCGAAGCTGCTCGAGAGCGAGGTCTTCAAAATCTGAACCGACGCCGATGATAGATGCAGGCCGAAGGTGGTGCGAAAGTCTTGGCCGATCGGATAGTTGTTGGGATGCACGTCGCGTCCGACCCCGCCCTGCACATGATAGGTAAGCCAGCGCCCCACAGTGCGATCATTGGTGGTGTAAAATACATCGTCGCTCTGCGATCCGCCGTATTGCGCAAGTACGAGCGAGGTTGCGCCGCGCCGGCCGCTGCGCACGAGTGCATAGCGAGCATAGGTTGTGGAGCCGACGCTTGTGCCGGAGAGGGATTGACTCAGATGCGTGCCCATCTGCTGAAATGCGACCAGATCAACGCGCGGACCGTACAGATCGCGTGTGAGCGCAGCGCCGATCGAGCCGCGATCGCTGCGCGCATAGCGCTGCTCGATGCCGTAGCCGACTTTGCCGCCGTATTGATCGAACCGTCCGTGCGCGACCGTCCAAAACTTATCGTTGGCATAGAGCGTGTAGGGAACATCCCACACATTTTGCGCGAGCGGCGAGGTTCCGAAGTTGTGGCCGGTTGTTTGCACGAGCGAATAGGTATACGACGAAACAGATGACGCACCGCCGCCGGAGTAGAGCGTTGCCGATGTAAACTGCAATGCACTCAGCGGAAATACGGTGACGCGATTGGCGGTGATGAAGGGGTCGATTCCGGCAAAATCCGGAACGGTGAATGTCTTCGGATCATCGGTTGCGGCGGTAAAGAGATGCTGTTTGCTCGTGGACGGATCGTACGTGTAGCCGCGGCCGTTTCTCGTCGCGCCGTTTTCGGTTACGCTCACATTGCCGTCGGCAGTCAGCCGGTTGTGAGCGATATCGTAGACCGCGCGTGTGCATGCGACGGTGCGCGAGCCGATTTGAATGGTTACCGCGCCGGTCGCCGACAACAGACGGCGATCGGCGTAGAGCGAGATCGTCTGCGCGGTCATATCGAACGAGCTTTGTGCCGCGCTTCGGCCGGGCGACGGCATGCACGCAATCACAGCCGCCGCCAACGGCGCTATCCAGCGGAGCGCGCTCTTTCCACGAAGCATTGTGCCTACTTCGGCGGCGGGTTCGACGGCCCCGGCACCGGCGTATCGGTTGCGAACGCTTGCGGTGTCGGCGGCGCCGGCGATGTTTGCACCGGTGTTTGCGCCGGAAACGGACTGGACGTGGGGACCAGGGTGGGCTGCGATTTGGGGAAGCAGCCGTCGGGCGCGCTGATCGGCGGTGTCGTTGGTTGCGGCGGAGTTGTTGTTACGCCGATTTCGAGCGGGTAATTCGAACCGCCGTCGGTCATCGTCAAAATCGTGGTTGATTGATTCGCGCCGGGCGCTAGTTGAAACGGCGCGCCGATTTGATAATGGTTTTGTACGCGCGCGCAGCCGACTTGATAGAGCTGGCCATCGACAAGAAAGCTGCTGCGCACAACGCCGCCGATCGGTTTTTCATAGAGGTAGACCGTCGCAGGCTGATCGCTGGGATTGCTCAGGTCGAACTGCACCTGATGCAGCACACCGTAATCGCCGTAGTCATGGCCGGGCGAGGCGGGATCGACATTCCGTGGCGAGGGTTCGCGGTCGGCATAGACGGTTTTTGCATCCGGTCCACCGACGCTGTACGCGAGCGTTTCGCGGCCGAAATCGGCGATCGAAAAGACGCCGGTTCGATTGTGCCCGTCATCCGGGAGACGCGGCGTATTTAATAGTGACGCAGGGTCGACGCCGGGCGAAACGGCGATCACGGTAACCGTGACTGCGCCGCCCATTAGGACGCGCAGATCGATGTTTCCGGCGGCACCCTGGCGATCGCCTAAAGCCAGATCGTGAATCAGAAGCGGAGTCGATTGCGGCAGGTCCAAAATCATGCCCTGGTTGTTCGGTTTCATCACCAGAAAGTTGCGAGTGACCGCGTGTCCAACCGTGAGTACGTCGATATTCGGGCCGGCCGTGCTATCGATCAGCTGCACCTGCGAGGGAG
>JALYVT010000005.1:0-12805 GCA_030853105.1 Vulcanimicrobiota bacterium
TCGCACGACCCGACATACGGCTGGCTCAAAGCACTCGTGAAGCTGCCGGCGATCATTATGGATTTGGTCGATGCGGCGCTTGTTTACGCGATCGTGCTCCGATTCGCAAACGTTCGCACCGCACTGATCGGGGCTGCGCTCGTGGCGCTCAATCCCGCGATCATCTATATCTCAGCCGCCTGGGGTCAGGTCGACTCGGTCGCCGCCGGCCTCGCGCTGCTAGCCGTATGGCTACTACTTTGCAGCGACGACGACAACTTTCGCTCGCGCGCATCCTGGCTAATCGCAATCGCATGGCTTGCGCTCACCTATTCGATTCTCATCAAACCGCAAGCCGCCATCCTCATCCCGCTCTTCCTCGCCTTCGCGCTTGCGCCGCTCATTCAGCGTCGTCTGGCCGGCACCCTGATCGGCAATCGTGGCAGCACGAAGGTTCGCGATGTCACGCTGAGCAGGTTTCGCCAACCAGGCGAAACCGTAGTCGAAGCGCCGCCCTCGGACCGTTTGCTCGGCACCGCGATCGGTATCGTCGCTTCGCTAATCTTGACGTGGCTCGTCACCCTGCCGTTTCATCCGACTTCAAATCCGATCGATTCGTTCGGCTGGCTCTACGGCAAGTATCTCTTCGGCAAGAACGTCTACCCCTATAATTCGGTGAACGCGTTCAACTTGTGGACGATTAAGTTTGCGTTCTGGCAACTGGACAGCCAAAGGATTTTCCTTTTTCCGCAGTACGTCTGGGGATTGCTGCTCCTCGTAGCCGCGTCTGTTCTCACCCTCGTGCGCTATCTGCAGACCCGAACGCCGCGCGCGCTGCTTGAGTCGGCGGCGGTGCTGCTGCTGGCGTTTTACATGCTCTCGACCCGCATGCACGAGCGCTACCTGTTTGACGGGCTCCTGTTTATTACGCCGCTGGTTTTTGTCGGCCGACGTTACTTCTGGTGCGCGGTGCTGCTCTCCGGAACGCTATTCGCCGATCTGATGTACTCGCTTCAGTACATGCATGTAATGGAGCAGCACATCAGCACGGTGAATGCTCAAGACTTGATGCCGGCACTCAGCCGTTCGCTCTCACTTCTAAACGTCGTGATCTTCTTTTATCTCGGCTATATCTTCTTAGGATCGGCGCAAGAAATGCCGACGTCCAGCGCGGCGCCGATGCGGGCGGTCAATGTACGACTTGCCCCGGCGCGCAACTGGTTCGATCCGCGCGAAGGGCTTGCTCGGATGTTGTGGCCGATCGATTATGTGCTCGCGGGCGCGATCGGAATCGGCGCCTTCGTACTTTCCTATGTGAACTATTGGCTGCCGCCCGAGAAGATTTTCGACGAGGTGTACTTTCCGCGCGCCGCCGAGGAGTATCTCAAGGGGCTCGCGATCTACGAAAGTACCCATCCACCGCTGACAAAGCTGCTCATCACGCTCTCGGTGATGCTGTTCGGCGGTCTCAAGCACGGCGACAACGCTGCCGGCTGGCGGTTTTTGGACGTTGTTTTCGGAGCGCTGGTCGTCGTTCTGCTCTACATCTTTGCCAAACGGATAACCGGCTCGTCGCTGTTCGCCTCGATTACCGCGCTGTTGCTGACCTTTGACGGCATGCACTTCGTGCAGTCGCGGATATCGACACCCGAAGGCTTCGTCGTCTTTTTTTCGCTGGCGACGATGTATGCGTTCTACCGGTTTTGGATTGCCTCCCAGGTGCAAGTGCGCCCGAGCTTGGGAGAGCGCCAGATATTATTAACGATAGCCGGAGCGGTGGCTGCGCTCATTCTCGCAGTCTGGATCTCATTCACGGTATTCCACACCGATACGCTGCTTGCGCGGGTTATCGCGGCGATCTATTTCTGGCTTGGCCTCTATCTGGTTGTGCGGCTGCTGATAGTGCCGATACTCGCGCGCTCCGGCGTTGACTTTATCTCTTACCCTGAGGGCAGCTACGCGCTGCGTGAGGGCGACCGCCTTGAAATGCACGCTCCAGACGGCGGGGTGGTCGATACGCAGAAAAAGACGCCGACCGTCGGCGATTTAAGTCGGGAGGATAAGGGCGCACTCGTAATGCACGACGATCGCCTGCGCATCCAGTATCAACGCGACGGCTCAGTGCTATACGAAACGCCCGATGGCAATGCAACCTACACGCCGGGGCACTTGGTTACCGATAGCGGCGAAGCCCAAGATGGCCGCTCGGCAAAGTGGTGGCTCATTGTGTTCGTAGTCTTGCTGGGGTGTTTGGTTAGCAGCAAGTGGTACGGTGTCATGGGCTTCGGGGTCTCGATCTTCATCATTCTAGCGATCTGGATTCAGCAGCATCTCGCGAGTTTGGTGCACGGCGGCAATCACGCCGGGAAGCGCCGCGCCGCCGTCTGGGGCAATCCATTCGGTTTCCCGCTCGATATCACGCTGGTGACGATTGCGTTCATCAGCCTCAGCGTCTACGCAGCGGTGTGGATCCCGCAGCTCATTCGGCATATCGAGATACAGTCGCTAAGTGATTTGGTACAGCGTCAGATCGGCATGTACGATTACCACGCGCATTTGGTCGCGACTCATCCGTATGCGTCGGTCTGGTGGCAGTGGCCACTCGATCTGCGGCCTGTCCTCTACTACGCGCACTACGGGTATGACGCGCACAACACCCTCAAGACTGCCGCAGTCATCCTCTCGCTGCCGAACCCGTTAATCTTGTGGGTCGGCCTGATCACGGTGCCGATCGTCGGCTATCTGGGATGGACGGAGCGCAACAAAGGCTATGCGTTGCTGGTAATTGCTTACCTCTCGCAATGGCTCCCGTGGTCGCGCTCGCCGCGAATTGCATTCGCGTATCATTTTTATGTCGATATTCCGCTGATCTGCCTATGCAGCGCGATCGTGCTGCAGCGCATTTGGTTATGGGGAACCGCGAATGCGCAGTGGCGCACGTGGTCACGGATTATCGTATTCGGCTATGTTGCGGTTGTCGGGCTGACATTCGTGTACTTTTATCCGGTTCTGGCGGGATCGACGATCCCCTACGGCTCGTGGCTTAGCCGGATGTGGATCGGAAGCTGGATCAGATAAGAGTTTCGCGCGCCCTTTGGGCGATCTTGATCGTGGGGCTCGCGGTACGGCTGTCGCTGATTGGTCAGAGCGGTTTCCATAACGACGTCTCAGCCTTTGAAGGCTGGGCAATGCAACTGGCGCAGCATCCGCTTTCGGAGTTTTACTCACCTCTTCGCTTCGCCGATTATCCACCCGGTTATCTGTACGTCCTCGCGCTGATCGGGCATCTCTACGCGCCGCTTCAAAGCCACGATCCAACCGGCCGTATCTTAAAAGCGCTCGTCAAAATGCCGGCGATTCTGATGGATCTGGTTGACTCCGTTCTGGTGTATGCGATCATTGCGCGATTTGCTGCTACGCGCACTGCGCTCGTTGGGGCCGCACTTGTCGCGTTAAACCCCGCGGTTATCTACATCTCGGCTGCTTGGGGACAAGTTGATTCGATATCCGGCGGCCTCGCGCTGCTCGGTATCTGGTTCTTGCTGCGCTCATCGGATGATCGCACGCTAATCACAACAGTTCTCGCCTGGTTGGCACTCGCGTCCTCGATCCTCATCAAGCCGCAAGCCGCAATCCTGATCCCGCTCTTCGTCGCCTTCGCCTTCGCCCGGCCGCGCAAGAGCGCGGATAACCCCGTTGAGCTTTGTCGAAGGATGCTCGCCGGGATCGCGGCAGCGCTAATTCTGGCGTGGCTGGTAACGCTACCGTTTCACCCGACCCTGAATCCGATCGATTCCTTCGCGTGGCTGATCGGCAAGTATCGGTATGGCACGAACGTCTACGCCTACAACTCGATAAACGCGTTCAACCTCTGGACGATAAAGTCGTCGTTTTGGCAGCCCGACTCTCAGGCGATCTTCGGCTTGCCGCAATACCTATGGGGTGTTTTGCTGCTCGCGGCGGCTACAGTAATGACGCTGGTGCGCTATCTGCAGAGTCGAACACCGCGCGCTTTGCTTGAGGCTGCCGCGCTTCTCTTGCTGGCGTTTTTCATGCTGTCAACCCGCATGCACGAGCGCTACCTGTTCGACGGGGTGCTGTTTCTAACGCCGCTGATCTTTGCCGGACGGCGCTACCTTTGGTGCTCGGTGCTGTTCTCCGCAACCCTATTCGTCGATCTGCTCTACTCGCTGCACTACATGAACGTTGTCGAGCAATCGATTGCAAACACAAATGCGCGCGATCTGATTCCGCTGCTTACCCGGCCGCTCTCCCTGCTGAACCTCGCAGTGTTCTTCTATCTCGGCTACCGATTCATCGGAACGACAAGTGAAGGTGTTGATACATCAACCATCGCCGCGCGCCCCGGCGGACGTACATGGTTTAACCCGAGCGAAGGCCTGAGCGCAATGCTCTGGCCGCTCGATTACGTGCTCGTAGGCGCAATCGGAATCGGTTCATTCGTGCTTTCGTACGTCAACTATTGGCTTCCGAATGAGAAGATTTTCGATGAGATTTACTTCGCGCGCGCCGGCGAAGAGTATCTGCGACACGCGCACATTTACGAGAGCACTCACCCGCCGCTCACAAAGCTGCTGGTCAGCCTCTCGATTCTGCTGTTCGGAGGGCTTTCGCGCGGCGACAATCCCGCGGGCTGGCGGTTTCTCGACGTAGTCTTTGGCGCGCTGGTCGTCGTCGTGCTGTATCTATTTGCAAAGCGAATTACTCGATCATCGATGTTCGCATCTATCGCTGCGCTCCTGCTGGTCTTCGACGGCATGCATTTCGTTCAGTCGCGGATTGCAACTCCAGAAGGCTTCGTTGTTTTTTTCTCGGTGGCGACGCTCTATGCGTTCTATCGCTTTTGGATCGCATCGCAAGTTCAAGTTCGCTCTGCGCTCGGAGAACACGGAAAGCGGCTATTAGCGCTCAGCATTGCGGTCTCGCTGGTCTTAGCGTCGAGCGTGGTTCACGCCGAGTTTGCAGATCAGCCGGTCTCCGCCCAAATCGTGGCCGGCCTCTACGTGTGGCTTGGCCTCTATTTGCTTGCGCGGCTGGTTATCGTCCCGCTGTTCGAGCGTCAAAAGGTCGATTTCGTTTCGTATCCCGAGGGTACGTACGCGCTGCGAAAATCGGGCAAGTTTGAGATGCACCTTGTTGACGGGCGAACCCTGACCGGCTCGAGTGCCGGCGCCGCGCATGTTGAGGACAACTTCAAGATCGACTATTCCGGTGATGGCGCTGTTGTCTACGCGAGCCCGGCCGGGAGCGTCGAGTACACTCCGGGTCAGTTGATTACCGACAGGGGCGAGCGTCGAAGTGGACGTTCGGCGAAGTGGTGGCTGATCGTTTTCGTCACGCTGCTCGGGTGTCTTGTGAGCAGCAAGTGGTACGGCGTGATGGCTTACGGAGTCTCGATGCTCGTTATCATGGCAATTTGGGTGCAGCAGCACTTGAGCCGCTCGCATCGGCCGGCGCTGTGGGGCAATCCGTTTGGATTTCCGCTCGACATCACGCTCGGAACGCTCGTTTTTCTTAGCACGACGGTCTATGCGCTGGTTTGGATTCCGGCGATCTTCGTCACCCACGACGTCACGGGACTCGGCTCGCTCATATCGCGGCAAGTCGGGATGTATGTCTATCACTCCACGCTAGTCGCGACCCATCCGTACGCATCGGCGTGGTGGCAGTGGCCGCTCGATCTGCGCCCGATCGCCTACTATTATCACGATTTTCGGCCGATAGCGCTTGCGAACAGCGCGGCTGCCTGCTGTATACGCGAGGTTATTTCGCTGCCGAATCCGCTGATTCTGTGGCTTGGAATCTTCAGTGTTCCGCTGGTCGGATACCTTGGCTGGCGCGAGCGCAACAAGGGGTATGTGTTGCTCGCACTCGCCTATCTGCTGCAGTGGCTGCCGTGGGCGCGTTCACCGCGAATCGCGTTTGCCTACCATTTTTATGTCGATATCCCGCTAATCTGTCTCTGCAACGTCATCCTGCTTCAGCGGCTGTGGTGCTGGTGGGCCGGTAATCGGAAAGGTCGCCTGTGGCGAGGAATCGTGGTCGGCGGTTACGTTGGTGCGGTCGCGCTCACGTTTGTCTTTTTCTATCCGGTCCTGGCGGGCGCTGCGTTGCCGTGGAACCAGTGGGACACGCGGATGTGGCACCAACTGATGGGCAATGCGTGGATATAGCCGCCCTGTTAAGGAAGCTCCGCGCCGGAAGGCGAAACGGCTGAGCTATGTCCGGTCATTCAAAATGGCACAACATTCGCCTCAAGAAGGGGAAGGTCGACGCTCAGCGCGGCGCCCTCTTTACCAAGTTGAGCAAAGAGATCATCTTGGCGGCCAAATCCGGCTCTCCCGATCCCGAGGCCAATTACCGCTTGAAGATGGCGGTTGAGAAAGCTCGCGAAAACAACGTTCCGCAAGATAACATTAAACGGGCGATCGCGCGCGGCGCCGGCACCGAGCCCGGCAAAGAGATCGAAGAGATCCGCTACGAGGGATACGGGCCGGCCGGAGTTGCAGTCGTTGTCGATGCGGCGACCGATAATCGCAACCGCACCGCCGGCGAGTTACGCTTTTTGTTTACGAAAAATGGCGGAACGCTGGGGGAAACGGGCAGCGTCGGCTGGATGTTCGAGCCTTGCGGTGTCGTTGTCGTCGATCCGCAGCGGCGCTCGGAGGATCAACTGACCGAGGACGTGCTGATCGACGGCGTCATCGATCTGGAGTACGGCGAACCGACTGAGGTGTATACCGAAATTGCATCACTGAGCGGCGCGCGAGATGCGCTTCGAGCCAAGGGAATGAAAGTCTCCGGAGCCTATCTAGGCGTTCGTCCGAAAACGACGGTTGCGCCCAGCGGTGATGAGTTGCACGCGGCGCTGAATTTCCTAGATGAGCTCGAAGAGAACGAAGACGTCCAGCGTGTCTTTTCAAATCTTGAGTTTAGCGACAGCGCACTTGAGGCGCTCGCATAGTCACAATGGAAGCAGAGGCGGATAGTCACTATCGCAAGCGCGATTGGCAGGCGTTTATCCCAAAGGATTGGGTATTTCCGCTTGCGCTTGCACTGTTTGTCGGCGTGGTCGTGTGGTTCAGCCGCTCGCTGCACGATTTTTTACTGCCTGCCGCCGGAACGGTGAGCATCCCGCTGCTTGCGGGTCAGACGATTGGAGATGCAAATATCGAACTTGCGCGCCTGCATCTCAAGAGTGCGGTCGCGGGTAATGCGATCAGCGATCGTTATCCAAAGGGCGTGGTTATGAGTCAGCAGCCCGATTCCGGCTCGCACGTGCGCGAAGGTCGCTTGGTCTCGCTGATCGTCAGCTCGGGCGTACAGATTGCGCAGATGCCTGATCTTCGCTATGAATCGACGCGTGAAGTCGGCCTCGCCCTATCATCACGGCGTTTGCAGCTTGGAAAGGTTCGCTATCAGCAGAGCGATGAAGTGCCTGCGGGCCACGTGATCGATCAGGACCCCGAGCCGCTGACCAATGTTCACGAAGGCGTGCAAGTGAATTTGGTCGTCTCCAAGGGCGGAGTAAATCAACTCCGCGTGCCGAATTTTGTCGGTCTCAGTGTAAACGACATGCGTGTTCTCGCAGCCAAGGATCACTTAAAAATCGGGCAGATCGTTTGGACGCCGCTCGGCGCGGGCGGTCCGGCGCACGGGCAGATCGTGCGTCAAACCCCGGCGGCGGGTACCCAGATCGATGCGTATGAGGTCGTGTCGGTCGACGCAAGCGCAGGCCCACACGAATCGGGACGGCTGCTTCACCAGACGCACGTGATCGTGTCGGTACCGATTAGCGCTAGTCCCGGCCAGGCGCTCAAGGTTCGCGTTGAAGTGAGCGACGCAACCGGTCAATATAATCTCTACGACGCCTATGCGCAGTCCGGCCAGAAACTCGATTTTAATGTCACCGCAGTGGGTTCGGCAACCGTCGGCGTCTTCGTCAACAATGTTTTGCTTAGCCAAAGCGTGCTAGGTGTCGAACCCGCCAATGTGTACGGCAAACCATCAGCTCGAGCGAGCGCGCAGCCGTAATGCGCGGCACACGATGAAGATCGCGCCATCGCTGCTTTCGGCCGATTTCGCCGCAGTCGCCGCTCAAATTGAAGTTGTAGAGACCGCCGGTGCGGATTATCTTCATGTAGATGTTATGGATGGGCGCTTCGTCCCGAATATCACATGGGGCCCGAAGATTATCGGCGACCTGCGCAAGTGTTCGCGACTCCCATTCGATTGCCACTTGATGATCGTGGAGCCTGAACGGTATGTTGACCAGTTTGTGCAAGCCGGTGCCGATATCGTTACCTTCCACTACGAGGCAACTCCGCACGCGCAGCGTCTGCTCACGCATATTCGTTTGCTCGGCGCAAAGGCCGGGATCGCACTCTGTCCGCAGACGCCGGTGAGTATGCTCCAAGACTTGATGAGCGATCTCGATCTGATCCTGATTATGAGCGTGAATCCGGGTTTCGGCGGTCAAACATTCATCCCGCAATCGCTGAGCAAAATCCGCGAAGCCCGAGCGCTGGTCGACGCGAGCGGCGCAATCTGCGAGATTGAAGTCGACGGCGGCGTCGGCGAGGCTAACTTCGCGCAGATTGCGCACGCCGGTGCTGATGTTGTCGTCATGGGCCAGAGCATCTTCGGAGCAGTTGACCCGGCCGCGGCTCTGCGACAGTACCGCACGCTGCGTCGTTGAACGAGGACGAATTAGTTCGCGCGCTGCGTGAAATAGTCGAGCACAACCCGGGAAAGAAGCCACTGCTCGGAATCGGCGATGACGCTGCAGGTTGGCGACCCTCGCGTTCGCACGTGAGCGTCATCAGCTGCGATGCGCTAATCGAAGGCGTGCATTTTACTATGGAGATGCCGGCCGTCGATATCGGTCACCGCGCCATGGCCGCGAACCTAAGCGACATCGCTGCGATGGGTGCGCGTCCCGTACTAGCGACCATCGCGCTCGGTATTCCCGCGCATGTTTCCACGGACACAATACTCGAAATCTATCGCGGAATGGCCGCGCTCGCAGGTTCATCGCAAACCACTATCGTGGGCGGCGACATCGTCACCGCGCCGGTGCTAGTGCTATCGATTACAATTGTAGGAGAAGTTCGGGCCACACATCTGAAGCGGCGCAGCGGCGCTCGGCCGGGTGATATTTTGGCGGTAACCGGTCCGCTCGGCGCAAGCCGCGCAGGGCTTGAACTAAGCGCTTCCCCAACCGCGCTAAATGGAGAACTGCGCACGCAGGCGCTGCAAGCGCATCGGCATCCGATTCCGCGACTGCGCGAGGGTGCGTGGCTTGCCGCAAGCGCTTACGTTCACGCGATGATGGATATCTCCGATGGCCTGTCAACCGATCTGGCGCGGCTTTGCGCGCAATCGGCGTGCGGCGCAGTAATCGAAGATGTTCCGATTGCGCCGTGCGCTCGCGCGGTAGCGGAGTTTCGCGGTGAAGACCCGGCAATATATGCGCTTGCCGGCGGCGAGGATTTTGAGTTGGCGGTTGCCGTGCAGCCGCGGGCGTTCGGATATTTAGCGGGGCGTTACCGCAAACATTTCGGAGCCGACCTGATCGCGGTCGGTCGGTTCAACTCAGGGAAGGGCGTATTGACGCGGGATGGCGATGAGAAGCGGGAACTTGCGGCGACCGGCTGGGATCACCTCAAGCGATGAACCGTGATATCGAGACCCAGAGCTACCCGTTGATCGGGAGCATTCAGAACAGCGTGGGGATGGGATTTCTCGGCAATCAGGCCGTCTATGCGGTTGCAAATAATCTGGGTGCGCGGGTCATCTGCGCGCAGTCGATGTTCTCAAGCGCGCACGGCGGATTTACCGGTCGTTCGAGCGTAATCGCCGAGCCGCAGCAGTTCCGTCGCGACTTAGCGTTCCTGATTAGTCAGCGTCCCGCGGTGTTAATCGTCGGGTTTCTGCCCCGTCCGAATTTGGTGGACATTACCGCCAACATGCTCGCCGACTACAAGGGCGTGGTGGTTTTGGATCCGGTCATCGGCGATTACAAGAAAGGTCTGTATGTCAGCGAGGAGACTGCTCGCGGGATAAAGCAGCAGCTGCTTCCGCTTGCGCAGATCATCACACCCAATCGTTTTGAGGCCGAAGTGCTGCTCGGTATTCCGCCCGATCCCAACACCACCGAACATCAGTTTCTCAACGGGCTTTACGATCTCGGCCCGGAGAGCGTCATCATTAAGTCGTTCGAGCGCGACCGCGATAAACAGCGCTGCAAGCTGCTGTTTACCAACGGCTACAGCTACTATCGAATCGAGGCGCCGTACTATTCCGCCTACCCAGCCCACGGCGTCGGCGACGTTTTCGCCGCCGGGGTGGCAACCCTGGTCGCTCTAGGCGGATCACCGTTCGCGGCAACGCTTGTGAGTACCGCGCTTGCGGCGCGTTCGGTTGCAAACTCGACGTCTTATGGCGGCGCAACGGTCGATCCGATCGCTGCTCTGGAAAAGTGGCGCCCTCTCGGCTACCAAATCGAAGATGACAAAACAATGAAGTTCTGCGAGCGCAGCGGCGTCACGTCCGAATCAATCAAACCCAGCGCCCAAGACGGACCTCGCCTAAAGTTCGCTCCGCCGAAAAATAAAATTATCTACTGGTAGGCACACTGGTCCCGCCGCTCGCGAAGTAGGTAGAACCCGATCGTCCGGCTGGGTCAAAGACCTCGTTCAGTCCCTATTCGTATTTCTTTAGCTGCGGCCACAGGGTGGCGAGTGGAACGTTGATTCCGCGGCAGACCATGATTGGGACATCGGTTTCCCAACCAATGGTGTAAGGCGCGCGGAACGTTGCTGCCCGGCGCGCGCTGCGGAAGAGATGCTCTTTCGCGCCGCAGTCGCCGTTCACATCGATGACGACGTTGCCGGAGTAGCCGCGCGTCCCCCACAGCCAATACTGATTGTGCGCGCTGATCACCGGCACGTTCGGGGTGAAGAATCCAACTGCGGCCGCTTCACCGTAATTACTGGCGACCACGACCGCTTGCGCGCGATCGCTCGCCGGCAGCGCTTCGTAGACCGATTGAATTTGCGCGGCCATTTCAGGCCAGCCATGCATATCCGCCCAATCGCCCGGCAGCGCCGACAATTCGCGCCCGTGTTCGGTTGCGAGCGCGGTTTTCGGAACGTCCAGGAGGTTGCCAAGGCGACTCTGATAGGCAATGAACAACGGTTCGGGTAGCATCGGCAACGCAAACGGGATGAACAACGGACCGAGTGCAAGGGTATATGCGAGTACGGCGATCCGCACCGGCCGAACGCGCTGCGTCCACGCTTCAATCCACACTGCGCCCGCCGCCATGAGGATCGGATAGACCGCCGCCGGATAGTAATGCTTGCCGTGAAAGAGCAGCATCTCGACGATCAACACCGCGTAGGCATAGCCGAGAAAGCGGAGCGTGCCGTTGCGCAAGAGCCAGATCAGGCCGATCACCCAGACGGGAAACGTGAACAGCCCGGTGATCAATATCTCTTGTGCAATGTAGAGTAGCGGCCCGGCAATGAGGTTCTTGCCGTCTTGTCCGGCACGTAAGAGCTCCCACATCGGGAAGCCGTAGTGTGCTTGCCACAACAAGTTGGGGAGCACGATCGCGATCGCCAGCGCGACGCCGGCTACGAACCAGCGCCCCCACAAGATGCGCCGCTGCGGTGTGAGCAGCAGTCCGATTGCCAACGCAACGAACAGAAACAGGACGCTGTATTTGCTTTCAACGGTTATCCCGGCGATCGCACCGACTGCGAGCCAGAGCCGCGCGTCCGCGCTTTTTGCGATGCGGGCCAATAGCAGCGCCAGCAGCGGCCAGGTGAACAGGTTCACTTCATCGGTCGAGACCTTCATGCCGAAGCTCATGAGCACACCGCTAAATAAGAAGACCAGCGATGCCAACACTTGTGCGAATACGCCGCCGCCCATCTCGGCGACGAGCAGACAGGTCACATACGCACCGGCTGCCCCGAAGATCGCCGGCACTGCACGCAACAGGAAGAGCGAATGCCCGAACAGCTGCGAGCCCGCTGCCAGGAGCGGCACCAGCGGCGGCTGGTCCACGTAACCGAATTGCGGATGGAAGCCGCAGATGATGAAGTACAGTTCGTCGCGGAAGAAGCCGTAGTGGGGATTGCCGATCAGGTGAACGATCAGAACAAGCGCGGCGGCAATCCAGGGAATCGTGCGCGTAGTCATGAGTCCAACGCTTTTGTGACGAGCGGGATTATTTGAGCTTAAACGGCGCGGGTTATTTTTTTGGAGCGCAGGCAGGACGTGCAGACGCGAGCGGTCTTGTGTGTGCCGTTCTCGTTGATCTTGACGCTCTGTAGGTTGGGCAGCCAGCGGCGGCGGGTCTTGTTCATGGCATGGCTAACGTTGTTGCCGGCCATCGGTCCCTTGGAGCATACATCGCAGCGCTTTGCCATCTGAAAAACCACTCTCCCAAAATGTGTGAAACGGTCGCTTCAGAGGATCGGCCCTCCGGGGCAACCCTGGCATGGTATCACGGCTTGGGCTAAATGACAAGGATTGGGGTCGCTATCCCGAACGGATGGGGCGGATGGACGTTTCTGCCTTGGATGGCCGTGCCTACGCGAAGTTCGTCGTTGCCGGCACCTACTTTCTTAAGAAGTACCGCCAAGTGCTCAATGACCTGAATGTCTTTCCGGTTCCGGACGGCGACACGGGGACAAATATGTACCTGACCGCCCGTTCGGCCGCGCTCCAGGCAGGCAAGCTTCCGGCCGACGCGCCGATCTCCGAGGTCGCGGCCGCGGCAGCGGAGGGAAGC
>JALYVT010000005.1:12815-28628 GCA_030853105.1 Vulcanimicrobiota bacterium
TGGGCGCCCGCGGCAACTCCGGGGTCATCATCTCGCAGATGCTGCGCGGATTTGCCCACCATCTGCGCCATCGCCGCACGATCGATACCTTCACGCTGGCGACGGCGATGCGCGAATCAGTGGCCGCGGCCCGCGCAGCCCTGCTCAAACCGGTCGAAGGCACCATAGTCTCTGTAGCCCAGGCTGCCGCCGACGCGGCCTATATGCTGGCACTTCACGAGCCCGATTTCTACCGGCTGGCCAACGGAGTGCTTCGCGCGGCAAACGATGCGCTGGAGCGTACCCCCGAGCAGTTGCCGATCCTGAAAGAGGCCGGAGTGGTTGACGCGGGCGGTGCCGGGTTCTGCTACTTCCTCGAGGGCGTGCTGCGATTTTTACCCGACGTAAGAATTCCGGCAACCGCCTTTCCACGCCGTCCGGTTAAGCACGGTGTCTTTACCGCCGCGCAGGTCGTCGGCGAAAACAAGTTCTGCACCGAGTTCATTCTGGAGGATGCTGACTGCGAAACCCACGCGCTTCGCGATGCCTTGCAGCCCCGCGGTGATTCGCTCATCGTAGCGGGAGGCAAGCCGCGATTAAAAGTCCACATTCATACCGATAAACCCGACGCCGTTACGACGATCGCCGCACGCCACGGCACGGTTACCCGATTAAAAGTCGACAATATGGAGCAGCAGCATAACGTGCTGGTGGTTGATAAGCCGCAGATCGCCTACTCGCTGATTGCCGTCGTCCCCGGCTTGGGGTTCGATGCGATTGTGAAGGAGCTGGGTGCCGAAGTCACCGTCATTGCACCGGGTAATCCGAGCGTACGAGATCTGTTGCTAGCGGTCAACAAGTGCCTCTCGCCGGCCGTATTCTTGTTTGCGAACGATCCCAATGTCCAGCTTGCCGCTGCCGAAGTCGCCAAGCTTACCGACAAATCCCTCACGATTCTGCCGACCCGCGATATTGTCGGCGGAATCGCCGGCCTATTTGCATTTCGTTCGGCGGGCGCTACTGCCCCGAGTGTAGCGGATGTCATGCAAGCGGCTGCTCGGCCGAAGAGTGCACTGGTGTTTTTTGCGGGCAAAGACGCGAAGATTGGCGGAACGAGCGTGAGCGGCGGCAAACCAGCCGCAACGTGCGCCGGCGCTCTTTATGGCGGCGCGAGCATTCCAGAGGTTTTGCGCAATGTGCTGCAGGCAATGGGTGCCGATGGCGGAGGATTGATTACGTTATACTACGGCGGGGCTCAGAAAGAAAAAGACGCGCAGCATTGCAGCAACGGGCTGCGCGCGCTCTTTCCCCAAGCAGAGGTCGAATACTACTACGGCGGACAACGAAGTGCCGAGTTTGTGGTCTCGCTGGATGAGTAAACCGAGAATTGCCGTGGATGCGATGGGCGGCGATAACGCCCCAAGCGAGATTGTCGCGGGCGCGCTGCTGGCAGCCCAGAAAAACATCGCGCAAATCACGCTGGTCGGAGACGAAGCGCAGATCGCGCCGCTCCTAATCGGGCCGGCTGCAAAACTGATTACACTCGTGCATGCGCCCGAAGCGGTTTCGATGGATCAACATCCCTCACAGGCGCTGCGGTCATGCGAGCGATCCAGTCTAGGCATCGCCGTGAATCTGGTGCGTGACGGGCAAGCGGACGCGGTTGTTTCGGCGGGAAACAGCGGAGCGTTTCTGGCGATCGCGCTCATTCGTTTGCGCCCGATCGACGGGATCTCGCGGCCGGCGATCGCGACAGTGTGGCCGGCGCCCAAAGGACCGACGGTTCTGCTGGATTCGGGTGCGAATGTGGACTGTCGTCCGGAGTGGCTCGCGCAGTTCGGCATCATGGGCTCGGCATACGCGCGGGCGGTTCTACAGATCGAAAACCCACGAGTTGCGATTCTTTCGGTCGGCGAGGAGCGCAGTAAAGGTAACCAGCAAGTGATCGAGGCTGCCCGCCTGCTCGACAACTCGCCGGTCAATTTTATCGGCAATGTTGAAGGAAAGGATGTCATCAATAATATCGCCGATGTGATCGTGGCCGACGGATTCGTTGGAAATGTTGTGCTGAAAGTTGCCGAGGGCGCCGTCTCCGGGGTCGGACGAATTATTCGCGACACGATTATGAGCGGAAACGTACTGACCAAACTCGGCGCGGTATTGATGCGTCCCGCGCTGCAGAGTTTGAAGTCGAAGTTTGATTACGAAACCTACGGCGGAGCGCCGCTGCTCGGGTTGCGCGGGAATTGTATCGTCACCCACGGCCGCGCCACCCGAATCGCAGTCATGCACGCAATTCGCGTAGCAGGTGAAGAGTTTGACGCCGATGTCATCGGCAAGATCAGCGAACTGGTGAAGCCGCAGCCCGCATCAGTCTAATGGGCATCTCAATTGTAACCGACAGCACCTCCGACATCGAACCCGACCGCGCTGCGGCGCTCGGCATTGCGGTCGTTCCGCTGTTTGTCGTTTTCGGTGAGAAGAGCTATCGTGACTACGTTGATCTTTCGCGCCGGGAGTTCTTTAAGAAGCTTACCGCCGAAAAAACGCTGCCGATTACCTCGCAGCCGACCGCAAAGATGTTCGAGGAAGCGTTCGCTCCGCTGGTTGCCGCCGGGGATGAGATACTCTGCATTACGATTTCATCCAAACTCTCGGGCACGATAAACGCCGCGCGTTCGGCGATGCAGAGTTTCCCGAACGCAAAGGTTACGCTCTTTGATTCTGAGTCTGCGGCCGGCGGACTTAATCTGCAGGTCATGCTCGCGCGCAGCCTGATCGAAGCCGGAGAATCGCTGCCGCAGGTACTGAGCCTTCTCGAGCACGAACGGCAGACCCAACGCCTGTATGCGTGTATTCCGGACCTCTCGCATCTGCAGCGCAACGGCCGAATCGGGAAAGCCCAAGCCGCTCTTGGAACGATGATGAAGATCGTGCCCGTATTGCGGCTGCGAGACGGCGCGGTAGATGCCGAGGCGCAAGTTCGCACGTTTGCACGCGCGCAAGAGCTGATGCTTGACCTGACGATGAAAAATATCGACGCGATCCCGGCGGCGCGGTTTCTGGTCATGCATACGAATGCACCAGCGCTAGCCGCCGAAGTGCTAGACCGACTGCGCGAACGGCTCGGATCCGCGGCGCCGCTTCAACTCGATATTCTCGAGGCTGGTCCGGCGATTGCCGTTCACGCCGGTGCGGGCGCCGTCGGCATCTTCTCGGCGCACGGGTGAGTGTCGTGCTCGGGCTTTACGTTCATCTGCCATTCTGTCCGTATATCTGTCCGTACTGTGATTTTGCCAAGTGGCCGCACAAACGCAGTCGCGCAAGGCAGTATCTAACCGCCTTGTATCGCGAGATCGAAAATGAGTCGATGGGTCGAGCGGAGAGTATTTTCTTTGGAGGCGGTACGCCGAATACATATGAGGCAGCTGAATTGTGCGAACTCATAACGTGTTTGAAAGAGCGCTTTCCAAGCCGATTGGAACATGAGATCACCATTGAGATGAACCCGGATCTCGCGCACGCGACTGATTTTGCAGCCTACCGGGCGGCCGGTGTGAATCGGCTCTCAATCGGAGTGCAATCCTTTAATGATGCAGAGATTGCAACACTTGGGCGTCGGCATAGCGCGGCTGACATCGTGCGCGTCGTCAGTCAGGCTCGCGTCGCGGCGATCCCCTCGCTCAGCCTGGACCTGATCTTCGCGGTCCCCGGCCAAACGCCGCAGAGCTGGAGCCAAACCTTGCGGACGGCCATCGGTCTCGAGGTCGATCACATCTCGACGTACGGATTGACCGTTGAAGAAGGAACGCCGTACGCAAGCTGGCAGCAGCGTGAACCCGGCGCGTTTTTCGACGACTCGCAAGAAGCGGACTTTTATCAAGAGGCGATCACGCAATTGGAAGCAGCCGGCTACGAACAGTACGAAATCAGCAACTTTGCGCGGCCCGGGCATCGTAGCATCCACAACGCTAATTACTGGGATAACGGGCAGTATCTTGGATTCGGCGTAGGTGCGGCCTCATATCGCGACGGCGTACGCTCGGTGCACACGCGATCGCTGGACGAGTACATCAGCGCGCTCGATGCGGGTCGGCCGATCCCGACTCAAAGCGAGCAGCTCCAAGGTGCGGCGCGCGCCGGTGAGGCAGTGATGCTGGCGCTGCGTACCGAGCAAGGAGTCGGCTTCAAGCGCTTCAAAGAACGTTACGCTATTGATTTCCTTACATTCTATCAGCCGGTGGTGGAACGGCTGTGCCGCGACGGCTTGCTTGACGTTGATGAAACTCGCGCGGCTCTCACCAAGCGGGGACGCTTTGTCGCAAATGACGTTTGCGGAGCGTTTTTAGCGTCATGATCAATGTCTCCGGCACATTGCTACGTTTCGTTTTTGCGGTGGTTTTTGGTGTTACCGGCTTTTTGCTAGGACGCGAAGCCTACACGCACATCTTCGCCCTGCACTTTGCCAGCGAGTTTTGGCAGCTTACGTTCACGATCGCCTCACCAGTCGTTGGCGCGCTCATCGGCGTGCTAATCGCCCCGGTTGCGCAACGGCTGTTTGAGGATGAGCTAGTCGTAGCGGAAGGGGCGATCGATCGACTTTCCACAGCGCAAGTGGCCGGCGGCGCAATCGGATTAATCGTCGGCCTCGTCATTGCGTTTTTGTTCAAGTTCATCATCTTCGATCTCATTACGAACATCGGGAAGACCGGCAGTTACGTCGCGATACTGCTCTACATCATCATCAGCATCTTTGCCGCATATTTGGGTGCGCGCGTCGGCGCCAAGGCTCGGATCGGTGCGCTTAGCGGAGGGGCGAGTTCGCAGTTGCACGACGAATCCTCGGTCTCCAAGATTATCGACACCTCGGTAATCGTTGACGGCCGGATCGTCGAGATTGTCGAAAGCGGCTTTTTGGAAGGCCCGCTGATCCTGCCGCGATTTGTTCTGCGCGAACTGCAGATGATCGCCGATTCGCTCGATTCGATGAAGCGCACTCGCGGTCGACGCGGGCTCGATGTTCTCGGGCGGCTGCAAGAGTTTACCACGGTCGAGATCAGCGAGCGAGACTATGATGACGTCGCCGGAAACGCCGTCGATGCAAAGCTGGTCAAGCTCGCCCAAGAGCTACGCGGTAAACTGCTGACCAACGATTACAACCTCAATCGGGTAGCGCACGTTGAGGGGGTCGTCGTCCTCAACATTAACGAGCTTGCAAATGCCGTGAAACCGGTCGTCATTCCGGGCGAGGAGATGCACGTTCAAATCGTTCGAGACGGAAAAGAACAGCATCAAGGCGTCGGTTACCTCGATGACGGTACGATGATCGTCGTCGAAAACGGGAAGCGAATGGTCGGCGAAGAGGCCGATGTCGTGGTCAGCAGCGTATTGCAAACCGTTGCCGGTCGAATGATTTTTGCAAAGCTAAAACGGGAGGTCCACTAATAATGCGCTGGGCAGCGATCGTGGCGGCGGCGGGGCACGGACTGCGGTTCGGGCGCCCCAAACAATTGGTTGACCTGGCCGGCGCGCCGATGCTGTCATGGCCGCTGCGAACGCTCGCGAACATGAGCGAGATCGCCGATATCGTGATCGTTACCGAGGCTGAGTGGACCGAGCAGGTGCTCGCGATTGCCGCTGCGGCGATCACGGGTAAACCGTTTTCGGTGGTCGCCGGCGGAGCGACGCGCCAGGCGAGCGTCCGTGCGGGACTCGATGCGTTGCCTGAGCAGACGGAGGCGGTATTAGTACACGACGGCGCGCGCCCGCTCGTGCGCGCCAGTGATGTTCGGGCGGGAATGGCTGCAGTGCGCGACGGACGCGCATCGCTGCTGGCAATTCCGGTCGTCGATACGATCAAGGTCATCGATTCGAATAAGCTCACCGTTACGCGAACGCTCGATCGCGAGCCGCTCTGGGCCGCGCAGACTCCGCAGTTTGCAATGATGCGTGATTTGCATCGTGCTCACATGGAGGCATTGCGCGCGGGCGTAACCGCAAGCGACGATGCAACCTTACTTGAGCGGCTCGGGCTTGACGTGGAGATCGTCGAAGGGTCCGTCGATAATTTCAAGGTCACCGTTCACGACGACTTGGTTCGTGCTGAGCTCTTACTGCGCGCCAGAATAGAGCGTCTGCCCAGCGAAACCGAGATTATGCTGGTTGAGGTGTTTATCGATGAAACGCTGGTGAAGGCGGTCTGCGCCGAGATCGATGCACGCGGCGGCACGGTCGACGGAATCGATCGCGATCTTCCGAACGGTGTTGCGATCCGCGCGTATGTCGCTTCGGATCGCATGGCGGGGTTCGGCGAGCGTTTCGAGGCGATCACCTCCGGTATCGCAACCTTCACCGCACGCTTTTCGCATTACGCTGAACGCTCGGCGCAGCAAACTCCCGCCGGCGGCCGGCTATAGTGCGAATCGGCCACGGCTTTGATGCGCACCGTTTGGTTGTCGGCCGCAAGCTGATCCTCGGCGGGGTCGAGATTCCCTTCGAAAAGGGAGCGCTCGGACACTCCGATGCCGACGTAGCCGCGCACGCGCTTGCAGATGCGTTGCTGGGCGCTGCGGCACTCGGTGATTTAGGATCGCATTTTCCGGACACCGATGGACGGTGGAAGGACGCCGACTCGATGATGCTCTTGAGTCACTGTAAACAGACGATTCAGCGCGCTGGGTATGTCATTGAAAACGTCGATGCAACAATTGTCTTACAGGAACCCAGACTGGCTGTATACATAATGGCAATGCGCGAAAATGTCGCCGCGGCATTGGACATTGCACTCACGCAGGTGAGTCTGAAAGCAAAGACTAGTGAAGGACTCGGTTATGCCGGCGACGGCTCGGGCATTGCTGCCTTTGCGGTAGCGGCGCTGAGTCGACCGTAATGTTTTCGAAGTTATCGCCGGAGCGTCAAACCACAGATTTAACCGAGGCGATGCAGCGTTGGGGATTTTTGGAGAATCCGCCGCCGGCTGCGGCTCTGCGTTGGATTGCCACGTTTCTGCAAGCGTACGGCGGTGAGCTTGCAAACGTTGAGGATGCATTTGTGCCGGTTAGCGAGTTGCGAGCCGAGGCGTGCGTCATACCGGCACTCGAACTTGAGCGCCTGCGTTCGCGCGAGGTGCTGTTCTTTCTGGATAGCGTCAGCCAGTACGTGGACGCGCAACCGGAGCTGCGCGGCGTTCCCGTAGAAGCGGACATCGGCGAAATCGCCAAGGAGTTCGGCATTGATCCCGGCACAGCGCTCGATGCGGTGAGGATGGGCCTTTCGGGTAAGGCGACCGGGCCGGCTTTACCGCTACTCTTTGTACTCCTCGGACACGACCGTATCATGATGCGAATTGGCGCGGTGAACTCGCACCTGCTCCACGGTCGCGGCTTGGAACCGATCAAATACGGTCCCGATGGAAAACCGTTCGAGCCGATTCGTGCGACCAAACCGGTGGATGACAGACCCTCCGAAACTTCCGCTTGACCGCTCCGGTTACACTCGTATAAGCATGTCGAACCCACTGGCAACGCTCCTGGCGGACCTGCGCGCGCCGCTCGATCGCGACCCCGCCGCTCGCGGATGGCTTGATGTCGTCCTGTCATATCCCGGATTTCACGCAATTACAGCGCATCGTCTGATACACGCACTGCACCGGGCCGGGGTGCCGATCTTTCCGCGGTTTTTCTCGCAGATCAATCGATTTTGGACCGGCATCGAAATCCACCCGGGCGCAGTTATCGGCAAGGGTCTGTTTATCGACCATGGGATGGGCGTCGTAATCGGTGAGACCGTGCAGATCGGCGAGAACGTCACGCTCTATCAGGGCGTCACGTTAGGCGGTACCAGCCTCTCGCACGGCAAGCGGCACCCAACGGTCGGGAACGACGTAACCATCGGCGTAAACGCCGCGGTGTTGGGTGCGATTACAATCGGAAACGGCTCCAAGATCGGCGGAGGATCGGTGGTTGTTAAAGATATCCCCGCGAATGCGACGGTTGTAGGAGTTCCGGGCCGGATCGTCTATCGGGATGGGAAGCCGGTCGCGGTCTCCTCCCGTCCCCAAGTCGATATGCCCGATCCGAGCGCGCAATTGATCGAGCGATTGACTCGACGCGTCGAAGAACTCGAACAGCGGCTCGCGAAGCTCGACACTGACGATGTCCCTAAAGCTTTATAATACGCGCACCCGCGGGGTCGAACAGTTTGTTCCGCAGAGTCCGCAGGCCGTTCGCATCTATGTCTGCGGTTTAACGCCGTCGGCTCAAGCGCATATCGGCCATGCGCGCTCGTTTCTATTTTTCGATGTCTTGCGCAGATACTTGCGCCATCTCGGATACGCCGTCACCTACGTGCAAAATGTTACCGATATTGACGATCGCAGCATTGCGCGTGCAAAAGTGACCGGTGAGGACTGGCGGCAGATTGTCGCTGGATACTACGCTGATTTCAAGACAGCGATGCGCACGCTCGATGTTGCCGAACCGGATCATGAGCCGCGAGCAACCGCGTTTATCCCGCAAATCATCACGATGATTGAAGAATTGATCTCGCGTGAATATGCGTACATCTCAAAAGATGGCGTTTACTACAGCGTTTCTAAGTTTGCTCGCTATGGAGATCTGAGCCATCGAAAGATCGATGAACTTCAGTCCGGCGCGCGCATCGAAATTGACGAATACAAACGCGACCCGCTCGATTTCGCGCTCTGGAAGTTTGCGAAACCGGACGAGCCCGCATGGCCTTCTCCGTGGGGCGACGGGCGGCCGGGCTGGCACATTGAGTGCTCGGCGATGTCGCGCGAACTGATTTCAAGCCGGCTCGATATTCACGGCGGCGGCGCAGATTTGATCTTTCCCCACCATGAAAATGAGATTGCGCAGAGCGAACCGCTGATGACCAGTCCGCCGATGGCGAATTTTTGGGTCCACGGCGGCTTGCTGCTCTCGGATCGTCGTAAGATCAGCAAGTCGCTCGGGAACTTCGAGCCGCTCGGTGATCTGCTCGGCCGTCACGATCCGCAAGCGATTCGGCTGCTGTTTCTGCAGACCGGTTACAGCAAGGTGATGAACTTTACCGAGGAGTCGATCGTTGCGGCCGCTGCGAGCCTAGAAAAATTGAAGGCGGCATGGCGTTCGCTGCTGCCACCCGGTGGGTCGGAGAAACGCCCTGAGAATGGGGTGGGACTTCTGACAAGCATCGAGCTTGTATTAGACAACGACATGAACACCGCCGGCGCTTTAGCCGAACTGCATCTCTTCGCATCCAAAATAGATTCGCTCTCGGAGTCGCAGCGCGCAGCCGCCTTCGCTGAGTATTCGCAAGCGTTGCACATCCTAGGTTTGGAGCCGAAGCCGCACTGGCGAGCGCAACCCGACCCGGAGCTTCCGGCGGATTTCCTAAATCGCCTGCGGAATGAAATCGGAGACACGCTGTCGCTAAACGGAAGTACCCCGAAAGACGCGATTGAACTCGTTATTGCGCAGCGGGCTCGTTCGCGCGCGAACAAAGATTTCGCGACCTCCGACCGTCTGCGCATTGCGCTGCAAAACAGCGGCGTCATTCTCAATGATTCGAAAGAAGGAACGACATGGACCGTCGCAGATTAGAACGCGGCCACAATCCGCGCCGCGAACTCATAGAATTAGACGATGTCATCTACGGCATCCACGCCGTTGATGAAGCGCTAACCGCCGGCGAAAAGTTGAAGAAGATTCACGTCGGCGATGATCGCAAACGCGATCCGATCGTCCGTCGTCTGCTCGATCATGCGAAGGCGCTGGAGATTCCGGTACGTTTCGAAGATCGCGGATTCTTCGCAAACTTTCCATACAAAGCGCATCAAAGCATCGTCGCCTTCGGCGCCCCGTTTCCGTATACGACACTGGAGGAAGCCATTGCGAATCGTAGCACAAGCGGTCCGGCACTCTACGTCGTGCTCGACCATATCACCGATCCGCATAACGCAGGCGCGATCATTCGCACGGCCGAGTGCGCCGGAGCAGACGCGATTATTCTGCCGGAGCGACGCGCCGCCGGGGTGAACGGCACGGTCCGCAAGGCAGCCGCCGGGGCCGCCGCTCATCTCCCGATCGCACGGGTGGCCAACGTCGCGCAGGCTATTCGAGGTCTTAAGAAAGCCAATATCTGGATTGCCGGAGCCCAGCTTGGCGAGGGCTCGATCGATTTCTCGCAGGCCGATTTCAACCGTGATCTGGCGATCGTCATCGGCGCGGAAGGGACCGGTCTCTCGCAGCTGGTGAGTCGCGAATGCGACTACCTGGTGCGAATTCCGATGTTCGGCCAGATCGCTTCGCTCAACGCCTCCGTAGCCGCCGGTGTCTTACTGTACGAGGCAGTCCGGCAGCGCTCGAAGCCGTAGAGGTGCTTGACTCGCAAGGGGTCCCCTCTTATACTGGGCAAGATGCGCCGCGCTCGACGGGCTCAGGCCTGCGATTTTCGGCGCGTTATTCTAGAGGATAGAACATGGCAATGACCCATCCAGCAACGGATGGCCTGGAGTACCACGAGCGGGCCGACGAAGATTTGGTCGCGACCGCAAAGGGCGGCGATAATCTTGCGATGGAGTTCCTGCTCAACAAGTACAAGAACTTCGTGCGCATTAAAGCAAAGAGCTACTTTCTGATCGGCGCAGACCGCGAAGACATCATTCAAGAGGGAATGATCGGGCTCTACAAAGCCGTTCGCGACTTTAAAGCCGATAAGCTGTCGAGTTTTCGCGCCTTCGCGGAACTGTGCATCACGCGGCAGATTATCACGGCGATCAAGACCGCGACTCGCCAGAAGCACATCCCGCTCAATCAGTACATCTCGCTGAATAAGCCGATCTACGATGAGGACAGCGAGCGCACTCTGCTCGATGTGATGGCCTCGCAGAAGATGTCAGACCCTGAAGAGCTGGTCATCAACCAAGAAGTCTCACAAGATATCAAAGAGCGCATCCAAGAGAACCTTTCCGAACTCGAATCGCAGGTGCTGCTCTCCTATTTGGAAGGCAAGAGCTACCAAGAGATGGCGCGCGATCTCGGCCGGCATGTCAAATCAATCGATAACGCGCTCCAACGCGTCAAACGAAAGATCGAAAAGAATCTCTCCGAGATCGAGCTCCCTTAGCGTTCGTCCTGCGCCCGATCCGCCAAGAGGCGCCCTAACCGGCGTCTCTTTTGCATGTCACGCTGAGCAGAGTTCAGCTAAGCTGAACGCGTAGTCGAAGCGGCTTTCACCAGCGTCGCAACAATGCGCGCGTAAAGCGCATCGCGGTCGGCGATCGGATCGACGACCAGCACTTCGGCGGCTCTACCGTCTTGCGGATCGATTGCAACCGTAACCGTACGACGGCCGCACACATCCATGCAACTCGTTGAAATTGCGCGAACCTCGCCCCAGTGGCCGTCGTCCTTGAGCTTGCGCTTGAGCCAGTCGCGTAGGTTGAAATCGCCGATCTGCGCAACCGTATCCGGATCCTCATCGGGAATGCGCTCTTTATAGCAGCGCTCGCACACGAGCACCAGTCCGCGCCTGGTCCACTTCGGGGTGACACTTTGCATGTTCGAGGCTTAACCGCATTTCTGGAGAGTAGCCGACGGTGGGATTGAACACGTGTCCCTTCGCAACGGAATCGCACAGTTCCGCTCCGAGCGCGCGATGGTTGACACAGCCTCCTCCGAACAATTATCATTGCTGGCGGCGCCGGCGTAGCTCAGTGGTAGAGCAGGGCTTTTGTAAAGCTCAGGTCGTCAGTTCAATCCTGACCGCCGGCTAATCCAGCCGTATGTGGAGGTCCGCAACCGTCGAGATTTCAGGAAGCTTACGAGGAGTGTGCTAGCGCGATAGCGTACCCTGGTCCGCTGTCGGATTCGGATAAGGTTGCAAAGCGAGCGCGAGCGAATCTCCGTGGGTAGGTGGCCGAGTGGTTAAAGGCGACGGACTGTAAATCCGTTCTGGGAAACCGGTACGCAGGTTCGAATCCTGCCCTGCCCACCAAACGACGCGGGCGTTACATAGTGGTAATGTCTCTGCCTTCCAAGCAGAAGTCGCGAGTTCGATTCTCGCCGCCCGCTCCAATCGATGCCCTCGTAGCTCAGTGGTAGAGCACATCCTTGGTAAGGATGAGGTCACGCGTTCAATCCGCGTCGAGGGCTTTTTTAATGGAACGGGGCGAGTGTAGCGCTGCCGCCGAGCGATTGATTCAGATCGTAGAAGAGCTGGTTGCTGATGCGATGGTAATCGCTATTCGCGATGGTGCCGAACTTGGCGTCGATGTCGGCCATCACTTGCATGGTAATTTTGTGCGTGAACAGCTTATCGAGCAGATAGCCGGTCCACAGGATACGATTGGTTTCGCCGGATTTTTCCAAAGCAAGCCCGAGATTGGAACCGCCGAATGCGGCAGAAGCTGGAAACTTCAGATTGTCTTTACCGGCCCATTCAAATGCATCGCGAACGGCAAAATCAGACGTTTTCACGAATTGATCGGCCCGCGTTTGGCCGTATTGGGTCTTCAGCTTTGCGAACTCGTTTGAAACTTCGTCCTGACCGAACATCGATCCGAGTGCGCGAACAGTTGAAAAACTTCCGGGACCACCGCCCGCTTGCAAAAAGGCTGACGTGATGCTCAGCGCCGGTACCCCGGTGTAGATCGGGCCGCCGTAGAGATTCATGTCGGGTGCGGCCAGTGCAGTTGAACCGGAGACTAGGGCTGCGATAATCGTTGAAACTACCGTGAGTGCCAGTGCTCTCATATGCGGACTCCTTGCGAGCGTGCCTTCTACTGATTCCACCTAAAACCCAAATTAAACGCAAAACAGCGAAACCTCCGCCGGAGCCGGGCGGAGGTTTCGCTTGGCGCGGGGGACGATCTATTTCACAACGTGCCAGTCGGTGATGACGTATTGGGCGCCGCTTTTGGTGACGGTCAGCGTGCCGTCGCCGAATGCGTCCACATTGAAGGTTGCAATCTGCGTTCCCGAGTTGCTCACCGCACCATTGATGAACAGATTGCTGGTCGGCGACACGCTCGAGTTCGTCGTGACGTTCAACGTGTTACCGTTGGCGAGCGTGCCGTTCGTGATGGTTAAAGTCGACAGCAAGCCGGCTTGGTATGTAGCGCTGATCGGCAGGCTGTACGCTCCGTTGACGCTGCCGCCGGAGAGCGTGAACATCGGGGTTGTAATCGGACAGTTGGTGTTTTGCGTTCCGGTTGCGATCGATAGTGAGCCGATTGCACCTTTAAACGTAGATCCGGCGTGCGTTGCGCTCCAGGTTACCGAACCGTCGCTATTAATCGTTCGAGAACCGCCCGAGAGCACCGCGCCCTGCCAGCCAAACGTCTCGTTCAGCGAAGCGATTCCGGTTGCGTTAAAACCGGCCGAGTCGGAACAGAACGAGTTCACATTGGCATTGGCCGGCAGCATGACGATCTCGTGATCGGAGTCGATTGTTTTGGAACCGGCGATATCTAATGTATCGACTGCGGAGTGAGCAAAGCCGTCGGCTGCAATGGCGTACCCGTATTTATCGAAGGTTGCGTTAAGGATGTTTACCGCATCGGTGCGGACGGCACTCGGCGTGCCGTTCCCCAAAGCGTAAATCTTTACGGTCCGGTTAGCGGTTTCGGTCGAGGAGCTTGTTTCGTTGTAAATGCGCACCGCATCACGAGCCAGTTCGGTGCATCCGGGATCGTAGAAATACTGCACTTCGGTTGAGTTTGGGTCGTTGCTCTTGTCGGGTGCGAAAAACTCGCGGCCGTTTTGGCAGGTGCCGAGAGCAATCGATTGCGCTTTTATTCCGGTCGACTGGATCGAGATTGCATTGTTGTACGAAGTAAAGTTTTTCATGGGGGTTCCCAGAGCGTTAGCCGCGTTTATCGCGCTTTCCGACTGAGTTTGGACGCTTTGCGTTCCGCCGCCGTTTCCGCCCGGCGAGGTCGGCAGTGTTGATCCGCCGCCGCCGCCGCAGGCCGCGAATACTAAAGTTGAGGCTGAGAGTGTGAGTGCAAGGTGTAGGCGCATGTCAATTCCTTTTCGTAAGCGTTGAGACAGAAGTGGGAAAACTCTTTCGCTGAGGTTATCCTGTGAACGCGCTCTACGCATTAGCGCAAAATGAAAAGCCGCCGCTTCTCATCTATGCTTAAGGAATTGGCAGATTCGTATGCTCGATAAACCGCAGAACGAGCCGTTCGAGCCCGGCTGCGTCGGCCGCGGTAAACCGGTTCTTAATGGGAGCATCGATGTCAAGGACGCCGATAATTCGCCCTTGCGAAAAGATCGGGATGACGATTTCGCTCGCGGAGGCCGAGTCGCAGACGATGTGGTCATCAAAGGCGCTGACATCATCCACGATCAGCGTGCGGGCTTGCGTGACCGCTTTCCCGCAGACTCCGCGCCCCTTCGGCAGACGTGTGCAGGCTGGCCGGCCGGCAAATGGACCCAACACCAGGCTGCTGTCGTTTTCAAGAAAATAAAACCCGAGCCAGTTGACTTCTTCTACCTCACAGTATAGAAATGCCGCGAAATTGGCTGCGTTGGCGATAAAGTTGCGCTCGGTTTCCAAGAGGGAGATGAGTTGGCGCTCCAGCATCGGATAGTCGGTGCTCATAAGGGGGAGCATTCTTCCGGCGACTGCATCCTTACTCCGACAGCGGGAAAGCCACCCAGAGTTCGTGAAGGCGGGGTGAGGACCGTATCGCACGACCACGGAGGACGCGTTATCTCAGAGCCGCATCGAGAACACCGCGATCGGGAACTGATTCGCCAAGCCGCGACGCTGCTTGCGGCCGGGATGTCGCTTGGGGAGCTGTTTGAACGGCTCTGCGAAATGCTTGCCGATTACATTGATTCATCGGTCGTATTTATCGGCCTGATTCAGCCCGACGGCAACTGCACGATCGAATACTTCCACGATCATGGGGTGATTCGGCGCGCTCCGCATATCAGCCTGAGTCCGGGAAGCAGTTCGTGGGAAGTTATTCATACGGGCCGCGTCATCTGGGGCAATCAAGCCGAAGATTGGATCGTTACCTCGCGCATACCGATAAATAAAGATGCGCCCGAAACGGACGATACGATTTCGGCGATCTTTGTTCCGCTCAAAATCGGTGAATCGACAATCGGCTGCTTATCGGTGCAGAGCAATAAATCCGATGCCTACAACGCCGACGAAGTTGATCTGATCGCTGCGATTGCGCGCTACCTTGCCGTCGCAGTCGAAAATCAGCGAATGGTGCGCGCACTTCAGGAAGCCGCCGATATCGATGCCTTGACCGGACTCGTGAACCATTCGAAACTTTTGCGCGAGTTAGACTCCATGCTGGAGCGTGCCGTCTCCGTCCCGGTAGCGGCGGTATTACTTAACATTACGAACTTTGCAATGTTTAATGACACGTTCGGGTATCCGGAAGGCGATAAAGTGCTGCGCCAAGTCGCCGAAGCATTGCGCGCGTACGTTGACGATCGTACGATTTTGGGTCGCTACGGCGGAGATGTCTTTCTGTTTCTTATGGCCGGCCGCACAAAAGAGCAGGTTCGCGGCTTCGTGGATGCGATCGCGCAGAGCTGTCGGAACCTGCAGTACCGCAATCAGGAACGCACTATTCCGATCACCGTCGCCTGCGGCTACGCGCTGGCTCCGTTCGATACCGTAACGCGGGCCGAGTTGCTCTCGCTGAGCATCCATCGGGCTCGGCTCTCTCGCAAACAAGGCGGCGGCCCGGTCGGCGAAGATGACATTGATGCCTACACCCTGCATGGGACGTTCTCCGGAATCGAGACCATCGTCGCTAGCCTGCTCGATCGCGATCCTTACACGCGGGTTCATTTATTT
>JALYVT010000078.1 GCA_030853105.1 Vulcanimicrobiota bacterium
CGCGGCTGCTCACCGTCGAACCAAGATGCAGCGATGTCGGCACGCCTCCCAGAGCCGCTGAAAGCAGTACATCCTGGTTGACGTAGCCGGCCTCTTGTTGATCGTCGAGCGCAAAAGCGTAACCCAAGCGACCGTGGCTGCCGGTAACATTGGTCCAGCCTTCATTCCGCCCAAATGAACCGATGCTCAGTGAAAATGCGCTGTGCAGCAACTTGGTCGGCCGCAGCGAGATCACGTTTACCGCGCCGCCGATTGTGTTGCTGCCCTCGCTATCTTGCGGACCTAACCCTTCGGTAACATCCACATCCGAAAACGCCGCAACCGGAAATCGCGACAAATCAAGATCACCGGTATTCCCGTCGTTGAGAATCTGCCCATCGAGCGCCACCAGCGTCTCCGAAGGGTCCGGCCCACGTAGCGCAACAACGCTCGGAGCACTTGCCGCCCCACCGTCGGGCCGCGCAAAGGTCACCGACGGCACTTCGGCCAGTGAATCGATCACGCGATCATAGCCGACGCGATCCATCGCCGCTCGACTGAGCGTAATCGACGGTACCACATCGCGCGATAGTGCTAAACGGCCATCAACGGTAACACGGCCAATGCTGCGCAGCTTCGGCGAGTCGGTCGGTTCGAGCGCGATATCCAAGACCACATCGTGATCGACTGCAATCGGCCCCACACTGCTCGGCGCGTATCCGGCGGCCGCCGCATTGAGCACATACGATCCGGGATCGAGATGCACGCTGAACTTTCCGGCCGTATCGCTCGCGACGCGCTCACTTTGCTTCCCGTGCAAAACAATCTGCGCATTGGCAAGCGGAACCCCCGACGGCGCGTGAACCTGCCCAGAAACCGTACAGCACAGCGCCGCAATCGCAGCGATAAGAATCATCCCCGATGTCTATGTCCTCGTGGCCTCTCACCCCTCTCGCACAGACGCGAGGGCCCTAAGTCAAGAGCCCGATTGCGGTGAAACGGGGCTGGGTCCTGAATCGGGCGTCCGGGGACAACTGTGGATTTCCGCCCAATCAGGCACTTTAAGGAGATCCGCCAATGGCAAGAGCCGTTTTCCTGAGGCGCGAGTCGTGAAGTCATTCGCGAACACGATGCGACCGTTTCGCCTATGGAACTGGCGCCCGCGGGCGTTTTCTAAGAAGCGGCGCTTGAATGTGGCTCCGGGTTGTTGACTCTGACGTTGCGTAAGGCCGTACGGTTTTGTAGAAGACAGTAATCCACATGGAGACGGAGACTAAATTGATTCAATGCTGCGGCTGCGGAACGATGGTTCCTGATGAGCCTGGATCCGGACATAGATATTTGGAGAGCGCGCCAGCCTGCTGGCGAATCTTCGGCGAAGTCCTAGCCCGCGAGTACACGGATAGCAAATACTACGCGGTTCATCGCCTCTCCGTCGACGCTTGGGCTGTCCAGCATCCAGGGCACGAGTCAGCTCAAACGATTCAATCTGCCGCTGTGCATCTCGTGCGACTGTGCATGGTCATTGAAAGAGCGTGGCCGCTCGAACGCGCGAATACGGTGATGCTTACGTTTTCAAAACGCGACAAGTCGAAAATGCGTTGGTTAACCCCACCGGTTTCTATGGGGACCGTTTCAGTCTTGGACGTTGCCAAAGCTACGGATAGCGCGTCGCATTGCGACGTCGTGTGGAAATGGGCAACTGCCACTTGGAACGCCTGGTCGCAACACCATTTACAAATACACGAATGGATCAATCAATATTTGTAGCTGTTGCAAGCAACTTATGAGGGCGCTCCAACTATGAGCATGCCAAGACCCGCGAAGGTAGTTTATCATTTGGCTGTAGTACCATCCCAGAGTCGCCCACACCAGCTTCTCGGTTACTGTACTTTATCGAGGGGATGCTACCTAGATGCGATTTGCATATAGATGGTCTTAATGCGACAATAATGCGCGTTAATCAAAGCTGAAAATTTATTGCGAAGTGCGCAGGAATCGGTTTGTTTGCGCGACTATTGTGAATGCGTGGAGGTACACGTGAAATCATTACGACTTCTTTTCAGTCTTGTAATGGCGGTCGCGATTGTCTCGTGCGGAGGCGGCGGTTCGAATTCGAATCCGCTCATTCCTAAAACGCAACAATCGTTGCCGAAACCGAAAGTGCCGACGGTCAAACGGCAGATCAAATTACCAGCGCATATCACGAGCACAACACGCCGTGTCATGGATGCGAACGGCGATTTGGCTGACCCGGGGTTTGAATCCGGCGGCTTCACGTCCTGGTCGCAGTGCGGATCGGTCGATGCATCGATCACCACGGCGAAAGCCCACTCAGGTTCTTATTCGGAGTTCGGCGGTTCGACTGCCAAACCCGAAGTCAATGGCGACGCAGGCGTCTGCCAACAAGTCACCGTTCCGGCAAGCGGAGTGCTTTCGTTTTGGGTCTATCAAGGCACAAACGAGACCGACTCAACCTACTCCTATCAAGAAGCCGATTTTCTGGATAGCAATGGGTACGTGCTTGCGAATTTCTATACCACAGTCAACAACACCAACGGCTGGGCGCTGCAAAGTTATGACGTAAGCGGCTACATCGGCCAGAGTGTCTGGCTGTATTTCGGTGTACACGGTAACGGGTACAGCCAAAGTTATGACTATCAATACGTTGACGATGTGACGTTCGCAAACAGCACACCGCCGCCGACGGCATCACCAACGCCAACAGCGACGCCGACACCGCAGCCAACCGCGACACCAAGACCAACGGCTACTCCGCGGCCGACTGCTACACCGAAACCCACAGCTACACCAAGGCCGACCGCAACGCCGCGACCGACTCCGACTCCAACGCATACCGCGACGCCACGGCCGACCCCAACACCAACGCCCGCAAGTACCCCAACTCCGAGCGGCGGACCAACTCCTATTGCAACACCGACCGGACAAGGGAACCAAAACTGCGGCGTGAGCTGCGGCGTGCAACGCTGGCACATCAAAACGCTGGATGACGCATACGTCAACACGATCAACTGGACACCGCAGTCGATGTCGGTTAATACGCTGATCAATGCGCCGATTCCATCGGGATACCAGCAATACAACGATACGACGCGCTATGCGCCGTACGAGACCGAATCGGTTACGGTTCGCGCCAACCTTGTCGGTTGGAAGACCGAAGCCGATCACGATTATCATATGGTAATCTCGGATATTAACAATCCGAGCGAAACGATGATCATCGAACCCCCCGACCCGAACTGCACGATGGCGTGCGCCTCGGGATTTGGAACATATTTCCAAGCCTCGCGGAGCAAGCTGACGAACTGCTTCGGACAAGTGCCCTCGGGCTTCACCAACTTCCCAGCCGGCGTGGTTGTCGATATAACGGGCATCCCGTTCTTCGATGAAATCCACGGCCAGACCGGAGTTGCGCCCAACGGCATCGAGATTCACCCGGTACTCAATATCAACTTCGTATCGGGTGCCCCAGGCTGTTAAAGCAGTTCAACGATAGGCGCCGGTGCAATCCGGCGCTTATCGTCGGGGCTCTGCTCATCGCCGCAGCATTCCCCGCATGCACCTCGCACAAGCACGCGCAGAGCACTCCGGCGCCGAGCGTGACTGCCGGTATTGCGACGACGATCGACGGATTGGTCGTCGAACCGGACGCCATCGATGCCGCAAAGCACCGGGTTGCGGTAAGCTCGCTTAACCCAAAAGACAAAGACGATTTTGCGGCGTTCGCCGAGACTTACGCGCAGCGACCCGATATGCTGGTCGGGAAAACCGTGCGGACAATTATCAATCAGCAGAAGAGTTATGAAGTCGGCGTTCGGATGGCCGAACAGGCCCGCGAACAAGATGAAAAGCACGAACGCCTGATGGCAACACTAATTACCCCGACCGTTCCGAGTTACAGCGAGAGCGGACGGTCGATCCACATGCTTTTCACGCTAAGAAACAAGAGTTCGAAGGTCATCAAGAGTTTTATCGCTGCGATCGAGATTCACGATAAAGCAACCGGAAAGCGCATCGGCCTAGCCGAGTTGCGAATCACCAGGACCGTTCCGGCAAGGAGCAGCCTCACGTTCGCCTATCCGATGCGCTATGTAAGATTCGGCGAAGACGCCGGGACCATGCGGTTGGCTCAAGGCAAGCGCAAGGCAATCGCGCTCGATTTCGAAACCATCACCTACGCCGACGGGCAAAGCGTCGGCGGCGACGATTGAGGTAGGCTCCGGGCGGCTTATCCACTAAGATAGCCGGGTGGACTTTAAGAACTTTTTTCGAGGCTTCGCGCGGGTTACGCGGACATTCAAACTCGAATATCGCGATTTCAAGGCCGAAGGACCACCGGCCATTTTACTCAGCGTGGCCGCTATGGTTCTTGCAGGCGGGGTAGCGCGAGCCCTCATCCAAGGGGCCGATCGGCTGCCCGACACCCTCAAAGAGGCCCGTGGGTTGGCAGCCATTCTAAAGTCGGACGTACGCGAACTTCCGTCATGATCGACAACAATTCATTGACCGGCTTGATTCGCGCGCAGATGCCGGACGCGCAGGTGGATGTCGTCGATCGGACCGGCACGATGGACCATTTTAACGTGAAGGTCTGTTCGAACGCGTTTGCCGGAAAGACGCTCATCGAACAGCATCAAATGGTCTACGGCGCGCTTGCGCAAGCGCTTGCCGACGGGCGCGTTCACGCGGTCGAACTTAAAACCGCTCTACTGGAGAACCCATAAATGTCACAACAGCTTAAAGATCAGATCGATCAAGAGATCGCCGCCAACAAAGTGCTTGTCTACGGTAAAGGCACAAAAACCGCGCCGCGATGCGGTTTTACGCTTGAGACGATTCAGTTTTTCGACAAATACGGCGTTCCGTTTGAAGTCGTGGATGTTTTAGAGAATATGGAAAAGCGAGCCGTCCTCGCCGAGATGACCAATTGGCCGACGTTGCCGAAAGTATTCATCAACGGGAAGTTCTACGGCGACACCGATATTCTCGGGCCGATGGAACAGAACGGTGAACTTACGGCGGTGTTGACCGAAACATTCGGAAGCGCTCCGCAAGTCAAACAAACCATCAACCTGCACTAACGTGGAGACCGCTGCGCCGATCCGCGCGATAATTGGCGCCGCCGAATTACGCGAGCATCTCGATGATCCGAAGTGGGTGATTGTCGATTGCCGCCACAGTTTGGCGAATTACGCTTATGGCCGCGAGGCATTTGAGAAAGCGCATATTCCCGGAGCGATTTTCTTTGATGTTGAAACCGAACTCTCCGGCGAAAAGACCGGTCGGAACGGGCGTCACCCGCTGCCGGCGGTGGAACGATTCGTCCACACCCTCGAAGGCGCAGGCATAAGCAATGACAGGATGGTCGTTGTCTACGATGACGCCAACCTCGGTTTTGCCGCGCGACTGTGGTTTCTGCTTCGCAGACTCGGTCACACCCAGGTCGCGGTATTGGACGGCGGCTGGAAAGCCTGGACTGGGGCGGCGTATCCGACCACGAACCTTAACCCTCGCCCCGCGCCAGCGCAATTCATCGCTAAAATCCAGCCGCTAGTGGTTGATACTGAATTTGTGCTCGCGCATCATCGCTCGAAGCAATTGCGTCTGCTCGACGCGCGTGCTGCCGATCGTTATGCCGGTCAAAACGAAACGATCGATCCGGTCGGCGGTCATATTCCCGGCGCGCATAACCGCTTTCACCAACAGAACCTCGACACCGATTCCGGCTTGATGAAATCGCCGCCGCAACTGCGGGCGGAATTTGGCGAAGTGCTCGGAGAACTCTCACCCGCGCAAGTGATACACTACTGCGGATCAGGCGTAACCGCATCGCTTAATCTGCTCGCGATGGAGCACGCGGGCTTGCCGGGGTCGCGAATATACTCGGGTTCATGGAGCGAGTGGTGCGCCGATCCGGCGCGCCCGACCGCGACCTAGCGACGCTGCAGCGGCGGCACTGCGTCGGGTCGCGCGATCTTCCCGGCCGGTGAGGCGCGAAGCCTCCGCAAATCTGCTTCGGTCGGCTCTTGCGAAAAATCGCGCGCAGCATCGACGATGCAGTAGAACCCGAACGGTTCATCGCCGCGGTTGAGGAATTGGTGCAACTCGAGCGGACCGACGTAGATCACATCGTTTGCGGCGATTTCATCGACGCTATCGCCGACCACGGCGTGGCCAATTCCGGTTTTTACAATGACGCAATGCTCGTGTTCGTGCTTCTCTAGGCGCGACGCGGCGCCGGGCTGCAGCTCAAAATACCGCAACTCCAGGCTTGGACCGCTTTCGTCGCGGGCGACCTTACGGCCGCCCAAAATCGTATGCCGCTCGATGCCGACTGCGGCGCCTGGACGATAGCCCTCAATCGCTACGCCGTCCCAGCCATCCGATGTTGCGCGAATTACACGTTTCTGCATCGCGAACAGAATAGCACATTTAGGGCTCGGGGGTTCCGCTTGAACTCGTAGTGCAAAATATCGAGCGGGTTTGGACGGCCCCGTTGACCCGAAAACTGATGTCGTACCGGCCGAGGCTTGGGCAAGCCGGTTCGCTCGCGAGAATGGGGATATCCGCGCGATCGTTCGAACTCGAATCCGGGTAGTGAGGTTGGATGGCGGCATGACCACTGCCGGAGATGAATATCGCGAACGGCGGCGATCCCGAGGAGGCTTCGCTGATTTGGGCTTGCGTTTCCAGCGCCGGAACGGCGGTGCGTGACATAGCGCTCAACCCGTTTGGACGCCCGGCGTAGAGCGTCAACCGAGTACGGGCATTTAGCGGCTCAACAATGATTGTGGCGCCGTTTGCGCTAGTTGCGGCAATCGCATCGGCAGCGTTCATCAGTGCGTCAAAACCGGCCAGCGCCGAGCCGACTTCAGCCGGGCGTGAGCCGCGCGTCAACGCTAGCGCACATGCAGCCAACACCATGCTCAGCCCAACCGCAACCATGATTTCGATCAGCGAAAAGCCGCGCTGCGCCACGCCGATTGCAGTACCCAAAGGTCTCGAAAAGGGGTCAGCGCCCGACAGGCGGCATTTTCTCTGCCATGCGATATTGGCTCTTCAAAAGCGAGCCCGACAGCTACGGCCTCGATGCGCTTAAGCGCGACCGCGTGACACCGTGGAGCGGAGTGCGCAGCTACCAGGCGCGCAACAACATGTTGGAGATGAAGCTCGGCGATCGCGGCTTCTTCTATCACAGCAGCACAGCGCAGCCCGGAGCGGTCGCAGTCTGCGAAGTCGTGCGCGAGGCCTATCCGGACTTCACCGCATTTGAACGCGGCGGCGACTATTACGACCCGCGAAGCAAACGCGAGAAGCCGATCTGGCAGATGGTTGACGTGAAGTATATTCGCACGCTCAAGCATCCCGTGCTGCTCTCGCAGATGCGCGCCGAGCCGCGGCTGGTGGGAATGGAACTGCTTAAGAAAGGCTCGCGCCTCTCGGTTCAGACCGTTATGCCGCACGAGTGGAAGATCGTGCTCGAAATGTCGGAGAAACCCGCGCTATAGCGCTTGCGATTGCGCTAGAAAAACATGTTGGCTGTCGATCGGAAGCTGGTTTGCGGCCGGCTGCACGCGCCGATAACTTCCATCGGGTTCCAACTGACGGCTCTTGAGATTGTCGGCGAACATCGTTGCTAGAAACTCGCCGTAAATCGCCTGCGCCAAGAGCGGGTCCCAAATCGGCACTGCCGTCTCGACTCGACGATCGAGGCTTCGGCCCATCCAGTCGGCGCTTGCAATGTATATCTCGCGATCGCCGCCGTTTTCGAAGACGTAGATACGCGCGTGTTCGAGAAATCGCCCGACAATGCTGCGCACGCGAATGTTATCGCTCACGCCGGCAACACCCGGTCGCAGGACACACATTCCGCGAACGAGCAAATCGACCGGCACGTCGGCTTGCGAGGCGCGATAGAGGCTTCGGATGATCTCGGAATCAGTGAGTGCGTTCATCTTGGCTTGGATTCCGGCCCGCCGTCCGGCGCGCGCGTGCCCGGTTTCGCGTTCGATGAGCGCGGTCAAATCGCGCCGCATATTTACGGGCGCGACCAGTAAATCTTCATAGTCGGTCAACTTCGAGAAGCCGGTCAATGCGTTGAAGAGTTGGGTTGCATCCGACCCGAACTCCGGACTACAAGTAAACAAACTCAGATCAGTATAGAGTTTCGCAGATTTTTCGTTATAGTTGCCGGTTCCAAAATGCATGTAGCGTCGAATTCCATCCGGCTCTTGCCGAACGATCAGCGTAATCTTCGCATGTGTCTTTAGTTCGGGAAAGCCGTAGACGACGTGGGCACCCGCGCGTTCAAGCCGACGCGCCCAATCGATGTTGTTCTCTTCATCGAATCGCGCCTTGAGTTCGATGAGCACCGCAACCTGTTTTTCGTTCTCGGCCGCTTCGAGCAGCGCCTTGACGATCGGCGAATCCTTGCCCGAGGTCCGATAGAGCGTCTGTTTGATCGCCAATACCTGCGGATCTTCGGATGCTTGCGTGAGCAGTTGGACGACCGGATCGAACGATTCATACGGATGATGCAGCAGTATGTCGCCCTCGCGGATTGCCGCAAAAAGATCAGTGACTCCGATCAGCCGCTTTGGTATAGACGGGGTAAACGGTTGATCGCGCAGGGTTTCGTAGTCGGGCAGATTGATCAGCGCCCACAGGTCTTTCAGACTTACCAGACCATCGACCTCATAAGCGTCGATCTGCGATAGGCTCAACCCCTCAAGCAAGAGATCGCGCATGTAGTCGGGCATCCCACGCTCGATTTCAAGCCGCACCGGCTCACCGAATCGGCGCTTTTGCAACTCCGATTCGATCGCCGCCAGTAAGTCGTCGGCTTCATCTTCTTGCAAGTCTAAGTCCGCATCCCGCGTGACGCGAAAAAGGTAGCTTTCGCGCACGTCCATGCCCGGAAAGAGCGCATCTAAATGATGCGCGATCAAATCTTCGAGCAGAACGAACCAGCGTTGACCTTCCGGCGCACTTTCAATGGCAATCAAGCGAGGCAGCGTCGGCGGTATTTTGACGCGCGCGAAGTGCAGCTCAACGCCCTCGCGTGTGACCTCTTCAAGTTCGACCGCAAGCGAAAGCGAGAGGTTCGAGATGTACGGGAACGGATGTCCGCTATCGACCGCGAGCGGTGTGAGGACCGGAAAGATTCGGTCGTCGAAGGTGCGCTCCAACTGCACTTGCGTCGGTTCATCCAATTCATCCACGCGCACGATCTTTATCCCGACCTCTTCCAAAGCGGGCAGCAGCACTTCTTTGAGGAGATTCATCTGGCGCGGAAGCGAGCTGCGCAATCGATCCGAGATCGTCGAGAGATGCTCAGCAGGCAACCGCCCGTCTTCAGAGCGGCGATGAACCTGGGCCTCGATCTGCTGCTTGATGGCGGCCACCCGAATCATGAAAAACTCATCCAGGTTCGTGCCGAAGATCGCCACGAACTTGAGACGCTCGAAGAGCGGGTTGCGATCGTCCAGCGCCTCTTCGAGTACGCGATCGTTAAATTCGAGCCACGAAAGTTCTCGGCTGAAGTAGAGCGAAGAGTCCTCGAGTGGAACAATCGGCGGCGGAGCTCCAATCTCCGAAGGTGAGAGCATAGCGTGAGTGATTTCGCCGCGCACGTCCAGACGCATCTTGCGCTTGCCACAAGTGCGCTTGCGATTGCCCTGCTCGTCGGCATTCCGCTTGGAACGCTGGCGGCACACAGGCTCCGGGTGCGCTCCCCGATCTTGGCAGTCGTAAATGTTGGGCGCGTCGTCCCAAGCTTGGCG
>JALYVT010000079.1 GCA_030853105.1 Vulcanimicrobiota bacterium
CGATCCCGCATTTGAATTCTCGGCGCAGCGAGCTCGTTCTCGCACTTGAGGGGCTCTTAGAGCTGGAATGGGAGCTCGAACGCGCCGGGCCAGTCGAACTTGACGATGTCGCGCAGGCCATCGCCGCACTAGAACCGCACCGCAAACGGGAAGCCAATCGAATTCAGCGGCGCAAACGCAGGCCGCTCACTTACACGACCGCCGATGGTTCGCGCATATTGGTCGGCCGCTCGCCGGTCGAGAACGCGGAACTCACATTCAAGACGGCGCGCCCGGACGATCTGTGGTTTCACACGCAGCAGATTCCGGGGGCGCATGTCATCCTGCAGCGCGACGATAAGTCGGCAGCGCCGATGGGGGATATTCTCACCGCCGCCGCCCTGGCGGCGCTGTTCTCGAAAGCAAAGACGAGTCCGAAAGTAACCGTCGACTACACGTTGCGCAAACATGTGCGCAAACAGCCGGCGGCGCCTCCCGGGCTCGTCTTTTACACCGAGCCAAAATCCGTCTATGTGGCTCCGGGGGCGCCGACTACTTCAGACGCGCCTCACAGGCCGCCCAATTAAGATTGGCATAGAACGCTTCGATATATTTCCCGCGTTCCGAGGGTTTGTAGTCCTTGAGAAAGGCATGTTCCCAGCAATCCATCACAACGAGCGGAGTAAATCCCGCGAGATTTCCGTCTTGGTGCAGCTCGATCCAATTATTGGTGACTTGACCATTGGTCGGATCATAGTATGCAATAGCCCAACCAACTCCGCGCATACTGCCGACTGCAAAAAAGTCTTTCTTCCAAGCGTCAAAGTCGCCGAAGCTGGTTGACAATGCGTCGCGGAGCGCTCCGGCTTTCAGATCCGTCGGCGCACTTGTCATATTGTCGAAGTAGAGTTCGTGCAGGCGCATGCCGTTGAACTCCCATCCCATCCGGCGCACCAGTTCGGCGAACTTCGGATCGGATCCGACGTTCTTACCGGCGGCGCGCTCCTGCGTCGTCTCTTCGATCAACAGGTTGGTGTTCTTGACGTAGCCTTCGTAGAGACCGAAGTGCATCTCGAGCGTAGCATCCGAGATGCCCTGCAGGCCGTGCAAATCCCATTTTTTAGCGGTGTAAGACTTCATTGGGTATCTAAACCTCACGATCGTTTTCAAAGTAGCTGTGAGTTTTCTGCGTTCCCGAATCTGCGGCGGCGACCCTTCGTAAGCGAGGGAGCGATCCTCCGACGACGGATTCGTAGAACGGCCAGTCCGGCTCAGGGGACGATAAACATTGCGTCGCCGAACGAGAAAAATCGGTAGCGCTGCGCAATCGCTTCGCGGTAGGCCTCGAAGATTCTCTCGCGGCCGGCAAACGCGCAGACTAACAGCAGCAGCGTCGATTGGGGAAGATGGAAGTTCGTGAGCAGCGCATCGACGATGTGAAAAGTGAAGCCGGGTGTAACGAAGATCGCCGTTTGATCGTCGCCACTGCGAAGTTTTCCGTGTGTCGCGTAGCAACCCTCAAGCGCGCGCAGCACCGTTGTTCCGGCTGCGACTATGCGGCGGCCTTCCGCTTTGGCTCGCACGATCGCGTCTACTGAGGCTTGCGAAATGTCGAACGACTCGGCGTGCATCGTGTGCTCGTCGATCGTGCTTGAGTTCATCGGCCGAAATGTTCCCAGGCCGATGTCGAGCACGAGCTTCACGATTTCGATGCCCTTCTGTTGCAAAATGCGAATGATTTCGGGCGTGAAATGCAGCGATGCGGTGGGTGCCGCGACACTTCCGGGTGTTCGCGCAAAGATCGTTTGATAGGCAGCCTGTGCAGCGGCCGATTCGTTGTGAATGTACGGCGGCAGCGGCAGTGTGCCGGCCCGCTCCAGAAGCGTCTCGAACGGTACCGTCAGTTCGAACTCAAGTTCGCGCACGCCGCCCTCATGCGTACGCAGAACGATCGCGTGTCCCAGCTCGCCGAACTCAATGCATTGACCCGGCAGTGCTTTTCGCCCTGGTTTGATAAGCGCATTCCAGCGTAACGCCTGCGGGTTGTAGCGCATGGTGTCGCTGGGATGCAGCAGCAGCAGTTCAATCGCGCCACCGGTCGGGCGTCTCCCCCGCAGCCGCGCGGAGATTACGCGCGTCTCGTTCAGCACCAACACATCGCCTGCGCGCAGCAGGTCGGGAAAGTCGCGAAAACGCTTATGCGAGCGTATACCGCCGACAATTGCTAGCAATCGCGACGCATCGCGAGGCTCAGCCGGGGATTGCGCGATCAGCTCGGCGGGAAGGTCGAATGTGTAGGAGCTGGTCAGGCGCTCGTCGTGGTGATCCGCTGTCGCTCCATCTCGAGAAAGTTCTCTAACCGCTTGCCGTCCTCGGCGGTAATATCGACAAATTGAACGCCGACCTGATAGGTTTCATGCTCGAAGGTTCGTATCCACCGGACCTCAGCGCGCACACAGAGAAACGGGTTTCGTTTCATCGTAAAGACATACTTGGTGCCCTTGGGCATATATTGATCGACGATCAGCCTCATTCCGGTCTGCGAAACATCGGCAATCGCTCCGCGAAAGAGCGTGAACGAGAGACGATCTTCGACCACGACGTCGATATATCGGCGCAAGCGTAAGCCGACGGCTCGCTTCTCGACGCCGCTCAGGTCGGGTTGATCGTGGTGTGAATCAGGCATTGCCTATCTCTGTATTCGGAAAGTAGAATCCTATGATATCTTTCGCCGAACGGTTCTGTAGCCCCATTCCGCGCGCTCCCCACTGGCACAAACCGACGCCGTGTCCGAGCCCCGAGCCTTCGATGACCACGGTCTGGCCGGCCTGCTCGGCGCTCGGCGCAGAGAGTGATATCTCGCGGATCAGCAGGCTGCGGACAACGCGGGCTCCCAATCGACTGCGAAGCGCATTTCCAGGAATCCGCACCGAGCCGTTTGTCCCGGAGATGCCGATCGTCCGCGCTCGGCCGCTGCCATCCGATTGCGCGACCTCGATCGAGGTGATCGCTCCGAGCGGATCGATCTCCGCTGCAAACGCGCGCGAGAGCGCGTTAAGCGCAAGCTCGCGCGACCAGCGATAATCAGGCGAGTCCGTACAATAGGGGCATCGGACGCCGGCCAAGTACGGAAACCCCTTCCCGCCCCAAGCGTCGGCGATGTTTTCGGTGTGACCGCCGCAGCACGACGAATACGAGACTTGCGCAAAGTCCCCGCTGTAGCGCAGAACGCGATCGTTCGTCGTGGTGACTGCTGCGACACTCTGCACCGTCTCGCTTGCAATCCCGCCGTAGACTTGGTCGGCTTCCGACGGAACAACATCGTAATCCCGATTCGGGTTGCTGCGTTGCAGCACATATGTGCGAGCAAGAATCGCCTGCGCTTCTAATGCGGCACGCGGCCACGATCGCGGCATCTCTTTTGAGACGACGCTGTAAAGATACTCTTCAAGCGGCACGATGCTGACGACTTGGCCGCTGCCCAACATCGAGAATGTTCCGCGATACGGCCGGCCATTGAACATGAACGATTGCGCATCGATCGGCTGGGCGGCTCCGTTGCCGAGCAACACCCGCAGAGATTGAACCGCGGCGCCGCTCTGCGATCGAACGCGAGCGGGAAGTATGCAAACGGCGGCGCCCGCGATCGCAGAGAGAACGAACCCACTTCGCCGCATTACAGCAGGCGCTCCTGAACAGCGGCGGACGGCGGGTCGCCGAGACCGATCTGATCGCCGAGGCCGATATGACGATACGCAAGCGGCGTTGCTTTCCGACCGCTGGCCGTACGAACGACGAAGCCCTCTTTGAGCAGATACGGCTCAACGACATCTTCTAGGGTCTCGGCGTCCTCGGTTAACGTTGCGGCGATTGCGGCCATACCCACCGGCCCGCCGCCGTATTGTTGAATGATGGTTCGCAAGAAGGCGCGATCCAAACGATCCAGCCCCAACTCATCGACGCCCTCGCGACTCAGAGCAACGTTTGCAACCTCCAAATCGATGTGGCCATCGGCGCGCACCTCGGCGAAGTCTCGAACGCGGCGCAGGAGGCGGTTGGCAATTCGCGGCGTCCCGCGACTACGTGCCGCAATCGCATGCGCGCCCTCTGGGTCGATTGGAACATTCAACACACTAGCAGAACGCATCAGGATGCGCTCCAGTTCGGGTACGGCATAGTAATCGAGGTGGTGCATTATTCCGAATCGCTCGCGTAACGGCGCCGACAACATCCCGGCACGCGTCGTCGCACCGACCAGCGTAAATCGTTTGAGCGGCAACTTCAGCGTCTTCGCGTACGCGCCGCGATCGACCACAAAGTCGATCTGGTAGTCTTCCATTGCCGGGTAGAGAAACTCTTCGACCACGCGACCCAGTCGATGAATCTCGTCGATAAACAGAATGTCGCCCTCATCGAGTGCGGTTAATATCCCGACTAGATCTTTTGGCTTCTCAAGCGTCGGTCCGCTGGTCGGCCGCAGCGCCCGACCCAAATCCTTTGCGATCAGTGCGGCAAGCGTCGTCTTTCCGAGTCCAGGAGGACCGTAAAACAGAATGTGGTCGAGCGGCTCGTCGCGTTTGCGCGCTGCATCAATAGCAATCTTCAAATTTTCGACGACGGTTGATTGGCCGACATATTCGTCGAACGACCGCGGGCGCAGCGAAGCGCCGTAGACTTCATCTTCCAGCGTAACTGCGGGATCGATCACGCGGTCGGCGAGATCATCGTCCGGTCCAAGCAGCCGCTTACGCGCATCCTCGGTCACGATCGCGCGAGCGCTTTCTGCCGATAGATCTCGGTGAGCAGCGTCTCGGCGTCGTCGATGGCGGGCGCACTCTCCAGCGTGTTGCGAATCATTGCTTCGGCCTGCGTGCGCTTGTATTCCAACTGCAGCAAGACCGCAAGCGCTTCATCAGCGAACCCTGGTATTGCCGCTGTCGGCGGCTGCGCTTCTTGAATGAGCAGAAATCGAGTGACTTTGCCCTGCAGCTTTGCGACGATGTCGCGCGCCTTCTGCTGGCCGATTCCCGGCAGTGTTTTTAGAAAGCCGTGATCTCCCCGATCGATCGCTTGCGCGATCTTCGACATCGGTTGCGAAAACGCGCGTGCCGCGGAGCGCGGCCCAATGCTGGCAACACTTATCAACGCCTCGAAAAACTCGCGCTCGATGGCATTGCTGAACCCGTAAAACGTAAAGTGTCCGGTGTTGCCTTCCATGTTCAAAACCGAGTATATCTCAAGCGACACCTCGCTACCCGCATCGGTCGGAACTTTTTGTGCGACGCATGGTGCAAGGATGATCTCGTATGCAAGCCCGCCGGCATCCAAGCAGACGCGGTCCTCCAAGCGCTCGACAATGTTTCCGCGAATCTTAGAGAACATGGCGCAACACCGGCGGCAATCGCGCCTCGTGATCGCGCATATTGAGAAAGGCCAGCGCGAGTGCTAGCGCATCGGAGACATCGTTCGGCTCCGGCGCCTTACGAAGCCGCAACAGCGACATCACCATCTGATTAACTTGGTCCTTACGCGCGCCGCCCGAGCCGATGAGGGCCCGTTTTACGAGCGAGTGTCCGAGCGTGCTGACCGGAACTTGATGCTGTGCTCCCGCAAGACAGAGCACTCCGCGCGCATGGCCCATGAGGATTGCGGTCATTGGGTTCTTGTAGGTCGTGTAAAGTTCTTCGATAACCACGCAGGTTGGGCGCGTCGTCGTCATGACGGCGCTAATTCCTAGATGCAGCTCATTTAGGCGATTCTCCAATGTTCCGCCGACTCGCGGAGCAATTATTCCCGCCTCGATCAGCCGCGCGCCGTCGCCGGCTTGCTCAATGACGCCGTAGCCGGTAACTCGCAGTCCGGGATCGATCCCCAGCACGCGCACACTCACGGCTTTGGCGCGATTCCATTAAGGTAGATTGTGACCGATGCGCCGGGTGTGCTTTTTGTCCCGGCTTCCGGTTCGGTACGAACGACTTTCCCCGGATTTCCGTCGGTTGTGTAAGCAACATTTCCAACCGAATAGCCGGCCGCCGCGAGTGTGTCTTCGGCATCTTGCAGGTTCATATTTTGGGTGTCGGGCACTTCGCCCGGAACCGCTAGATTCAGCGTCACCGTTGCTCCGGGCGCAATCTGTGTGCCGGGATCCGGGCTCTGCTGCAGGATCGATCCATTGGAATCGGATTGAATGCTATAGGTAAAGCTTGCTTTTAGACCGGCTTGCCGCAGCAGACCCATCGCCGTCTTGTAGTCGCGAGCGCCGACGTCCGGGACTGCAACTTGCGCGCCGCTGCCGCTGCTGACAACGACGTTCACGGTGGACCCGCGGGCGAGCATGGTCCCGGGTTTTATATCCTGGGAGGCAATCGCGTTGAGCGCAACGTTATCGATCGGTGCGCGCTCGGTAACGTTGATCGTAAATCCGAAGTGCGCCGCCGACTGATTGGCTACCGCCAGCGTTTGCGCAACCAGATTCGGCATCTTGATCGGCGCCAGTCCCCCTGAGACGATAAGCGTTACGGTCGAGCCTTGACGAACTTGCGAACCCGGGGCCGGTTTCTGGTCGATAACGCTGCCTTTCGGAGCGGCATCAAATCGCGGGAGCACCCGGACTTTGAACGAATCTTCCGTCAGCAATCGGCTCGCATCTTCTGCCGAAGTGAATCCGCGCACATCTCGTAGACCCAGGATCGGCAACCCGTTGCTGACGACCAGCTCTACGACCGAATCTTTGGCAACTTTCGTGCCGGCCGCCGGCGTCTGCCGTATCACTTTGTTGGCCGCAACAGTATCGCTTGAGGAATGGAGCAGTCGCGGGGTTAGTCCTGCGTTTACAACGGCTTTATCGGCCTGTGAATCACTCATCCCCGTATAGTTGCCGATCGCAATAGTGGTTGCCGCAAGTGGGTTCGCCAGGTGGCTGCCGAAAATTGCGTAGCCGACCCCGATCGCCAAAGCTAAGAGTCCCAGAAGCCCGAAAATCATCCAACTCCCCGACCGCGTGGTGCGTTCCTCATCTTCGGTGATGCTGGTAAACGGCGGCATGCGATCCGGAAAGCGCGACGGACGAGCCGGCAGCGGTGCCGAGACCGCGCTGAAACCGCCGGTCGGCGCATCATCGGAGGTACCGAACGCAGCAATGCTTGGACGCTCGCGGGCTTCGCGCAGCGCCGTCGCAACCTCGCTTGCCGACTGGAATCTATGAGCCGGATTCTTTTGCAGCAAACGGTTAACGATTGAGGCCAGCGCCGGACTTACGCCGAGTTTGGCGGTGTCGATGGTCGGAACCGGATCGCTGATATGCTTGAGCGCGACCGTCACCGGCGATTCACCGGCGAACGGAAGCTTGCCGGTAAGCATTTGATAGAGGACAATTCCGACGCTGTACAGATCGGAGGTTTCGTGCAAATCGTGGCCTTGCGCCTGTTCGGGCGACAGATAGAACACGCTCCCCATCACTAGGCCCGGTTTTGTGAGCGCCATGGTGTGTTGCGATACGGCGCGCGCGATTCCGAAATCGGAGAGTTTGCAGACATCGTCTTTGGTGACCAGGATGTTCGCCGGCTTGACGTCGCGGTGCAACAATCCTTGACGGTGCGCGTAGGCAAGGCCACTGCAGATTTGCGCGGCATAGTCGATTGCGACGGGCTCGGGCAGTTTGCCGTCGGCAATTATCTCCGCCAGGGTCGGCCCGTCGACCAGTTCCATCACGATGTAGTAGCTGTCACCCTCGCGGCCAACATCGTAGGTATTGACGATATTTGGATGCGATAACCGCGCAGCGGACTCCGCCTCTTGGTAAAAGCGTCGAACGAAGTCTGCGTCCGCAGCGTATTGCGAGCGCAGCACTTTGATCGCAACTCGACGGCGCAGCAGCGTATCGGTTCCGCAGTAGACCGAGGCCATTCCGCCCTCGCCGAGTTTTGAATCGAGGCGGTAGCGATTGTTGAACGTTTGCTCGTCGATCAAGTTGCGGTATTCTTTAAAGCAACGCGTAAAATGTTGCGTGCTATGGGAGCGGCGACTGCCGCGCCGTAGCCCGCGTTTTCGACGATAACGGCTATGGCAACCCGCGGATGCTCGGCCGGTGCGAAGCAGACAAACCAAGAGTGCGCACGACCCATTGGGTTGGTTGCCGTGCCGGTCTTACCCGCAACCGTGATCCCGGGAAGTGCTGCGATTGTGCCCGTTCCTCTCTGTACCACTGCGACCATCATCTTCTTCACTTCGGCCGCGGTATCCGCCGTGATCGGCGTGGCCAGGCTTGCACCGGCGTAACTGCTGCGCGCGAAGCTGCGATCGACCTGTCGAACCACGAACGGTCGCGGTTCGACGCCGTTATTCGCGATCGTCGACGCGATAAGCGCCATCCGAAGTGGCGTCATCAGCAGCGAACCCTGACCGAACCCCATCTGGGCCAGCTCGCCGTCGCTAACCGTAGACTTTTCCGGAATTCGATCGCGTTGGGTCGGCAACTGAAAATCGAGCGAGCTTCCCAGACCCCAAGCTGACGCGTAGCTGTACCAGCGATCGACCCCGAGCAGCAGGGCGATCTGCGCAAAATCAACGTTGCTTGAGAGCGCAAACGCAGTCGTAACGTCCTGGGTTCCAGTATACTCGTCTTCGTCGTTATGCAGCGTGAAGTTCCCAACCACCAGATATCCGGGATCGCGGAAGGTCGATTGCGCCGTTACCACGCCGGAATCGAGGGCGTCTGCGGCCGTAACGATCTTAAACGTCGATCCGGGCGGATACAACCCATCCAAAGCCCGATTCAATAATGGGCTCGCTGGGTTGCGCAGCAAGCTGTTAAACTCGCTGTCGAGACGATTTGGATCGAACGACGGCAAACTGGCGACTGCGAGCAGCGCACCGCTGCGCGGATCAAGCACCACGGCTGCGGCTCGCGCGTACGGCGCGAGTTCGGCCGCAACGGTGCTTTCGATGGCCGGATTCAATGTTGTAATGATATCGGCGCCGCGAATCGGTGAGTGCTTCGCGCGTAACGCATCGAGTATCTCTGCGAGCTGCGCCGCAGGCTCGCCGGTCGCATCGGGCGGGCTTAGCGCGCGATCATAGGCATTTTCTAGACCTGCCGTCCCATATCGAGCCGAAAGATAGCCGACCGTTTGCGCCAAGGCGCCGCCGAACGGGTAGACGCGTCGATTGTGAACTGTTTCTGCCAGAACCGTCCCGTCGGCGGCCAATATTCGTCCGCGATGTACCGTGAGCAATGCGTGGCGCGGATTGTAGGGCCGCGCGGCAATTGATGGACCGGAGATCAGCTGTACATACGCCTGCCGAACGAACAAAATCGCAAATAGCGCAGCGAAGAGCACGCCGACGCGCGCGATAGCGCGATTGTTCAAAGCGGGCGTGCCGCGGGAAGTTCTCGCAGCAGCGTGAAGCCGCCCGCGGTGCGAACTGCTAAATGCGGGCTACGCTGATTACTCTGCATGGCAAGATTGATGATACTGTGCGCAATCGATTCATCGATAGGACCCGTGGCTAGGACAACTTCAACCCGCAGCTCCTCCAGCAGCGGTGGGCTAACATACGCGGCAGACGGAAGCGTTTCAAAGAGCCGCTGCTCGTAGGGGCCGTCTCTCCACGGGCCGCGTTTTCCGAATACGCTGAGATGATAATCCCACGCGCAAACCTGACGTTCGTTCCAAACGAACTGATCGCAAATGCAGAGCCGCCGGCACGTCGCACATTGAACGATTTGCGCGGGCGCAGATGTCAGGGCCTCGCTCAAGTCCGCAGGCAAATCTTCAGCGTTGAAAACAATGCTCTCACT
>JALYVT010000080.1 GCA_030853105.1 Vulcanimicrobiota bacterium
GCCTCGCAGTATAGCCGCGCGGCGGTTGGCTTCGACATACTTGTCGTTTCTGCACGATGCCCAAATGGAAGACGGGCGCTTTCATAATTTCATGAGCTACGATCGAAAGTGGCTTGACGAAGTAGGCACGCAGGATTCATTCGGCCGCGCGTTCTGGTCGCTCGGCTACGGAATGGCGCACGCTGTGCGGCCATCTTGGCAGCGGCTCTGCGCGCGCCTGCTGTTGCAGGCGTTGCCGGCGATCTCGCACCTCGAACACCCGCGCTCGAAAGCCTACACGATGATCGGCCTCTGCCTGGGATTGCAGTCCTTCGACAACGCGTTTGCGCACAGCGAAAAAGCTGCTCAGGATGACAGCAGTGGCATTGCACACGGTGCGTCGCCTCTGCATGACCGGGGCGTTTGTCACGCTGAGCAGGGTTTGGCGGAGGCCAAACCCGTAGTCGAAGCGCACCTTCGCACGATGGCCGACGATCTCAAAGCGGCATACTTGGCTACCCGCGATATCGATTGGCAGTGGTTCGAAGATGAGATGACTTACGACAATGCGCGGCTGTGCGAAGCGATGTTACGCGCCGGGCTGGCGTTGCGCGATGACGAATTGATTGCCATCGGTCTGCGGACGTTTTCGTTCTACGAGCGAGTTGTCGTGGAGCACGGCGTTTTTGTACCGGTCGGCAACGATGGCTGGTACCGGCGCGGCGGCCGCAAAGCGCAATTCGGTCAGCAGCCGCTGGAGGCGGCGGCTTTTGTCGATGCGGCGCTGGTCGCGTACGAGTGTACGAGCGATCCGGCCTTTCAAGCGAGCGCGCAACTCGCTCTGGATTGGTTTTATGGCCGCAATAGCGGCGATCTGGTGCTGGTTCGTAACGGCGGTTCGTGCGACGGCTTGGAGGACGGTCACGCTAATGCAAACATGGGCGCCGAGTCAACGCTCGCGTTTCTAGCTAGCGCATTTGCGCTGGCGGAACGCCCAGCGAAATCGCTTCAAATCGCCCGCTGAGCTCCTTTGACAGTCGCTTAGGATGACATTGGTTGCTTTTGTCGAAGTATAACGGTGATGATTGCAGAAACCGAGTCTCTAAACGACATACAAGCCGCGGCTGTCCGGCATGCGAATGGCCCGTGTTTGATCTTCGCCGGCGCAGGCAGCGGCAAAACCCGCGTTCTCACCCACCGTATTTCCTACCTGCTCAATGAACTGAACGTTTTCCCAGATCGGATTCTCTCAGTCACGTTCACCAACAAAGCTGCGGGTGAAATGAAATCGCGCCTCGCCCGGATGGTCGGTGACGTCGCGCGCGACCTCTGGGTCGGTACCTTTCATTCGATCTGCGTGCGCATTCTGCGCCGCGATGGCAGCAAGGTCGGGGTTGCGTCAAACTTTGCGATCATCGACGATACGGATCAGCGCCAGATCGTCAAGGAGATTCTGGCCGACCTCGATTACGACGAGCGCCAAATGGCGATTGGCGCGTGTCTCTCGGAGATCAGCAAAAGCAAGAACGCCCTGCTCTCACCCGACCAGTACCTGGAGAAAAACAGTTCGTTTATCGGCGAGCGCTACGGCAATGTGTATCAGGAATACACTCGGCGGCTGGCGGAGTCCAACAGTCTGGATTTCGACGACCTGATCGTTCGCACCATCGAGCTGCTCGATAGCGATAAACCGACCCGCACAAAGTATCAGAACAAGTTCCGATACGTGCTGGTTGATGAATACCAAGATGTCAACTTTGCGCAGTATCGCCTGCTTGCGCTGTTCGCCGGCGAGCACAAAAACCTCACCGTCGTCGGCGACGACGATCAGTCGATCTATTCTTGGCGCGGCAGCGACTATCGCATGATCCTGCGCTTCGAACAGGACTTTCCGGGAGCGACGGTTTTCAAGCTGGAAGAAAATTATCGCAGCACGCAAACCATTCTGGCGGCCGCCAACGAACTGGTAGAGAACAACAAAACGCGTTCGGCGAAGAAACTGTTCACCAAAAGGGCCGCCGGAGACCCGATTACGGCTTTTCGCGCAGAGACCGAACGCGCCGAGGCGCGCTACGTGGTCGAGAAAGTCAAAGAACTGGTTCGCGAGGGTTCGGCCTATCGCGACTTCATCGTGCTCTACCGAACCAACGCGCAATCGCGCGTCTTTGAAGAAGCGCTGATCTCCGAGGGGATTCCTTATCGCGTCGTCGGCGGCGTCGGTTTCTATGCGCGCACCGAGATCAAAGATGTGGTCGCCTATCTGCGCTACATTCTTAACCCGTCGGATGCCGTCGCATTCAAACGAATCGTCAACGTCCCGCGCCGCAGCATCGGTCAGCAGACGCTCGCAAGTTTGGTGCAGGCTGCGGTCGATGCAAAAGTCTCGGTCGGTGAAGCGGTCTTCGATAAGGAACTGCTCAAACGCGCGGTTCCGAAGAAGCAAAAAGAGCTTGAGCGCTTCGCCGAACTGATCGCAAATTGGCGCGAACGGCTGGCGGATATCTCGATCTCCGATATGTTGGTGGCGGTCATGGAAGAATCCGGCTATATTCGCGAACTCCAGAACGAAGATACCAACGACGCCCGCACGCGGCTTGAAAATCTGCAAGAATTTGTGGGCGTTTCCCGCGAGTACGAGCAGACTGAACCCGAAGGCAAACTTGCCGATTTCTTGGCGAACATCGCGCTGGTGAGCGATCTCGATGCGCTCGACCCGGATTCGTCGTACGTGACGCTAATGACGATGCACGGCGCGAAGGGCCTTGAGTATCCCAACGTCTTTTTGACCGGCTTGGAAGAGGGCGTATTTCCGCACACCCGCGCGCTTACCGATGAGGCTGAGTTAGAAGAAGAACGCCGGCTTGCGTACGTCGGACTGACGCGAGCCATGGATCGCCTCTATCTGTCGTACGCGGAGCGACGCACGCTGTATGGAAACACATTCGCGCATCCGAAGTCGCGGTTCTTTGATGAGATGCCGTCGGTCGAGATGCTCGGCGGGGTGACGTTGCCGCGACCGGCCGGCGGCCGCTGGCGCGAGGTTTCCATTCACGAAAACGCTGGGGCCGGCATCGGGATGGATCTGCAGCCGGGCAACCGCGTACGTCATCCAAAGTGGGGCGAAGGAATCATCGCCGATGCGGTCGGCGCGGGCGGTGACGGCTTGGTCACAATCAACTTTCCGAACGTGGGGCAGAAAATGGTGATGCTCAAGTATGCTCCGCTGGAAAAAATCAGCTAAACATTCGCTGACATGACGCGCGTGGCAGTAAGCGGTGCGCTGGGCCGAATGGGGGCGCTGGCGTGCGAGACCATACGCAACGCTCCCGACCTTGAATTGGTCGGCGGTTTTGCGCGCGCCGCAAATCCCGCTGCCGACCTTTATGACGACATTGGGGAGCTTTTCGAGCGCACGCAGCCGGATGTTGTGCTCGACTTTACCACCCATCCGATGACGATCAACGTCGCGCGCATTGCCTTGGAGGCAGGCGTTTTTCCGGTCATCGGTTCAAGCGGCTGGAGTGTTGACGACCGCGAGATACTCGAGAGCCAAGTAGTGGTGAGCAGGCTCGGCGCGTTACTCGTTCCCAATTTTGCAATCGGCGCGGTGCTGATGATGCGCTTTGCGCAGGCGGCCGCACCATTTTTCCCGAGCGTCGAGATTATCGAGATGCATCACGACGGGAAGCGCGATAAACCGAGCGGCACCGCTACACTAACCGCCGAACGCATCGCTGCCGCGCGCGGCGAAGGCGGCGTACCGATTCACAGCGTTCGCTTAAAGGGATTGGTCGCGCACCAAGAAGTGCTATTCGGCAACGTCGGTGAGACGCTCACTATTCGGCACGACAGCCTCAGCCGCGAATCGTTTGTTGCCGGTATTCTGCTTGCGATCCGCAGTGTCGGCAGCCTGCGCGGCTTGGTTGTAGGACTCGACAACTTGCTGAATGGTTCGGCATGAACGTTGCGGTCGTCGGAGCGACGGGGATCGTTGGGGAGACGATCTTGCGCGTGATGGAAGAACGCGGGACGCCGGTCGAACACTTGGGACTGTTCGCCTCGCGCGCTCACAATGCGGCAGCCGAGTTTCGCGGGGCGACGCACGATGTGATGGCGACAACGGGCACCGCCCTACGCGAGTACGACGCGGTGTTTTTTGCCGGCGGCGAAGAAGCCAGCGAGCGGTACGCACCCGAGTTGGTTCGCAGCGGGCGTATCGTCATCGATAACAGCTCGACCTTTCGCATGAGCCCCGGGATTCCGCTTATCGTGCCGGAGGTCAATCCGCACGCGCTTCGCAAGGAGCATCGACTGCTTCCGGTCGGGAATTGCACCGCGATCATTTTATGCGTCGCGTTGGCGCCGATTCGCGATTGCGCCGGCTTGGCGAACGTTCGCGTTGCAACGTATCAAGCTGTCAGCGGCGCGGGTCGCGCAATTCTCGAAGAGTTTGAATCGGGCAGCGGCCCAATCGTGCGCAACGTTATCCCGCGCATCGGCGACTTGGACGAGTTCGGATCGAGCGGTGAAGAATCGAAAGTGCGCGACGAAACCCGCAAGATATTAGAGCTGCCGAAGCTGCCGATCGCGATTACGGCCGTGCGCGTGCCGGTGCGGTGCGCCCATTCAGAAGCAGTCTTTGTTGAAACCGTTCGCGACACGTCCGTGGAAGAGCTTGCCCGAGCCTTCGAGAATGCGCGTGGAATCGTGTATCATGCAGATGGAATCATTACACCGCGCGAGGTTGAGGGAACCGACCTCGTTCATGTAGCACGACTGCGCTCCGAAGATGGATCGCGTCGGTACTTTCAGCTGTGGGTGGTCGGCGATCAGCTTCGCAAGGGCGCCGCCACCAACGGCATTCAAATTTTGGAACTACTACTTTCCCGAGCGGGTCGACAATGACGACGCTAACCACGCGCAAAACAGCAATACTGAAGTTTGGCGGAACCTCGGTGTCAAATGCGGAGCTGCGCGAGATCGCCATACTACGCGTGAAAGAGGCGCACGATCGAGGCTATGCACCTGTTGCCGTGTGCTCGGCGATGGGACGCGCTCCCGATCCGTATGCGACCGATACGCTGCTATCGCTCGTCGGCGACGCGTTGGGTAATCCTAACACCGACCTCCTGCTCTCATGCGGTGAGTTGCTTTCCGCGGCGATGTTCGCGCAGATGCTGAGTGAGCTTGGAATGCCGGCGCTCGCGTTTACCGGCGCCCAGGCGGGCATCATTACGAACGATGCGCACGGCGATGCCAAGATACTGCGGGTCGATCCGCAACGCATCCTTGATGCGCTCTCACGTGGGGTAACGCCGGTCGTCGCAGGCTTCCAAGGTGTCAGCGAGATGGGCCACGTGACCACGCTTGGCCGCGGCGGGACAGACTTGAGCGCGATCGCGCTTGGGCACGCTCTGAACGCGGAGCGAATCGACATCTATACCGATGTGAGCGGCGCAATGACTGCCGATCCGCGCCGTGTCGAGGGAGCCCATCCGATCGAACGTGCAAGCCTCGAAGAGATGACCGAGCTTGCCGAACACGGCGCGAAGATTATGCACCACAAGGCAGCCGAGTTCGCACGCTCGACGCAGACAGCGTACGCGATCAAAGGTCTGAAGAGTGATATCGGTACGATTGTCGATGAATCCGAAGATCACCAGCGCGTGGTGGTCGGGGTTACCGCCTCGGGTCGTCAAACTTTCGTGCGAATCATTCGCGGCGATGTCGAGACGCCGCAAGCGCGAATGGCCCTTGAGATGCGGATGTTTGAACGCATCGCGCAAGCCGGCATCTCGATCGACCAATCAACCATCAATCAATCTGGAGTCTGTTTTGTTGTCGAGGGCGACGAAGGGCCGAAGATCCGTCAATTGCTGAGTGACTTAAACATGGCTGTGCGCATTCGCGAAGGGTGCTCGAAGCTTTCGGTCGTCGGCGCGGGGATGCGGTATGCGCCTGGAGTTCTGTATCGCGTGGTAACCGCGCTCTCGGAGTCGAATGTCGAGATCATTCACTGCACCGATTCAAATATAACGATCTCGGTGCTCGTTCCGGCCGATGAGGTCAGCCGCGCCGAGCAGGCCGTTCACGACCAATTCCACCTCGATGCAGGAGCGCAACAATGAATTTGGGCACGATTCTGACGGCGATGATTACGCCGTTTAACGCGGACGGTCAACTCGACGAAAAAGAAGCGCGTCGGATTGCGAGTTGGCTGGTCGAGCGCGGCAATGATGGGTTAGTTGTGGCCGGATCGACCGGCGAGGGCCAGACCCTGAATGGCGATGAGCGCAGGCGATTGTTTGCAGCGGTGAAGGCGGAACTCTCCGGGAGGGCCGCAGTCATTGCAAACGCCGGCAGCAACGACACTCGCGCATCGGTCGGGTATTGCGAAGAAGCGCAAGCAGCCGGAGCCGATGCTATTCTTGCGGTGGTTCCGTACTACAACAAGCCGACGCAGAGCGGGATGCTCGCGCACTTCGGCGCGCTGGCCCAGGCGACGTCGCTTCCGATCATCGTCTATAATATTCCCGGCCGCACCGGCGTCAATATGCTGCCCGAGACACTGCTGCAACTAGCTCGGCGCCACAAAAATATCGCGGGTGTGAAAGAGTCGAGCGGAGACCTCAAGCAGCAGGCGATGATCTTGAAAGACCGTCCGAGCGGCTTCGGATTTTGGTGCGGCGACGATCACCTTTTTCTGCCGGGGCTGGCGATCGGCGCGGACGGCGTGGTCGGCGTTGCATCGCATCTGTGTTCGCGCGAGTACCGAGCGATGTTCGATGCGTTTCAATCTGGAAACGTCGCCGAAGCGACTCGGATTCATCTCTCGCTGCTGCCGCTTATCGATGCGCTGTTTTCGACGACCAACCCGATTGCCGTCAAATGGGCAATGAACAAGCTTGGCTTTGCAACCGGCGCTTGCCGTTTACCGCTGGACAGTATGCCGCGCAGCGTCATCGAACAGTTAGAGCCGCTGCTTGAACGCTTTGCCGACGCCGCTGCGGTATAAGTGGAGATTCTAGGCTGTCGGCTCGACCCCGTCGATGCCGAACAGGCTGCGACAATTATCGTGCAGCGTGCTGAGCAGTCAAACGCGAAGCCCTTACAAGTGGTAACCCTCGGGACCGAGATGGCGGTCTACGCGCAGCACGACGAGCAATTTCGCAGAGTTGTCAATACCTGCGAACTGTCGCTCTGCGATACAGTCGGGCTGCTCGCTGTCGCGCGTTCACGCGGCGCAGCCCTGTGCGAGCGAGTTACCGGAATCGAACTGATCGAGCGTCTTTGCTCCCGTGCCGCGAAATCCGCTCTGCCGATTTATCTGCTTGGAGGAAAGCCGGGTGTCGCCGAAAAGGCAGCAGCGGCACTACGGCAACGATATCCGGGACTAGCAATAAGCGGCGCCGCAAACGGTTACTTCGACCAGAGCGATTCAGCGCAGGTGTGTTCCCGGATACGGGACAGCGGTGCCAAGCTGCTGCTGGTGGGGCTTGGCTCACCGCGGCAAGAGTTTTGGCTAGCCGATTATCTTGAACAGACCGGTTGCGGCGTCGGTATCGGTGTCGGCGGCTCGTTCGATGTGCTGAGCGGCTTGGTGGAGCGGGCGCCTGTACTGTGGCGCCGACTCAATCTCGAATGGCTTTATCGTCTGGTTCGGGAGCCTCAGCGCTGGCGTCGCCAGCTCGCGCTGCCGCACTTTGTGTGGCTCATTGCAACCGAGTCGCTTCGAAAAAGGACCGCATGAAGGCGATGATTTTGGCCGGCGGAATGAGCACCCGGCTCTATCCGCTAACCAAGCAAGTTCCAAAACCGTTGGTGCCGGTCGCGGGTGAGCCGAATGCGGTGCATCTTATTCGGTATCTGGCGAACTGCGGCTTCGATGAGATCGCGATCAACGTGCACTATTTGGCCGATAAAATCGTGCTGCGGCTCGGCGATGGTTCCAGATTCGGCGTGCGGCTTGAATATCTGCATGAAGAACGCCTCCTAGGCAGCGCCGGAGCGGTCCAGCAGATGCAGGCATTTTTCGGTGACGCGCCGTTCGTGGTTGTCGGATGCGACGATCTCACCGATCTGCCGCTAACGGAGCTGCTTGCGTTTCACCGGCGAAGCGATGCCATCGCAACAATCGGACTCGTTCGACGCGATGCTGTCGATCAATACGGCGTAGTCGTAACCCAGGCCGACGGGCGCATTGTGGGTTTTCAAGAGAAACCGGCGCGCGGCACCGAACAAAGCAATCTCGTCAACACCGGCATATATGCTTTCTCACCGGAGATATTCCGCTACATTCCAGCCGGCGCGTTTTACGATTTTGGAAGGGATGTATTTCCGGCTCTGCAGCGCGCAGCGGCCGCATTCTACGGCTTTGATGCGCGTGGGTCCTACTGGTGTGACATCGGAACGCCCGAAGAATACCGGCGCGCAACCTTCGACGTACTAAACGGCGTCTTCGCAATTCCGCAAACGCGCTCACATGGAATCGACTCGACCGCCGCGATATCGTCGCGTGCAGAGATCACTGGAACGGTCTGGATCGGCGCAAACGCAGTTGTTGCCGATAACGTTATCATCGATGGTCCTGCGGTGATTGGAGATGATGTTCGAATCGACGCGGGTGCAACCATCAGCCGCTCAATTCTTTGGGACGGCGCTCGTATCGGGTGCGGCGCTGCGCTACGCAACTCCATCGTCGGCATTGATTACGCAGTCGCTCCAGGCGCTGAATTGCAAGACCGCATTGTCGCCAACGAGCCGGTCCAAGCTTGATGCGACCAAATGATGCGATCGTGGTGCGGCCCGTAATACGCCAAGACTACGAGTAGTGGATGCTCCTCTGGGACGGCTATAATCGTAGTCTATCGTCACCTGATTTAACGCGATCCCCTTGCGGGCGGTAACGAAGGGCGTGATGGATGGGAGTGCTGCAGCATCTTTTCGACGCGATCTTTCCGCCGCAGTGTGCGAACTGCCGCAGTCCCGGTAGCGGATTGTGTTCCGATTGCTTACCGCGCGACCCGCCCGTTCAGTTTCGCTTGAAAACGCTGTCGGTCACCGCCATCGGCGTCTATGAAGGCGCACTGCGCGCCGCGGTGCTCGCCCTCAAAGATGGGCGCCGCGATGCGGCAATTGCGCTGGCTCGTCTCTTGGCTGCGCAGGTCGCGATTGACGCGAGCCTCGTCGGCATTCCAACAACAGCCCAGCGGCGGCGGCAACGCGGGTTCGATGGGGGCCAATTGATGGCGCAGCGGGCTGCAGAAATTGCCGGGCTATCCGTGAAAAAAGCGTTAGTTCATGCCGCCGGCGATGCGCAGCGTGGCCGCGACCGCGCGCAGAGATTGTCGGCGCGCGGGCGATTTGCCGTTCGAGGCGAAGTGCGGGGTAAGCGAATAGTGATGATCGACGACGTCGTGACGACCGGTACCACATTGGAAGACTGCGCCGCAACCCTTCGCAGCGCCGGAGCGATTGTAACGAGCGCAATCGTTGTTGCCTATGCAAGGCGAGAGGAATAACCAATGAAAGCAACCTGGAACGGCACGATCATCGCGCAGAGCGATGCAACACGCGAGATTGAAGGGAATCAGTACTTTCCGCCCGATTCGATCAAACGCGAGTGTTTTGAGAACAGCTCCACCACCTCGGTCTGCCCGTGGAAGGGAACGGCCAGTTACTACACACTGGATGTGAACGGTCAGAAAAACGCTGATGCCGCTTGGTATTACCCGG
>JALYVT010000081.1 GCA_030853105.1 Vulcanimicrobiota bacterium
CCTCAACCAGCGGGCTTGCGGAAAACTCGCCGATCACAGCAGATTGACCATAACCGCTTCTCCGGTTGCCACAACCGCCTGCGTTTCGCCGATGCGCACAAAACCGCTTGCCCTCGCCAAAAGACTCACGTTCGCCGACCGCACCACAAGCGGATGGGCAATGTGCCTAGGGCCATCCCATTCGAGGCGCACCGGCACGACGCTGGTCCAGCCCGGTCGGCCGGCGATTGATTCGGCGGCAACCGCCGGCACCGCCGGTGCTTCGCGCCGAGTCTGGCCCGTGAGCGCCGCAATGATCGGCGCGACAACCACCTTCAGGATCAGTAGCGCCGATACCGGATTGCCGGGGAGTCCGATGATCGGCTTGCCGCCAATCGCTCCCAGAACGGTCGGCTTACCCGGCTTGACCCGTAAACCGTGAACGATCACTCCCGGTTCGCCAAGCGCCGCGACCGCGGCGGGGGTGCGATCTCGCTGCCCAACCGATGATCCGCCGCTGACGACCACGCCATCGCACTGCGCTAGGGCGAACGCGAGCGCTTTCTCCAAAGCCCCGGCCTCGTCGCTGACAATCGGATAGTGCACGACCCGCGCTCGCATCGCCGCAAGTTCGGCAGCGACAGCGTACCGATTTGAGTCGCGAATCTGTCCGGGACCCGGCCGCTGGGACGGCTCCACTAACTCGTCCCCGCTAGACAAAACCGCCACCGTCGGAATATGGAAAACCGGCACGGCAGTCACCCCGAGAGCCGCAAGTAATCCGACCTCAGCCGGCCCAATCCGCCGCCCAGCCTCCAAGATCAACTCACCCGAGTGCATATCGCTGCCGGCCGCATTTAGAGCGTCCCCTACGGGAACTGCGTTGTGGACGACGATATAGTCGCCGTCGATTCGCACGTCCTCAATCGGAACTACCGCATCGCAGCCGACCGGCAGCAGACCGCCGGTTGGAATCTCTAGAGCGGTTCCCGGCTGGAGCGACCGATTCCAAGACTTGCCCATCGGAATCGCGCCGGCGACTCTCAGCCGCCCGGGAGTCTGACTGCTGTGAAGCGCGAAGCCGTCCATCGTCGAACGCGCGGCAGCCGGATAGTCGGCATCTGCGCGGATTGGTGCGGCCAGGGTTCGGCCCGCACAGACGGTTAAGTCCACCGCTTCGGTTGCGGGCTCGGTAAGATTCGCACGCGCAAAAAACGCGATCAACGCCTGCTCGGGAGCAAGCAATTTCTCGACCGCGAACCCGCCGCTGGGTAGGAGAGCATCTGAAGACCGCATAAAGGCGCGTCGTCCTTACATGATAGATATTGTAATAGTTCGCCGCGATCCGGATCGCGTCGCCCGGTCGGCGCAGCGGCGCGGCCAAAGCCCGTCGTTCGTCGATGAAGTTCTGCGTTTGGATACCGAGTACCGCTCGCTGCAGACTCACGTTGAAAGCCTCAAAGCCGAGAAGAACGCGCTCTCCGGCCAAATTGGACGCGCAGCCGATAAAGCTGCAGCCGCCGCGCAGCTTCGCGAGCAACTCGACGAGTTTGCAATCGCGATAGCCGATGCCGATGCCCGCGCGCGAGCGCTATCACCCGATAACCCGGAATCACCATTGCGGCACCTGCTCGAGCAATCGCCGAATTTGCTGGATGAAAGCGTTCCCGATGGTTCGGATGAGTCGGCGAACATCGTGGTGCGCAAGTCAAACGAGCCGATGCGGCTCGGATTTACGCCGAAAAATCATTGGGAGATCGGAGAAACGCTTGGAATCCTCGATTTCGAACGCGCCGCGAAACTCTCGGGAAGCCGATTCAACCTGCTGATCGGCGACGGTGCGCGCCTCTCCCGCGCGTTAGTTGCATTCTTCCTAGACCGCGCGCGCACAAACGGGTACGTCGAGGTAATTCCGCCGTATCTGGTGAGCCGCGCAACGATGTGGAAGACCGGGCAGCTCACGAAGTTTTCCGATGCGATGTTTCAAGATCAGGATGCGGATCTGTTCATGATTCCGACCGCCGAGGTACCGCTCACCGCCCTACATAGCGGCGAGGTTCTGATGTCGGCGCAGCTTCCGCGCAAGTATACCGCCTACACACCCTGCTTTCGCAAAGAGGCAGGCGCCGCCGGTAAAGACACACGCGGACTCATTCGTCAGCATCAGTTCGAAAAAGTCGAACTCGTCTGGCTCTGCGCGCCTGAAGACTCCGCGGCTGCGCTTGAAACGCTGACCGACAATGCGGAAGCTCTCCTAGCGGAGCTCGAACTTCCGTATCGCGTGATTGCGCTGTGCAGCGGCGACGTTGGATTTAACGCAGCGAAGACCTATGATCTGGAAGTTTGGCTGCCGGGCGCGCAGAGCTACCGCGAGATAAGCTCGTGTTCGAGCTGCACCGATTTTCAGGCGCGCCGCGCAAACATTCGGTTTCGGCGCGATGCGAAAGCTAAACCCGAGTTCGTGCATACCCTCAACGGTTCGGGGTTGGCAATCGGACGAACGATTGCAGCGATTTTGGAAAACTATCAGCAGGCCGACGGCAGCGTGCGCATCCCGACTGCGCTGGTTCCCTATTTCGGCGCCGACTCCATCAAGAACTGAGCGAGCCGGTCGATGGCTTGCGTACCCTTCGGTAACTCGGCCTGCGCATTACGGCGGCTCTCGATTCGAACCCGGGTGTGGGTTTCATCGATTGTATCCAGGCCGCAAAAAATTCGCTCGGAGAACATCAGCCCGAAACTCGCATCGATGGTGCCGGCCTGCGGGTCTCGCTCGCGCACAATTGCACCAAGCACATTCTCCAGCCCGTCGATGCATCGTTCAAACACGCGGTCAATCGGTGCCGCCAGTTCCAGCGTTCTTGACGGTCGCAACCCGATATTCGCCGTGCGATCGACGCCGATCCCCAGCCACTTCAACAAGAAACTCACTTCAGTACAGAACGCGCGTCCGCAGCGCAAACGGAATCGGCGATAGGTGAGGGTGCAGAGCGTTGCTTCCGTGACGCAGAAAAGTGACAAACATGGGACAACCTTCACAGTATGCGACGTATGTAGCCGCCATTCGCGGTTTTTACCCGGCTTTCATTTTGTGCGCGTAACAATAGCGGCCGTGCAGCGTTATTATAGGTGATATGAAACACACACTCTTGCGAATTTTCTCCGTTTGCGCGGCATTTGCACTGATCGCACTTCCGATGAGCGCACACGCTGCACAACCACTCTCTAAGACCTACTCGACATCGCTAACCGAGCAGTTCGGCTCACCCTATCCCTACAGCGGAACGCTTCAAATTCAGGTATCCGATGACGGCATCGTGAGCGGATACTATCGCCCCGCCGACAGCGGATCGTTTGAAACGGTCACCGGCGGCCGACAAGGAGACCAAATCTGGCTGAATATCGGTCAGAGCGGCGACCTGCGGGTAACCGGCAATTTCGTCAAAGACGCTATCGTTGGGTCGGCGGTTACAAATACCATAGCCGGCTCGTTCAGTCCATTTTCAGCGATTCAGCCGACGCAGTTTAACTTCGTCGCGACACCCAGCCAAACCGCAGACTAACTCTTCGCGCCGACCTTCTTCCACTCGCGCTGGGCCGCGGGTGGAAGTTTATCCATCTTCCCGAGGAATGCCGCAAGCTGCCAGAGCTGCTTCCCCGTGAGCGATTTGCCGAAACTCGGCATCCCCGTCAACCGAATTCCGTGCTGAATCTTCCAATACACGACGCCCGGCGGATCGTCTTCTACTCCGTCTTCGGCAAGCTGGGGCGCGCGCTGATACAGGCCGCGGGCGATTTTCGTTGGTTTCTTTCCATCAAATCCCCCGTGACAGACGCTGCAATTTTGCATGTAAAGATGAACGCCCGAGATAAGGTTGGCATCGGTTGCCCGTAACGGATTCGGGTAGGTGGACGCCTCTCGGCGCACAGTCGCGCGCAATGACATCCTGGCTGCCCACCGCTCGAAAGAACTCGGCTTCGCGTCGGCATTTGCCGGCAGCGCACCGTTCACGATTGCTATGTAGCCGATTGCCAGCCCGATACCGAGCGTGGCGATTATCCCAAGAATAAAGCCGCGAATCATGCCCGCTCATTCCGGGTGCGGGTGCAAATATCCGGGCAAGTCCGACCGCAGCATTTGACCGAGGTCGCCAGGCCATGCAATACTGAGGGTCACTCCCGCGCGATCTTTCGGATGCGATCGAGCCGCGCCACCGAAAGAAACGAAGCCATCATCGCTACACCGACATTTGAAGAGCTTGAGCTTGCCCCGGCGCTGCTGAGGGCCGTTCGTGACCTCAACTTCACCGAACCGACCCCGATTCAAATCCTTTCGATTCCGCCGGCCCTCGAGGGCCGCGACATTTTAGCCAGCGCCGAAACCGGCAGCGGAAAGTCGGCCGCGTTCGGTCTGCCGATTTTGGACGCGCTCATCGACGAGCCGCGCGGCAAGACGCGCGCGCTGATTTTGGCGCCCACGCGCGAACTAGCCGATCAAATCTGCGAACATCTCACGGCGCTTGCCAAATATACGAAGGTCCGGGTTGCCGCGGTGTACGGCGGAGTTGCTTTCGGCCCGCAGATCACCGCGCTAAAGAACGGCAGCGATATTATCGTCGCAACTCCGGGACGGTTGCTCGATCACCTTTCTCGCGGCACGAGTAACCTTGCCTTTGTCGACATGCTGGTGCTCGACGAAGTTGACCGAATGCTCGACATGGGGTTTCTGCCGGATGTTCGGCGCATTCTCCGCTACATCTCGACCAGCCGTCAGACATTTTTCTTCTCGGCAACGCTGCCGCCGGCGATCTCTGCACTCGTGCGCGATATGCTGCACAACCCGGTTAAAGTAGAATTAGCGCCGACCGCTTCGCCGGTCGAAGGGTTGACGCAAACGCTGTACGCGGTTCCTCAGGAGAGCAAGACCGATCTGCTGATCGAACTTCTTAAGGATAATGTCATCGAATCGGCGATTGCGTTTACGCGCACCAAGATTCGCGCGGATCGACTAGCGGCCGCGCTTCACAAGCATCATATCCCCGCCGATCTTCTGCACGGCGACCGCTCGCAGTCACAGCGAATGCGCGCGCTCGACGACTTCAAAGCGGGTAAGTTTCGTGTGCTGGTAGCCACCGACATCGCTGCACGCGGCATCGATATCGCCGAACTCGGACACGTTGTCAACTACGATGTGCCGGCTGCTGCGGAAGATTACATGCATCGGGTTGGTCGAACTGCCCGCGCAAAGGCCAGCGGTGATGCGATTACCTTCGTTTCGTACGACGAAGAGCCGCTAATCAAACAGATCGAATATGCGCTTGGAAAGCCGATTACTCGCTCAAAGAATCCGCTATTCCCCGAGGCTAGCACCGTAGCACCGAAGCCGCAAGTCGTGTATCGTTCACGGACCCGCCGCCGCTAAGGCGGATCGGCGGGTACGTGAAACGCGAGTTAGTGGTGCGAGGCTTGACGACGGCTCGATGAGATTTGAACGGTGATCTTCGAACCTTGCGCAATCGAGACATTCTGGCGATTGTTCTTTGCGTACAGATAACCGCCCGCGCCGCCCAAAAGCGCGCCCTTGGTGTGTCCGATTATGTCGCCCACCAGCGCGCCGACTGCGGCAGCGCCGATCTCTTTAGTCGCATTACTCTTGGTCGTTACTTGAGCGTTTGCAACGTACCCGACCGCCTGATAGACATTTCCTGAGCGCGTATTGATTTTATCGACTTCAAGTGCAATCTGCCCGGCGCGGCCCTGACTGGCACGCTGCACCGACGAAACATGGCCGTAGATCGTCGCGCCGTTGATATTGTAATTTTGTGAGTGCACACCCGACATTGTAAAACTCTGGCCGACCTGGGCTGTCTGCGAACTCAGATTCTGATCCATCGTTCCGATGAGTTGCGTGCCTGGGGTAATTTGGGCCGAGGCTGCAAGCGGCACGACCGCGAGAATCGCGGCGGCGGCTATTGTGCTGAATTTGCGAATCATTGTTTTGGGTCTCCTTTAAAAAGCGCAGACTTGAAACGCCCTTGGCAGCGATAAAGTTCCTGCGCCGAGGTTATCTCCGCCAATCCGGCACCCGAAACGTCGCCGGACAACTGTCCTGATTGATGGGGATTTGCGTGAGTGATTCGGGCCGGGGAAACGCTTGCAGACGATCGGCTCGAATGGTAAACCACAACTGCGTTAAAATCGGTTGCCCGCTCGCACTATGACCGCATTGAAGCTGCAGCGCTCGGGCAACAGTGGTGTGAAACGCACTCTTGAAGTTGCGCACGACATCTGCGTGCGTAATTTCTGTACCGATGTGTCGCAGCAAATAGTGCCCGAACGCACTCCGTGCAACCGCGTCACGCATAGTGAGTTCGGTTGTGAAGAACAGCGATGGATTGAATGCAAAGCACTGAACATGTTTTTCATACTCGTGCGTCAGTAAACTGGACCGCAGATGCGGCATGACGCGCTTGAGTCGCGTCGTTAGCGCCGAGTCCAGCTTCGGGGGACCCTCGCCGCGACTGTAATAACCGCAGCCGTGCTGCCACCACTTCTGAGGGGCAATTCCTGCAGCAATTAGCGATCTCGGACGAGAGGCCCACAAGCCGTGCAGCCCGATAAGCGGGCTCGTCGGCTGATCGGAGAGGCAGCCTTCATCGACGCTGCAGAAGCCGGGCTGCCACGTCAAGGCGAACGTGTAGTGAGCAAATGTCCCATGCGCGAGCGGCTGGAGGGGTGCGGCCGAAGTCCTACCGGGGCCGACGACTCCGCTGAGCACGGCAAAAACGAAAATCAGCGCAGATTGCTTCATTCCGCGAGGTTCGAAGTGCCGTTCGAGTCGCCTTCCGCGCGAGAGCTACGCGCGTGACCTACCGCAGCTGGGCTTAAGGAGAACACCCGGAGACGCCGGCGTGCGGTTTTAAGGCTGTAAAATGGGTATGTACTCAGTATGAATATTGGAATTATCGGATCGGGTCATGTCGGATCGAGCGTGGGTAAACTGCTGGCTGCGAAGGGGCATCGCATCTATTACAGTTTCTCGCACGACAGTGAAAAACTTGAGCAGCTAGCGCGCGAGTCCGGCAACGAATCGAAGGCGGAGGCGCCGTACGATGCCGTGTTGTGCTCGGAGGTTGTTGTGCTTTCGACGCCATGGACGCAGGTCGATGCGGCGCTCGGTCAGGCCGGCGAGATCGCGCACAAAATCGTGATCGACACCACCAATCCCTACAATCCCGATTTCACCGTCCAAACGTTCGACGAAACCGATTCTTCCAGCGAGCACATCGCAAAGAAAATGCCGCAAGCAACGATCATTAAGGCTTTCAACACTCTGCCGGCTGAAACGCTGGTCGAAAAGTCCGGCCGGGGTCTGGCGCTTTTTTACTGCGGTGACGACTCCGTCGCAAAAAGCACCGTTGCGCAACTAATCGAGGACTGCGGATTTGTTCCCGTAGACACCGGCACACTTCACGACGGTCGCCTCCAGCAACCGAACACCGATCGCTACAATCGTGAATTAACGAAGGAGCAAGCCGAACAACTCGTCGGAGTCCCGACTTAGGCGACCCTTACGGTACCGCTGGGCGACATAAGCCGTCGGTCAGCGTCGCGGAAAACTCCGCGCTCTTCGCGCGCTTCGACCGGGTTGGTTGTCCGGTTCCTCGAGATATTCCGAGCAAAGGGTTTCATCGCAGTCATAGCTCATTTCGGTAAGTTAGTCCAATACCGCCTGCTGTCAGCAAGAACCCTCGCAGTTGTCGCACTCGACTTCAACGGTACAGTGCTCGACACCGAACTTCTCGCGAAGCAGGCGTTTGACCCTGGCGACTGTCTGAGGAGCCTGAACGAGTTGGGTCTGCGGAACTCTGACATGGAGCGAGGCCGCTGTTTTTTGGTCGCTTACGCACCACACATGCAAATCATGCACCTCGTCGATTTGCGCGTTTTCCATCAGATACGTCTTAAGGTGCGCGATGTCTAAGCCCTGCGGTGTCCCCTCCATAAGAATGCGCAGCGAATCGCGGACAACGCTCCAGGCCGCAGACGATACCACGATGGCAGCCAGCAAGGAGACCAATGGATCGACGACAAGAGCATTGGTGAAAAAGATAATCCCGGCAGCGACGATAACTGCACCCGAAATTGCAGCGTCACCCATCACGTGCGCGACCACTGCTTTTACATTAAGAGAGCCGGTTTCCCCGCGAGTGAGCAACCATGTCAACGCAAGATTGGCGATCAATGCGACGGCCGCGACAACCATCATTATTCCGGACCGAACGGGCTCGGGATGATAGAGCCGAATCACGGCTTCGTAGATCAAAAATAGAACAATTGCGAAGAGTGCGACGGCGTTAGCGAGTGCGGCGAGAATCGTCGCGCGACCGTACCCGAACGTGTGTCGCTTATCGATCTGGCGCAATGCAATATTGGCAGTCCACAGGCCGAGCGCGGCGGCTCCGACATCGGTCAACATATGCGCCGCATCGGTAAGCAGGGCAAGGCTATGCGAGACGAAACCGCCGGCGGCTTCTAACATCAAGATACAGAGCGTTACGCCGAACGCAAGTTGCATTTTCCGTACGTCGGTTCGGCCCAAGTCGTGAGGTTCGCTCATGTTCGCTCTATAACACGTGGAGGAGAGAGTGGGATTCGAACCCACGAAGCCCGCAAAGGCTCAGCGGTTTTCAAGACCGCCGCATTCAACCGCTCTGCCATCTCTCCGACGTCGCAATGTTGGTAATCGAATATCGTTAACCCTGCGGCGCTGAGGCTAGCTTGCCGGTCAAGAGGGCGGCACTATATCGCCGACCGGGCCGCCCTCGCCACCCACTTCTGCGCATTGACGCCTATGATGAGCAGCCATAGCGCGAGCGCACCTTCTCCGAGGGCATCCAGGGGAAATAGGACGGATGAGATACTACTTTCGAGCGCGGGCATGAGAATCGTTGCGAAACTCTCAGTCAACAGGCACAACCCGGCGATCGCAATTAGCACGCCTAACGTGCGCGGTAGGAAGGTCGATCGGAAGATGAGCCATCCGAGTAGCAGGCACTGAAAGCCCGGAAACAGCAGGCTGAGGCGAAAGCCCTGGCCGTGCACTTTAATCGAGAGATACGCCATTGCTTGCAATTGCGCAGGGGTGAATACGCTTAAGTAGTGTGCGTTCCCCAAGATGAGCAGCGGCGCGATGTAGCCGAGTTCGATCACTCCTCCAATTGCCATACCGACAAGACTGAAAAACGCAGCTAGCAACGAGAGACTCCGACTGATCGGCTTGAGTAAGTAATAGAGAAGCAGCGTTACCACGATGTACGCTGCATCAGCAACAAGGTCAGCGCCGACACCAATGCGGTACGACTGCGCCGATACCAGCAGGCTTCGCGCCGTCGCAGAAGCGTCGCCGGAGAGCACGAGACTACTGCGAGTTCCCATATCCGCAAAAAAACTCGCCGCGATCGTAATCAGCCAAAAAGCACCGGTAACTCTAGCTTTCATGCGCATAGAATCACCGATTGAAATAGCAGTTTTCATATAATATCCTCTCGCTGTGGAAGTATCAGCCATCTCGACGCTTCAGCACGCCTAAACAAGGCCGAAGCGATACGTTCCGAGCTTGGCACGCATGACACATCTACCGTGACTCTGCGCGGTATGTTTCGCGAGAAAAGGGCGCGTTCTTCGAGGAGAGCCTGCGCAGTCCGGTCAATGCATTGCGC
>JALYVT010000263.1:0-1402 GCA_030853105.1 Vulcanimicrobiota bacterium
TGCAAGACCGCTGATGATATTGGTCGCGTGTCCGGTGACGGATGCGTTTGCGATTCGTTTTACCGGAGCGAACTCGGTTCCGGTGTAGTATTCAGTGATGTAGGTAATGAGCCCGGTGATAATCAATCCGATAACTGCGCAGATAAAGACCGACAGTGCGGATACGTCGTGATCGAGTCCTAGGGTCGCTCCGGGGATACCGGTCGGAAACTGTTGACGCGTAACGAAAAAGAACGCGATTGCGGCGAGCACCGCCGCGGCGATCAATCCACCGTAAAGCGCGCCCATAATGCTGCCTTTTCCAGACTTGCCCATGCGTACGAAGAATGTGCCGATGATCGATGCAACGATCGAAGCAGCACCGAGTACGAGCGGAAAGGTTACCGCTCCGGCTAAGTCTTTCAATATGAGATGACCGAGCAGCATTGCGGCGACCGTCGTAACGACGTAGGTCTCAAAAAGGTCGGCGGCCATGCCGGCGCAGTCGCCGACGTTATCACCGACGTTATCGGCAATTACTGCGGGATTGCGCGGATCGTCTTCAGGGATACCGGCCTCGACTTTGCCGACAAGATCAGCGCCGACATCCGCGGCTTTCGTATAGATACCGCCGCCGAGTCGCGCAAAGACAGAGATGAGCGAACATCCGAACGCGAGGCCGATCATGGCTGCCAGCGATTTGCCGTCGTCTCCGGCATTGAGCGATTGCAGAATCCAGTAGTATCCGCTGACCGCGATCAGTCCGAGTCCGACAACCAGCAGACCGGTGATCGCGCCCCCGCGAAAGGCAACGTTTAATGCGGGCGCGAGTCCACCGCGGGCGGCCTCGGCGGTGCGCACGTTGGCGCGAACCGAGATGATCATGCCGATAAAGCCGGCTGCGCCCGATAGGATCGCGCCGATGAGGAAGCCGACCGCGGTCTGCCAACCGAGCGGCGGTGCGAACCCGATGATAATCGCCAAGATGACCGCGACGATTCCGATCGTCCGATACTGGCGAACCAGAAACGCCATCGCGCCCTCTTGGATTGCCTTGGCGATCTCCTGCATCCGCGCATTACCCGGCGACTGGCGCAATATCCAGCTAATAAGGTAGAGCGCGTAGACGATCGCAAGAAGTCCGGCTCCGAGGCCTGCGTAAATGGCCCATTGGGCGGCAATTCCGGTCGGTGAACTCATTGATGTCCTTTATCGGTGACGTATAAAAGAGACCCGCGCATAAGCGTGCGGGGATTGGCTGGCAACGTTGTGCGACCCAAGCGGCTTCCCCTTCCGCGCTCAGGATGACACGGGGGCTTCGCACTCTAGAAAGCGTTGGGCGGATTCCTGGATAATCCGCCGCGCTACGGCGGCATCTTCCCAACCTAGGGTGCTGGTGTGTTTGCCTTCGAGGGTCTTGTAG
>JALYVT010000263.1:1412-2477 GCA_030853105.1 Vulcanimicrobiota bacterium
AAGGCCTCGTAAGGTAGCTCCCCAGGCGTGCCGCGCCTCAAAAACGCGCCCTTTTCGCGTGACGGGCGAAAGCAATAGGGCTTTCAAACGTGGGTGTGAGCCGAAGAACTTGCGCGATGTCTTGCAATGGGGTAAGTCCGTGGTATTATAGTTCGGAGTCCGATGCATTTAGGGTAACGCTCTATAGCGGAGCCTGAGTCCCTCAATCTCAACAAACGAGCGCGGCAGGCTCCGATGTTGGAGTGAACAGAGCCGTGAAACTTAAGCGCCTCGAGTACTCACTGTTGCATTTTTTGGAGTTTGTAAAAGAAAGGTACGACATGCGCAGGCCTTCACGTGTAAAATGCTTTGTAGTTTCAGCCATTCTTCTGACATCGGCGTGCTCTGGGCACTCACAATCGAATCTACTTCCTCAGACAGCCCTAAAGGGAAATCAATCGCGTACCGTCAGCCATCGCGCAGCTCTCGCAAGTGGCGGCGGCATCGGGCAAGATGGAGTTCAGGAAATTTATCCAACGGCGAGCGGCGGCACCACTTGGAGCCTCGACACATCGCTGGATGATCCCCGCTCCGACCCGAAATTCGCCTACGACAACATGGTAAAGGATGCCCCAACCACCAGACAGACTGAGGGCGGGGTTACCTATTACGAGGTTACCGCCGGAGACGTAAACTATAAGTCAGGCGGGAGTGGAAAAACGATTCGAATAGATGTCTACCCTGGCGGTGGAAATCACCAACAACAGAAATATTCGTGGCGGGACAATCCTGATTATCTCTACAATGATAAAGGCATACGCAGCGGCGAGCGAACCATATATGTCAGGCTGAGAGGGTCACTTTCGTCGGACATTCACCACGCAATAGCGTCAAAAATAAACGGCGCCCCGGCAATCCAAACGCACGACAACGGCCGCTCGGTGCTCGAAACAACGTTTCCTACGGTGTCGAATAACGACCAAGTGAAAGCAAATTGGAACTACGATCATTTCCCATATGTGGCGGTTCCCAACGTGAATCAGCTCTCGCAAGTTGGAGAAATTCCGAGCGATCAATGGGTTGGCC
>JALYVT010000006.1 GCA_030853105.1 Vulcanimicrobiota bacterium
CGATTCCATCGAGCGATGTTCCGCTCATCAAGCCAACCGCGATCATTGCAGCCCTGCATCGGCGACTATCGCCTCGTATACCGAAGCGCGCAGATCGCGGGTGTCGCTGCGCCCGTAGTAGACGCTGTTCGTAAGCAGTACACCGGAGAGATCGCGCGTGGGGTCGATCCAAATACAGGTTCCGACAAAGCCGGTGTGCCCGAAACTCTCGCGCGCAAACGCGCGTCCGCACGAATTAGTGTCGGCTGTTTTCAGCGCCCACCCTAACCCGCGGCGCAGCAACGTCGGATCGTCGGCTTGTTCTCTTGTCGCTTCACGCACCAGTGCCGGCGGAATGAAGCGGTTCGGGCGCCCGCGCAGCGGACCCAGATAGATCTCGCCCAGCCGCGCGACATCGAACGCGCTGCCGAATAGCCCGGCGTGGCCGGCGACGCCGCCTATCAGGTACGCCTTCTCATCGTGGACGAACCCCTGCACACGACCGCGCCAACCGTCATCTTCGGTCGCTGGAATCTGCGAGCGCAGTGATTCTTCGGGCCGATAACGCAACGTGGGACTGCGCATCATAGCGTTCACCAGCGTCGCCAACGACGCGCCGTTCAACAACTCACAGAGCCGACCCAACACGATAAATCCGAGATCGCTGTAAACCACCGCCTCGCCCGGCACGCCCACAAGCTCTCGCGTGAGCGCGAACTCCTCAACGTTCGAACCGAGCAATTCGCGATAATCGGCGCCGGAGTTTATTCCCGAGGTGTGCGCGAGCAGCATTCGCAGCGTAATCGGCGCATGTGCTGTAGCACGCCAGATCGGAAACCAGCGCAGCAGCGGTTCGTCTAGGTCAATCGACCCGTCTGCGACGGCGCGCAGTGCAACACTTGCGGTGAAAAGTTTGCTCAGCGACGCTAAATCAAACGCCGTGTCCGCGTGGATCGGTACGGCCGCTCGGTCATCGCGGGTCATCCCATACGCTCGCTCAAAGACCGCCGCTCCACCGCGTTCGACGCGGACGACTGCTGCAGTAAATCGTTTCCCGCAAGCATCGCTCAAAATCGCATCAACTGTACCCAACCGTTGAGATTCGCTCAAAGCGTTACTGGGAGTTTTCCGGACGGTATGACACCGCCGAAAAGCACCTCGCCCAACCCTTGCAAACTGACCCGCTCGTCACCATACGTGCAGAGCACCGTCCGAGCCTGGGGAAAAAGCGCCACATCAAACGGTTCGCGCACCGAGATCAGCACGCTATCCGGTTTTGCTTTCAACAACGTTGCGATTGCGCTCGCCTGCTCGGGATAGATATGCGCGCGGCGCATGAGGATAATCGGCTGCCGCACGTTTGTCGGAATTACACCGATAAGCGCTTCGACCGCCGCAAGCGCAGGCTCCAGCGGCAGATGATACTCCTGGATACCGGCTTCGCACATCGCTGAAAGCGATGCATGCAGAGAATGTACGCCGACAACCCCTTCTTGTGTTGTTCCCTCGAATGAAATGACCGCCGTGTCCGCCGGATTCACGCGATGCTCGCCGCGCAAAAGCGTTACTGCTCGGCGAGCAATCTCCAGCCCGACCTCGGGGTCCGGCGCCGCCTCCGTCGCGGCAAGCGGAGACGCAAGAAACCAGCGCAATCGCTGAACACGATCGTAGGCTTCCCGAAGTCTGCTCAGCGGAAGTTCGCCGGACTCGACTGCGGCAACGATTGCATCGGCGCTCTGCGCGGCGATTTCGATTGAATGACTGATCGTTATGCAGTCGGCTCCGGCAAGCAGGCCCAGCACCGCGCCTTGCGCGACGCCAACCGACTTTGCAATCGCGTCCATCTGCATGCAGTCGGTAAAACAGACCCCTGCGAATCCGAGTTCGCCGCGCAGCATCTGGGTCAAAACAAGCGACGAGAGTGTCGCGGGATGCTGCGCGTCTACCGCTTCGATGACGATGTGCGCTGTCATCACCGCTTCGGCTTGCGGCAAGAGCGTGGCGAACGGAAATAGGTCCCGCGTTTGCAGCGTCTGCGCGTCGAGCGCCAGTATCGGCAGACCAAGATGGCTATCTTCCGCAGTTGAGCCATGTCCGGGAAAGTGCTTGAACGTCGGAACGATTTCGTTCTCGCGCATTCCGTCGGCGACTGCTCCGGCAAGCCTGGCAACCATCCGCGGGTCGCTCCCGAACGATCGTGCGCCGATGACGGTGTTCTGCGCAACCTGCGCCAGATCGAGCGACGGCGCGAAGTTCAGATTGACTCCGCAGCGGCGAAGATCGTAAGCCATTTGCGCTCCGGCTCGTCTTGCAAGGCTGCAGTCGCCGGTCGCTCCGAGCGCCATCATCGCGGGTATCGCAGCCACGCCGTCAGTCAGCCGCGCAACCCGACCGCCTTCTTGATCGACGGCAATGATCGGCGGCGGTTCGACCCCGAAAAGCGCACGCAATTGAACACACAGCGCGCGAGTTTGTTCGAAGGAGACGATATTGCGGCCGAACAGCGCGACCCCGCCGGGCATCAACTCGCGAAGCTCGGCGCTCAGACGTTCATCGACTGCCACACCGTCAAACCCGACACAGAGCACGCCTCCGGCAAGTTTTCGAATATCCACTAGACGGCGTTACCGCTCGCGCGGTCGAAACGCCTGGTCCAGTCAGGCGACAGATGCAGTGCCACCCGGCTGCCGATTGCCGGAGATTCGCCCGCAACGCGAACCGACAGCGAGCCACGCGGGGTTAAAACTTGTAGAAACCAATCCGCGCCCGCGAACTCGCGCCCGATAACCTCACCGCTCAGCTCTCCGTCCGGCCGCACGAGTACGCGCTCGGGCCGGATTCCAATCCAGTGAGCGCCGAGCTCGAACAGGTTCATCGCGGGCGTGCCCAAAAAGCCGGCGACCTGCAGGCTTGCCGGAAAATCGTACACTCGCTCGGGCCGATCGCACTGCAGAATTCGACCTTCGTGAAGAATCGCCAGCCTATCGGCAAAACTCAGCGCTTCGTGATGATCGTGCGTAACGTAGATAAGCGCGCCCGCGAATGTTTTGCGATAGCGCACGAATTGGTCGCGGGTTCGCACACGAAGCTGCGGGTCTAAATGCGCGAGCGGCTCGTCCATGAGAATTGCGGCTGGATTACTCAAAAACGCACGCGCGATCGCCGCACGCTGCCGTTCCCCGCCCGAAAGTCTGGCCGGAGGTTCGCCCAAGTGCGATTCGATCCCGAAGCCAACGGCTATCTCGCGCACACGGCGCTCAATCTGCGCCGAATCGAGTTTTCGCAACCGTAGCGAAAACGCCAGGTTTTCAAAGATGCTCAGGTGGCCGAACAGCGCATCATCCTGAAAGACCAGCGCAAGATTTCGCCGATGCGGTGCTACCGTTGAGATATCTCGATTGTCGATCAGTACCCGGCCCGAGTCGGCTTGGAGCACGCCCGCGATCACCCGGAGCAGGCTGCTTTTGCCGGCACCCGAGGGACCCAGAATAACGAAGTTCTGTGCATTTTCGGCGGCAAAAGAGACGCCGTCGAGTACAACCCGGCGACCACGAGTATCTTCGTAGGTCTTACGGAGTTCGTGCGTGACTAGCACGAACGCTCCGCTAGTGGATGCGAATAATCTGTGCGATGAGCCGGTCGCCGGATCGACTGGCAAAGACCTCGACATGAACGCCGCGCACTAAATCCGACAGACTCCCGAACGAGTTGCCGCCGCGAAAGATGTTGGTACTCGGCAGAACGGTGATGTTTTCTTTGCCGCTCGACGTTTGCAGCACGAGCGTCCCACGGGAATAGTCGATTCCAACGATCTGGCCGTTCAGGTGGGCCGTCTTCGCGACGGCATCGCCTTGATCGCTTGCCTGCGCAATCGTAATAGGCGAGGCCGAATACGCTTGGCCACCCGCAAGGCCGAGCAACATCGTCAAAACAAGTGCGGCGAATAGCGATTTCATCTGGTGTACTAACGCGAACGCCGCTCGGTGCGTTCCGCCCGCTCAAGCGAGTTCCTTATAATACGCCTCGCGAGCCGCTGAATCGCCGCCGCGAGCACGCTCGCTGTAGCCGCGCAGGCGAACCACGCTCTCATCGTCAGCCTTCTTTCCGGCCAGCACCAGCCGCAGGGCCAGCAGGCTCAGATCGGGCGCCCGCTCGCCCAGCAGCTCCAAGCCGCTGTAAAATGCGCCCGCGGCAGGCAGTTCCGATCGATCGGCGAGCAGTTCGCCGACCAATTCTTTCTTCGTTGGGGTGCCGCGCAGAAGATAGCTGTCGAGTTGCTCGAACTTCACCGGGGTGAGATTCGCCGGACGAGCCGCATTGCTCTGCGTCCTGGCCCTAGCGCTGCTCGGCGCCGCCAGGCCGGTGCCGCTTGCGCGGTTTCTGGATCGAATGCGAGTCGTCGGGGGAGAGCCCTATCGCTATCACCTGACCGGAAGCTCCCATGAGAGCCGTAACGGCGAAGACCAATTGCTCCAAACCGATCTCGACGGGTTGCGATTCTACACACGTGGCTGTCGCGGGGCGTTGTGCACCGGAACCTACTTTGACGGTACGCGCGAGTTCTTAGTCAACATCAACGGCACCGCGCTGCCGCGCTCACCGCAAACCGAAAGTTACCTGCGCGCAATCCGCACGATCAACAGCCGACAGTTCCTCTCACCGGAGTTTATCTCCGACGGCGGCTCCATCGTCGATTTGGGCACCGCAACAATTGGACGAACGCTACTGCGCACGCTGCTGATCCGCGCGGTAAGTGCGACGCCGATGTACGTCTATGTCGATCCGTCTACAGCCCAAATCTACGCGGCGCGTGACGTGAACGGCGACATTACCTATGCGTATCGAAATTATCAGCGGGTTGGCACGCTGCAACTGCCGTTTAGCGTGTACGAAAACGGCGTTCTGTCACTCCAGTACGATAAGCGCACGATTTCAAATGAACCGTTCGCTACGCCGACCGGGCTTCAGCCGAAGCTCGATCCGGCAGCGGCGCCAATGTCGATCGACGGCGAAACGACCACGCCGATCGGCGACTGCCGACTCGGCGGGATTACGGTACGCTGCCTGCTCGACACTGGAAACTCCGGCCTCTCCATCAGTTTGGATTTAGCCGAGCAACTTCGCCTCCAGTCGGTAGGCGAGTTTGAGGTGCGCGGCTTAGGCCGCTATGCAACCGAGGTTGTGCGAGCCGGACCGCTGCAGGCGGGCAATGCGACCTTCCCGACCGCGAACTATATCGTCCTGGGAGACATCCACCGGTACGGCTACGACATTGTGCTCGGCGCCGATGCGTTCGCGAAGGCCAACGTGGCGATCGACTATGGGGCTCGAACCGTGTCGTTTTCGGCGAGCAATCCAGGCATCGACGAGTCGATGATCCCGCTCTCGTTTGTGAACTTCGTACCGGTTGTACCGGTGAAATTGGGTCTGCTCTCCACAATGCTGGCGGTTGACACCGGCGACGAGTCCAATATCAATCTTTCGTACGACTATTACTCCGCCCACAGCGACCTCTTCAAAGCGACGGAGTCGCGCAACGTCAGCGGCGTCGGCGGCTCAAGTATTGAGTTGATCGGCGAGATTCCGCAAGTCGAGGTTGGAAACTTCAATGTCGATGCACAGCGCATCGGCGCCACTCGCGAACTTAAATCAACCGCACAAGGCCATCTCGGCGCGGGTTTCCTTTCGCATTTTCGCGTAATACTGGACTATGCGCGCAGCCAAATGGGGCTCTCAGCCCGCACGGGCGATCGCGCCGTCCATCTAATCACCGCTACCGCTGGGGGCGAGTAGCGCAAACGAACCCTGCGCGGCGACGCGCTCGCCCGCGCGCAAACCTGTGGCAATCTCTGCCGTCCGACCATCGTTGTGCGCAACCTGCACCGCTGTTTGCGAGAACCGCGCGACCCCGTGAGTATCGGCGGTTTTCACGAATACGAGTGTCTTACCGCTCTGCGGGTCCTGCACGATTGCGCTCTGCGGAACTAATACGCCGCGATCCTGGCCCACCATAATCGTCGCCTGAACCGCATCGCCCGAATAAGCCCCCGCCGGCACACCGCTGAGAACCACCGTGGCGCTCTGCGTCGTTGGATCGACTGCCGGAACGACCGCGCTAACCCGTGCGCTGCGTGAAGAATCGCTTCCCGGAACTCGAACGTCTGCCAAATCGCCAACATGAATGCGTGCTGCATCGGCAGCCGGCACCGCTAGCGTGACCTCGGCTTGCGCCTCAGGGCCGATTGCAAGCACCGGCGTACTCATATCGACGTTCTCGCCGGAATGTTTGTAGATCGCTGTAACTACTCCGCCGACCGGTGCGAACAACGTACCGTTCGCGTACTCATTTTGCAGCGCCGCAGCATGGTACTGCGCGCTGCTGACTTGCGCCGATTGAACGTTCCCTTGCGAACGAGCGATTCGTACATCCGCCTGCGCAGCACTTACAAGCGCTTCGTCGGCGCTAACTTGGGCGCGCGAGGTTTCGATATCTTTCTTCGCAGAGATGCCGGCCACATAGAGATTTCGCGTTCGGTCGAGTTCGCGCTGATCAACCTGCACTTTCACTCGTGCGGATTCCAACTTCGCCTGCGCGCTCGCAACCGCTGCGCTTGAAACCCCACCGGCGCTATACGCTGCGGCTGCCGCGCGCGCATCGGCCTGCGCCTGCGCAGCGGCCAGCGACAGCGCACGGGTGTCTAGTTGAGCAAGCGGCTGACCGCGGCTGACTCGATCTCCGACTTTTACATCGATCGCCGCGATGATTCCCGGAACCGCGAACACCGCCTTGGTCTGCGATCCCGCCGGTGCGCCGACGCGGCCGGTCGCAGTTACTGTTTCCACAAACGTACCGATGCGCGCAGTCGCCAGCGCAACCAAAGGCTGGGCGTCCGGCTGTGCAATGGTTGTATGCCGACGCAGCAGTAAAACAACTATGAAGATTGCGACCAACCCCGCTGCGAGCCCGATCCATAGCATTCGTTTGCGCATTACTCTCCGATCAGCAGCGCGAGCGTCGCGCGCGCTTGGGCTCGTGCATAGAGGGCGTGAAGTTCGTCTACTCGGGCTTGCGTATAGGTTTGCCGAGCGGCGCTTATTTCGAGACTGGAACTCGCACCGTTCACGTACCCGACCTCGGTCGCGCCCAGTTCGCGGGCGGCTGCTTCACGGGCCGCGGTAGCTGCCGCGCTTGCGCGGGTAGTTGCCGCATACGAGCGCAGCGCCGAGGAAACTTCAAGTTTGATTCGACGTTCGATTGATGCAAGCCGTGCGTCGGCCTGCCTGCCTCGCGCCCGCTCGGCTGCAACTCGGTCGCGTGCAGCGCCTCCGAGCGGTAGCAATGCCTGCAGGCTTGCCGTCGGACCACTAATCCTTACGCCGGAATCGACGCCGGTCGTGTACCCCGCGCTGACCGTAATCGTCGGCATGATTGCGCGTTTGGCGATCTGGACGGCAGCCCGGGCTGCACGGGCTGAAGCTTGTGCGGCGCCGATCTCGGGGCGGCGTCTCAGCGCCGTAGTCACCGCATCACCTGCCGGCGCATAGGCATCGGCAGGTTGTGCTCGGAGACTTTGAAGTGCGCTTTTGCTGGTTCCCGTCTCAACTGCAAGCGCCTCGCCCGCATTTCCCGCCACCGCGCGCGCATTCTCAAGATCAGCCGTCGACTTCGCAACGGCAACCTGTGCGCGAACCACATCAAGCCGCGGCGCCGCCCCGGCCGAGAAACGCTTTTGCGCGGCCGACTGATCCGCTTGCGCATTTGTGAGCGCATGAATGCGAGCGTCGAGTGTAGCACGAGCAGCGAGTGCCCCGTAGTAGAGCGCAATAACGTGGATCCGTTCGGTTCGCTGCGCATCTTCATAACCAAGCCGCGCTGCGTCGAGATTTGCCTGTGCTTGCGCAACGAGCGGCGCATAGGCGAGCAGATCGCCCAGAACGTATTGCGCGCCGACCGTCGTCAGTCGCTGCGCAATCGTTCCGCCGGGACTGCCGCCCTGCGGCGCTTCGACGTATCCGGCGGTAACTGCCGGTCCGCTTGCAGCCCGTGCCGCGCTCAGCAAGGCGAGGTTCTCCTGCAGCTGTGCTTGCGCCAAGTTCACATCCGGCGCCGATATTACTGCGTCTGCCTCGGCGTTAGTCAGTAGCAAATTTCGATACGCATAGATGGTATCTTGGGCTGCATCGGACGGCTGCGGCATCAAAAGTATCGCAAGCATTCCGACCGCTACGAACACGTTTTTCACACTACGATCTCCTGCACTTCGCGCTTTCCGGCAAATCCGGCATACAGCACCGGGATAACAATCAACGTAAAGGCGGTTGCGGTGGATAGACCGCCGATAACCGCAATTGCTAGCGGCCGCTCCATCGCCGATCCCGATCCAAGACCGAGTGCCAGCGGAAAGAGCCCGCCTATCGCTGCAAAGGCCGTCATGACAATCGGCCGAAGCCGCGTGCGGCCTGCGATAACGAGCGCCTCTTCAACACTATCGCCGGCTTGTCGTCGCGCATTGGCCACATCGATTAGCAAGATGCCGTTCTTGACCACAATTCCAACCAGCAGCAACAACCCCATAAACGACGAGACGTTAAAGGGCGTACTCGTTACAAAGAGCGCTAATGCCACCCCGATAAGCGCCAGCGGAATCGCCGTTAAAATCACCAGCGGCAACCGATAGGAGCGAAAGGTCGCAAGCATTACCGCAAAAACCAAAACTACGGCGATAAGCACGACAGTTGTAAACTCGCGAAATGATTGCTGCTGCGCTCGATATTGACCGCCGATTGCGGTGGTGTAGCCGGGCGGCAGCGCGATCTTCGCGAGCTTATGTTTTATCTCTGAGATGACGCTCGAGAGCGCCGCGCCGCTAATGTTGGCGGTGACCCGCATGATCCGCTGGCCATTCTCTTCGGTAATATTGGTCGAGAGCCGGTTTGGCGTAAGCTGCGCGAGCGAACTCAGCGAAACCGTTCCCGCAGGAGTTGAGAGCAATTGCGAGCGCAGTCCCGCGCCCGTTCCAGCGAGCGCCACGCGAACCGGAACAAGGTTTGTCGGTCCGGAGAGACTGGTCGCGATCGCGCCCTGGGTAGTTGCGCCGAGCGCATTGCCGAAATCCGCAGCCGTTAATCCGAGCGCGGCCAAACGCGGCGCATCCGGACGGATGCGGATCGTCGGGTCGGTAAAGGTGACGCCCGAAAATGCGTCCTTTACTCCTGTGACGCTCGAGATCGCAGCGCTGATCTTGGCGGCATAGTCGATGAGCCGGCTCTGCTCGGGGCCGTGCAGGGTAATCTCTATCGGCGCGGGCGCGCCCGAAAGATCGTTAATCATGTCTTCGAGCAGTTGATGAAAATCGAGATTTGCGGCGGGCACCGCTGCGTTAAGACGGTCGCGCAAGCGCGAGCTGACTGCTTCATACCCGGCGCGCTTCCCAAGCGGCTTGAGCTTTACGCGAATGAGACCCTGGCTTACCGGAATGGGTGAAAAGCCGTTGCTGTCCACGCCCGTCAAACGACCCTCGGAGGCGACGGCCGGATCGGCAAGGACGATTTTTTCCATTGTCGTCGCGGCCGCATCGCTTGCCGATAGTGTCGTTCCCACCGGCATCTTATAGCGAATCTCGAACTGGCCTTCGTCCAATTTCGGAAGAAAGCCGCTCGGCAAAATCCCAAGCAGCACCACCGTTACGACGAGCACTGCGGCGGAGCCGAGATAGATCGCGGGGCGATGTGCGAGCGACCAGCGCAGTAAGGGTTCGTAACGCGATAGCAGCGTGGCGACGAAACCGTGCTCTGCCTGCTCGCGCGACTCACGGCGAATGAGCCACTTAGCCAAAATCGGCGCGATAAACAACGCTAGCCCAAGCGAGACGATCAAAGCTGAGCCCAGCGTTAATGCCAGCGCACGAAAGAAAAATCCGCTGACCCCCGATAGCAGAGCCAGCGGCACAAACACCACGACGGTCGTAAGCGTCGAGGCGGTCATCGGCCCAACCAGTTGATTCATTGCGATCTCAATAACCGCTTGTTTTGAGTTCGCAGCATAGAGGTTCACGTTGCGCGCGATGTTTTCAATCACGACAATCGCATCGTCGATGATCAGCCCGACCGCGACCGCGAGACCGCCGACGCTCATAAGGTTGAGCGTCGCGCCGAGTTGACCGATCACGAAGATCGCAATTGCCATCGCGATCGGAATCTCAATCGCCGCGATCAGCGTCATCCGCAGGTCGCGCAAAAACAAAAAAATCACGAGCACCGCAAGTAGCGCGCCGATCAAAATCGCGTCGCGCAGCGACGCTTGCGACTGCACGATCAGCTCGGTTTGATCCCAGTACTTTGCGAGCTTCACGCCCTGCGGAAGGTGTCTGGCCACGGCCGCGGCCGCGCCTTTAACTCCGGCTACCATCTTCACCGCATCCGCACCCGGCAACCCATAGAAGTTCAGGAAGACGGCATGAGCGCCGTTATAGCTGACCTGCTCTGAGAGAGGGGCGACCCCAAGGGCGACCGAGCCGAGCGAACCGAGCGGAATCGGGTTGTGCTGCCCGTCGCTCACGACGACCGCCTTGAGCGCATCGGCGCTCTTGATACTCGAATCCAGCACCAGGACGTTACGCTGATAGTATTGTTGCGAAAGCCCCAGAGCGCTAACGGTGTTCGCATCGGCAATTGCCCTGCCGACATCTTGGGTTGTGAGGCCGTGTGCGGCCAAAGCGCTCGCGCTCAAATCGACATGATACTCGCGCGTTGGACCGCCCGTAACCAGGATTCTCGCCAGTCCCGGTGTTCCGTAAAATTGCGGCACCATGCCTTGCTGGGCCATCTCATGAAGTACCGTCTGCGAAATCTCGCTTGAAACCAGCGCGTAAGAGACGACGGGCTCACTATTAGGATTGATGATGACGGCATGAATATCGGCCTGCGCCGGCAACGAGCCGCGGCTCTGAGCGATCGCCTCGTTCACATGCTGAAGGTCGACCTGAACGCTTGTCTTGGGATCGTACTCGACGATAAACTCCGCATTGCCCTGTGAGGATGTCGTGGTTACGCGCGTAACCGATGGTAAACCCTGAAATGCGCGCTCGAGCGGCAACGCAACTGCTACTCGAATCTGGTCCGGCGGCAAGTCGCCGACGTTCGCGACAACATCAATTCGCGCGAACGACATCGTTGGAAAGATGCTTGCGGGTACGACCGTATAGGCATACACACCCAGAACTGAAAGCACCGCAACGAGAAAGATAATCGCTTTCTCGTTGCGTAACCCAAAACGTGCGAAGTTCAGGGGGCGTCCCCCAAAGCGGCGGACGGGTGACTAATTAGCGTTGCTTCCTTCGACCGAGTTTTCCAGAACCTTACCGGTTTGGGCGTCTACACCGACTTCGTGCATTGCTGAACTGACTTTGATATCGAAGCTGTAGCGAAGGCCTGCGCCTTCGTTTTCAAGTTCCTCGGCGGTGATCTTCCCCGGCTGGGTTTTGAGCGCGATCGCGCGCGCGGCAACGATGGTTATCTTTGCATGGCTAGCAAGATTTTGGCCGGTGTATGCGCCGGCGGCTACGGTAGCGGCCCCGGAGAATCCCACCGCAAAGGTGAGGGCAAGAGCGAGTTTTTTATTCATCATTTACGTATGCTACACGACGAATATGACGCCAATATGAACGGGCCGCTTCGAACCACGCGATGGATCGACAAGGAGCGCTCCTCTTACTGCATCGAACCCAGGCTTGTCTAAAAAGGGAGCGTCTTAGTGCGTGTGGCGACCATTCTTCCCCGACCTCTCGGTAGCACGATTTGGCTGACGCTGCTGATTTTGATTACGACGGAACTGCGGGCGCTTTCGGCGCCGTCATTCACGCAAGAGCCGATCACTCTCCCGATTCCAGTCGGCACTTTAGCCGGAACGCTCCTGCTTCCCAGCGGGCCGGGCCCGTTTCCGGTCGCATTGATTATCGCAGGCTCAGGGCCGACCGATCGTGACGGCAACAGCATGGTGCTCAAAACCGACACCTACAAGAAGCTCGCACAAGGATTGGCCGAGCAAGGCATTGCGACGCTGCGTTACGACAAGCGCAGCATCGGTGCAAGCCTCGCAAGACAAGCAGAGAGTGACCTCCGCTTCGACGACTACGTTAACGACGCGCTCGCGCTGACCGCGCTTCTCGAACGCGATGAGCGATTCACCAGCGTTTCGATTATCGGGCACAGCGAGGGCTCATTACTCGGCATGCTTGCCGCGCGGCGGGACCCGAACGTGCGTGCGTTCGTGTCGCTGGCGGGTGCAGGCCGGAATCTGGCTACGATCCTCGACGAGCAAATCCGCGCGAATCCAAACAATCCGCCGAACATCCTTAAAGAAGTCGAGTCAATCAATGCGTCGCTTTTAGCCGGCAAAACCGTCGCGAACACCGACCCGCTGCTCGCCGCACTCTTTCGACCCAGCGTCCAACCATATGTGATCTCCGAATACAAGTACGATCCGGCCAAAGAGATCGCGAAGCTAACGATTCCCGTGCTGATCGTTCAAGGAACTAGCGACGTACAAGTTGGTATCGCCGATGCAAAGCGGCTCGCGACCGCGAAACCGGACGCAACGTTCGTCTTGATCGATGGCATGAACCATATCCTCGTCGATGCGCCTGCCGATCGTTCCCAGAACATCGCGACGTACTCCGACCCGTCACTCCCCCTGAATACCAAACTCATTCCAACAATCGCGGCATTTCTCAAAACGCAGACGCACGGCACCGCAGCAAGCCTCTGAGCTACTCACGATATTCCCCGAATGCTTCGGATTGATCAAATACAGGGCATCGAATTCATATTTTTACCAATTTCGCGGTCTCCGTCTCACCGTTAAACATCTCATAGGCGTAATGGTGACGGTGAACTTGACGCTCCCTTTGGGACGTTAACGACGTGCACAAGAACGCGCGTTATATCATCTTCCCCAAACGGTATCCCAACGTAAAGCGGGTCGACCTCAGGAAAACGTGAAGCAGATCTGTTATATGTTGGAATCCCATCAACAAATATGACGGCATCTACTCCGACATTGGGCTTGGAATGCCTCCAACGGACTCCTTCGACAGCGCCCTTCGACAGCGAATCCGCTTTGCGAATTCTTGCTCAGGGTGACACGCTTTTTGCACCCCAATTCGAGAGAGGCGGGAATCGGTAGTGCGAGGATTTAGGGCCCCTTCGCCCGGGTGGCGGCGCGGAAGGTACACTTTACTTCGGCGCCGCCGGCCGTGTTCGAGAGAGAGATCGTTGCGCCTGAGGCTTCGACGATCGAGCGAGCGATAGCGAGGCCTAAGCCCGATCCGCCAGAATCTTGCGCGCTATCTTCGCGCCAGAATCGCTCCAGGGCGTGCTCGAGTGCCTCTGACGAGAATCCCGGACCGCTATCACGAACCAAAAGTTCGATGGTCGGACCGGTTTGGCGCACGATGACATCGGCTCTACCGTTAGCCGGGGTAAATTTGAGCGCGTTGTGCAGCAGCGCCAGAACCGCTCGCGAAAGTGCGCGCTCATCGGCCAGAACAAGTGCCTGCGTCGGCGCGTCCAATTGCAAGTCAACATTTTTCGCGCGGGCGGATGCGGCCACGCGCGCAACCGCCTGGGCGCAGAGTTCGCAGATGTCGGTCTCATCGCGGGCGAGCGTTCCATCCTCGGCGCGAGCCGCAGACAGAAGGTCCTCGATCAGTGTCTCGATCAGGTCGGCCTCCGACGCGATCGCGGCAAGCGCGGAGCGGTACTCGCCCTCGGCGCGATCTCGGCGAAGCGCAAGGTCCGCCTCGGCTCGAATCACTGAAAGCGGCGCGCGCAGTTCGTGCGAAGCATCGGCGGTAAAGCGGCGCTGACGCGCAAATGCATCCTGCAATGCACGACGGGTTACCAAATCGCCCGCTAACGCCGCCAGTGCGATGATTACCAGCGCGGCTACGGCCAGCGAAAGCACCTCGGTACGATCGAACTCGTCGATCCAGTCGCTCGGGCGCCAGGTTACGACGTACCCGAAAATCGACCCGGAGCGCTCGATTGGGAGCACCAACGCGCGAATTGCAAAATCGCGACTGCCGAGGGTTGCGATGCGTTCCTGCGGTGGTCGGCTGCGAATCAATTCGGTGATATTGTCGGGTTGATCGGCCACGCTGCTGGCAGCCGTGCTCCCGTCACGCTGAAACACGGTCCCGTTTAGTTGCACGCCGAGGATCGCGCGAAACTGCGCCCGATCATCGGGATCGAGGTGGATCCGCCCGCTCCGCACATCGGTAAGGGCAATCATCGCATGGGCCGCTGACTGCAGGCGCGCATCCAGCGAGCTGTGCAGTGCTCGGTCGATTGCCGCGACCGCAATAGTCGCAAAGACGAGTAACCCGACGACCAGCACGGCGATGTAAGTAAGCGTAAGCCGCGCACGCAGATTCACGGTTGCGAACCGAATCGGTACCCGGCGCCGCGCACGGTGTGAATTAGGGCGCTTTCGGGTGCGATGCTCAACTTGCTGCGCAGCCGTCGAATATAGACTTCAATCACGTTGGAACTACTCTCGTTCTCCCGGTCCCACAGCGCATCTTCGAGCATTCGTCGAGTAACGATGCGCCCCGGGTTGTGCATGAAATACTCAAGGAACGCCGTTTCGCGGGCGGTGAGAACGATCTCCCGGTCGCCGCGAAACACTCGGCGCGACGCTAAATCGAAACGGATATCTTCAAATTGCAGATGATTGCTTACCGGAACCAACTCACGGCGCACGATCGATCGCAAGCGCGCCTCTAACTCGCCGAAAATAAACGGTTTACGCAGATAGTCGTCTGCCCCGGCATCCAACCCCTCAATGATATCGGCTGCGGTATCGCGTGAAGTCAATATCAGCACTGGAGTCGCGACGCCCGCCGTACGAAGCGTGCGGATAACGCTCAGCCCGTCTTTCTTCGGCAGTTGAATATCGAGGATGATCGCATCGTACGCACCGGCGAGTGCGCAACGCTCGCCGTCCTCACCGTCATGACTCTGATCGATAACATGCCCTTGCTCGCTGAGACCGCGCGCAAGCACATCGCTCAGACGAGCGTCATCCTCAACAATCAGCAGCTTCAACGGTTCTCAGCCGTTCTCGATTCCAAAGCAAAACTTCGCCGGCTGATTTCGCGATGACTCACCTGCTCATCACTAGAGTCGTCCGCAAGTTGACACCGAAGACTGTGCGCAGGCATTCACGCTCTGGTAATTCCCCAGAATGGCTGATCTACCGCTTTAGCCACGCAAATTTCCCGAGTCAGCTGTAGCACGGACCCCGACGACCCCGATCGTCGCATTGAACGAATCTCGTTTGGCTCGCCCTCTCGGAGTTAATGCCGACGCGGATTCGATCTGACGGCTATTCCGTCATGCTCTTCGGATTTACCGCTTGCATCGTGCTCTACTTTAGTCTAGAAATACGTCACTTCGAGGCTTTCATTGAAGTATCGGGTCAGACATGAATTCTCGGTAAAGGCGTTCAAATTTTCATCCGAGTTTTGAAGGATAAAGCCGTAATTGCGCGGGGCTCCGGCCACCCAGTTAGAAACGATCTTCGTAACGCTCAAGCTCACATCCGGACCGGTGACGATTCCCGGACTAATCCCTGCGGCTAAATCCACATTCTGTAGCGCTCCACCATACGTCCACCAGTAGTCTTTGCCGATTCCGATATTCTGCGCGCAAGAGTTTGGCTCGGTATCGGAATATTTCGAGCCGCTCATTGTGCGAGAGACTTTCAGATTGAGCTTTGCCGCATAAATCCGGTGTCCGCTCAACGCTGACAGGTCGAAGTAGATTCCCGCTCGCGAACTCAAGTTATAGAACGAGTCTCCGAAATCACTCTTGCTTGTGCTGTGTAAAAATCCGACCACCGGGACATTCAGCGATTGACTGTTGACTCTTGAAGTCAACGGAACCATTTCCAGCAGTCCCGCTTGCAGAAGTCCCATCAAGATGCCGGTGTTCCCGGCGTGAATGCCGACCCACGATCGCACGTTTGCTGGATGGAACGCGCGCGTTTGCGAGACGACGCCCTGCCTCACACAGTACGGTTGGGTTGGCGCGGATTCGCTTGACCCATGATAAGCGGTGACCACGTAACAATCGTTGCGATAGCCGCCGCTGGGCCGAGCGATATCCGCTAAAGTCGCTGTTGGACCATTCGCCTGCGTCCGAACGAGTTTCTTGTTGCCGCCCGCTCGATATACTCTGAAGCCGTCAATTGACGCTTTCGCATCGTAATCCCATACGAGGATGAGAACGCCCTGGGGAAATAGCGCTTCGCAAACAAGTCCCCCGGCGAACCCGGCGTGTGAACCGCACTCCGAGACGCTGGTGGCCGCATGCGCATTTAGGGCCGGTCTAACCAGCTCGGTCATCGGGATGTTCCCTTTAAAACTGGCGTTTCCGGGCATCGCGTGAGTGATGGGCGTTGGCGTTGCCGACACCGTGACTGCCACCGGATGCGTTTTCGGCGGGCGAGTGCAAGGACCGCCGGTTTGAACGGCCGGAATATCCGCCTGCGGAGGTGTGTTGCCCCCGACTGCCGCGAGCCCGATTGTCGCATGAAGGCTTACGTTGCCGACTGCCGCCGGTGCGCCGGATGCGACATTCAATTGGATAACAACGTTGGCCGTCGTCCCGCGCCCAATCGACGGCAGCGCGCCCCTGCCCGAGTAACGGCCGCCGACCACACTGATCCCCTCGGCGAGCGCCGGCGAGGCACCCGAGCCGATATTGGTGACCCGCAGCATAATTTGAACGCCCGACGATTGGCAAACACTCCCGAGCTGGAGCGGAAGTGCGGGCTGATCGATCGTCAGCCGCGCGCCGCTTGGGCCGACAGCTAGCGTCCCGACAAATACTGCCAGTCCCGCTAGCGGTAAAAAAACTGAACATAGGCGATTTTTTTTGCGCATGTCGATCTCCAAAAAGCAACAAAAGGCTGTTGGTGCGATCGTACTCGGTGTGCGTCGGCTGGGCGTCTATCGACGAGCCACGCACTCGAACATCGTGCAGTTTTCGACGCTGGACAGATGGCGCGTTCGTACAATGGACAGATGAAACGATTTTGTATCTCACTCTCTTTACTGGCGCTTGCTGCATTCGCCGCCTGCGGCGGCGGGTCGGGCACCAATCCCCCTCAGGTGCTTCCGAGCGGATCGCCCCCAACGCCGAGTGCTTCACCAACGCCGACTTCTGCGCCCACCACGCCACCGCAAGCCGGCACGACGCAAATTTTCGTAACCAATCCCCTAAGCGCAAATATAGTCGGTTTCTCACTACCGATTGCCGGTAATACCGCGCCAACGGTCGATCTTAGCGGAGGCGCGACGATGTTTGCGACGCCGGTAGGCATTTTTGTGGACTCAGCGGGGAAAATTTATGTGGGCGACGGTGTAGCTCATGGTTCGGTCCTCGTATTTCCGGCCGGGGCCAACGGCAACAGCGCTCCCAGCCAAGCGATCAGCGGCCCTAATACGCTCCTCGCCCAACCGGCGGGCGTTCTCGCTGATGCGACGGGAAAAATATACGTCGCTGATTCCTCAGCAAACCAAGTTCTTGTGTTTGCACCCGGTACAACCGGCAACGCGGCACCGATGCAAGATATCTCGGGAACGGCGACAACACTTAACAGTCCTGCAGATGTCATCTTTGATGCTACCGATTCGAACCTCATTGTATCCAATATTAGCGGTAACACGATCGCGACTTTTCCGACGAACTCCAACGGGGATACAATTCCCACTTCAACGATTTCCGGTGCAGCCACGACACTAAATAGACCCGCGCAGATGGCGCTCGATGAAACCGGAAGGCTTTACGTCGCAAACGAGATCGGTAACGACGTGCTTATTTTTGGGATTGGCGCTTCGGGCAACACGGCGCCCGCTGCAACCATTGGCGGCCCAGCCACCGGAATTTCCTCCCCGGATGGCATCGCGATCGATCGAGTCACCGGCACAATTTACGTAGCCAACCGAGGCAACAACTCAATCTGTGTCTTTTCCGCAGGCGCAACCGGCAATGTCGCTCCGGTTTCGGTGCTCTCGGGTGCTGCAACACTGCTGAATCCGTTCTTTATTGCGCTGCACTAATCTCGCGCGCCGCGTTTTCGTGGGCCGCACTCAAAGCACTATGATGCGGGACCTCAGCGATAGCCTCTAGGCATTGCCACTCGCTTGTGCCGGATCTGTTTGCGCAGATTGAATTTCGGGGTCATCACGGCGAAGCATAATGAATTCGGTTAAGTCCCCGAGGTTTGCAAAGTAGAGCTTCTGACCCGAACTCACATGCGCGACCGAACCGCGCCACTGGCCGCGTGGCTCGGCGGCGCTTTCGGACCATACGCGCACCACGAACAAGTGCTCCGGACGCTTGCCGGCCCGGGGAGTTTGCACGTCTTTCATCTCTGCTGTCATCGTACACGCCTGCCGTCTAACCGACGTCGACGCTGAGCCGACGCGGCTCCTTTAGAATGGGTTTGCAATTCATCGAAGGAGACCTCATGACCAAATCACTCTTATGCGTCGCGCTGGCGGCGGCGCTCCTCATCCCGACTGCGGTCGATGCGGCAAAGCCAACCCGACCCGCCGGCGGGGCAAATCAGCGCTCGTCGGTAGAAGGGTGCATCGGCCAAACCCTGTTCGACGGGTTTTGGCGCTTTAAAGTCACCAAGATCGAAACGACCCAGGAACCCGGATACAGCAATCTCCCCGCCTGGGCAGTTACAATCGAATTAAGAAATGCGCGCTCGGTTGATTCAATGGCCGCCTCCCTGGGTGTCAATGTCCCTCAACTGATTCTCGACGACGGAAGCGTTGTAGACCTCGACTCGCAACACACGTACGACGTGCAGATGCACTTCAAGGAGCTTCCGCCTGGTGCGAGCGCGCACGGCACGTACTACTTCCGAATCGAGAGCAATACCGCTAAACCGTCAAAACTTCTGCTCGGAATCACTCCGGCCAATACGGTGCTGCAAAAGCCTTACGGCTATCCTATTCACGACCCCAGCTTTCGCGTGCGCCTGGAGTGCACCAAATAAACAAATCGAAAGGATGATTTTATGCTCGGATTTATACCGATTATCTTACTAGCCGGCCTCGTTGTGCACACGCCGGTACCGTCGCCTTCGGCGCGACCACTCAATATACCGGCGGCGGTTCACGGCGTTCTACCGGGCCAAATGGTCGAACTAAACCCCCAACCTCTTCCCCCAAAGGAAATTCTTGGTTCGCTTGATCCCAGTTCGCAAGTTGAATTGAATCCGCAGCCTTTGCCGCCGAAAATCGGCGTGCTCGTCGATCGCGGCAACATGCAGTTCTCGGCGCGCAGCTTTGGAGCCGCTGAAAATTCGTATCAAGAGGCGCAGCGACTCGATCCCGCAAGCGCGGTTGTCGCCTACAATCTTGGCATTGCGGAGTTTCGCTTGGGGAATCGTACCGCCGCCTTGGCGGCACTTCAGCGCGCGCAAACCCTAGCGAAAGCCCATGGCGATGCTGCGGTTGCTGCAAGAATCCATTCCACCTTAACCGCCATACTCTCTAATTCGATCCGCACACCGTAACGTTCGAAAGGAACCGAAAATGCTAAACAGGCACCGCGCTGTAGCGATCTGCAGCTTACTTGCACTCATCGGGACGCTCGTACGAGCGCCATCGGCCGCGAATGCCGGACCGGTCTCATCGGTTGGTGCGTTCGACGTGTGCTCGCTACTCAGCAGCACCGAAGCGAGCTCGCTTATCGGGGATCCTGAGGTTGTCAAGCGCGGCTCTTACGGGCCTCCAGGCTTTTTTTGCGCTTGGAATTCCCGCACACGCCCCGGTCATCCGGGTCATGATGTCGTAATCATGTTCTTCACCCAAGCGAAAATTCGCCAAGTCGGCTCCCACGCGCTGTCCGGAGTCGGCCCGGAGATTGCGGCGGCTTTCCATAGTGGGTCGCCATTGACCGTTTTCCAGACACTGCGAAAACATGGATCGAGCTGTCAAGGCTATTCCGGAAATCTCCCATGCGCTGAAATCGAGGAGCGCGTCGCACTATACAAACACACAAACGCGTACGATTACGTTGTGTTGGTCTTCGCGCAACGCGAAGAGGGCGGCGGGGACGCCGGCATCGTGCGACTTGTCCTCGACGCCGCACATGTGGCAAATCGAATCACACCACGCCTGCCGTAAGACTACAAAAGCGTAGTTGCGAGCAGACGCTGATTGAACGGAATGCTTTCGTACGTCGCGCGGGTCTCCTGATCAGGCAGTTTGGCCAGGCGCTCGCGAAAGAGGTGGGAAGCAAGCTCCATCGCCTCGTGTGCCCGTTTCCTCTTGCGGAGGGACTGATAGGCCGCCGCGGCCGCCAACGGCACCGTCTGCGGCGCCCAGGTCATGGAGTAATCGGCTGGGTCGCGCGCCATCACCTCGTCGGCGAGTCGCAGCGCGTCGTCTTTATTATTCAGTCGAATCTCGGTGAGTATGAGTTCGGCGAGATCCAGCGCCGCATCGGCAGTGCTTCCCGATCGATTCCGCAATTCGATCGAAGCTGTAAGATGTTCGCGAGAAGTTTGCGGATTGCCGAGCTCGCGCTCGATCGCTCCGAGGTTACTTAGCGCTGCAGCTTGCAACGGCTCGCTGCCGAGTTCACGTGCTAGCTCCAATCCGCGCAGCGCTAACATTTTTGCAACGCCGTAGTCACCCTGGTGATAGTGAAGCATTGCCAGGTTTATAGAGGCCACCGCTATTCCTCGCGTGTCACCCAGCTCGGAAAAAATGCCCTCCGCTGACTTGCAAGCCGTGCGCGCGCGGTCGAGGTAACCGACTGCGAACTCCATTAACCCGGCGTTGAGTGCGACCGCGCCCAAGCCTTGTTTTTTTCCGATAGCCACGTATACATCGTGAGCTTTTGCGAACGATTCGCGTGCTGCCGAGATGTCGAATTCCCGGCCGGCTACCACGCCAAGCCGGGTCAAACAATCTGCTTCACCTTCTCGATCCCCGATCGCGCAATAAATCTCTAACCCTTTTTCGGCTAATTGTTTACAAAGCGCATAATCCAAAACAATGTTTGCAGCTGCAGACGCGCTCAAGTAGGTGCGTGCCAGCAGGGCTTGGTTACCGGAGGACTCAGCCGCCGCTCGGGCGCGCTCGAAAGCGGCCTCAGATTCCTGACTCTTCGATTGGTAAACATTTAAATACGCAAAAGCACATAGGCATTCGGCCTCGCCGCCGGCGTCGCCGCATTCCGCGTATTCGCCTAGGGCCAGCCTGGTGCTTAGCGATGCTTCTGAAAACTTTCCTACGCTGGTTTGATAGATCGCGAGCGCATGCGCCGCCCGTGCACGCCAAAACGCACCCGGCACCAACTCGGCACGAGAAGCCAGCCTCTCGATATAGGTTACTTCCAACTTACGCTCGCCGAGAGCACGATGAAAAATGATTCGCCGGTAAAGCGCTTCGCAAGAACCTTCGACATCGGCCGCGTCTGCCAAGCGCTCCATTTCCTCGAGCGCGACGGCCTGCTCAGCGCGATTACCTTGACGGCCTTGGATCGTCTCGCATAGTGCGTACAAATCCATCCGTTTTCGATTCTCCCGGGTGAGCTCAAGCGCGCGTGATGCAAGCGTAAACGCTTCTGCGTTTGCGTAGAGGCTGAGCGCCCTTCGGGCAGCCTGCAGGTAATACGCGGCGGCAGATTCGGGTTCGCCGGCGCCATCGAAGTGGCGAGCGATGACGCCTGCGATCTCTTCCAATCGCGATTTGTGAATCTGCTCCAGTGCGTGAGCGGCCCGGCGATGCCAGCGCACGCGGCCTGCGGCGTCTACGCCACCGTACACGGTTCGCTGAACCAGGTGGTGGGAGAAAGCGTAATCGAACGCATTTCGCTTACCGGCCTCGTGAACAACTTGGCGACGCAGCAATTCTTCCAGCGCATCAAGCACTTCGCGCTCCGGCCAGCCGATGACTTCGCGAACGATGTCGATATCAAAGACCGTGCCGACCACCGAAGCGATTTGACACAGAAATTGCGCGTCTTCGGAGAGTCGTGCAATACGTGCTGCGATCGTGCCGCTTAGTCCGCGGGGGACTCCTTGAGCTTGCAACCCTGGAGCGCCGGTTTCGACAAGTTCCCGGATGATCTCGGTCAAGAACAACGGATTACCTCGGCTTTCGGCAACCGCGTCCTTGGCAATTTGACCCCCTCGCTCAGCGAGTTGCGGAATCGAATCGAGCAATCCGATTACGCTCGCCTCCGGCAAGCCCGCCAGATCGACGTGGCTAGCCAAATTTTCACGCCGAAGATTGCGGCGCATCTCTCGTAGCGAATCGCCGACTGCGGCTTCTTCTTCTCGATAGGTCCCTACGATCAATATCCTTCGCGACTCGGCGCGACGAGCGAGAAAATCCAGCGCGGCTGTGGTGGCGGCGCTCGCCCAATGCAGATCTTCAAGAATTAGACATACGGGGCGAGACTTCGCAAGCGCGCCAAAACAGACGAGCATTGCTTCAAACAAACGAATACGTTCTCGCTGCGAATCTAACCGTGGAGGACTAGATGAATCCGATTGCTCTTGGTGCGCCTCCGGAAGTATTTTCGAGATGACGTTAAGCCATACTGCATCAATATCGAGTGAAGAGAGCCCGGGCGAAGCAGAACGAAGTGACTGCACGATTGGTTCGTACGGGAAACTCTCCGGAGAGAGCGTGGTGCCGACCAGAACTCGACCGCCTTGCGCGCCGGCCCGCAAGGCAAATTCCGAGACGAGTCGAGACTTCCCGATGCCGGCCTCTCCTCCGATTAGGACCAGTCCTCCACGGCCACGGGCGGCCCGGTTCCACAGGGCTGTAAGATGTTCCAGTTCGGCTTCGCGGCCAACGAACGGGAACATTGAGATTTGCGCAGTCTCGCTACCTTGAGGCGTTGCCGCTTCGCTCAACTGGATCGAAGGCAATGCATCGTTGCGAAGAATAAGGTTTCGCAGCGAGAGCGTCTCGGGCATCGGTTCGACCGATATTTCATTACTCAGCCGGCGCTGGAACTCGCTGAATTCACGAAGCGCGCCGGCTCGGTCTCCTGCTTCGTAACGCACGGTCAGCAGTTCGCGCAGCGTATCTTCGCGCCACGGGTCCGCGATCAATATCCGTTGAGCGTAGGTAATTGCTTGGGCAAAATCGCGTCGGCTGCGGCTAGCCAGAAGGAGCCCATTCAAAATGTCAAGATACAAACTTCGCAATCGCTCCCGCGGGGCGAAAAGCCACTCATCATAGAGATTTTCAAGCAAATCACCGCCGTAAAGTTCGGCTGCGGCGGCGCGCTCGTTCACGGCTGATGACAGTCGCTCAAACTCCGCGACGTCAAAAGAGCAATCGGAATCCGGGTTCCATTGGACGCTCTCACCGTCGGCAAGAAACCAGGGGCGGTCCTCGGGCGCTACCGGCAACCCGCTTTTAAGATAGTTTAGATGGCGCCGCAAATCCGTGCGCGCTGCCTCTTCGGTATCGTCCGGCCAGAGGGTGTACGCTAGTGCATCGCGGCGCAGCGACGCGTTCGCATTTAGCAGCAAATACCCGAGCAGCGGCAGCGTCTTCGGAGGCGCAGTGAATTTATAGGGTGTCCCGTCGACGAAGAAACGCGGATGGCCAAGAAATTTGATTTGAAGCATCAAGCTACCCCAACTCCTGTGGTTCGCCCTCGGGTTGGGGCTCCCTAGAGTCTGTTATTCAGGGCTTTGTTCCGCTCGATCCGACGGTACATAAACCAGAGCGATTGCTTGATGCCGTCGACTCTTTGAGTGTGTTTAGTGGTGCTCAGCCCAGCGCGAGTTTGTAATCCTGGCAGAAGTCGATGCATTGCTGCGGACTTAGCGGGCGGCTCAGCAGATACCCCTGCACTTCGGTGCAGCCGATCGCGCGAATCTGCTCGAGTGCAAGCGGGGTCTCGATTCCTTCAGCGACAGATATCAAGCCGAGATTTTCAGCCAACGTCGAAATCGCTTTGACGATTGCTTCGTCGTGTGAGCCCGGCAGCAGCTCGCGCACAAACGATTTATCGATCTTGAGCACATCGATCGGGAACCGCCGCAAGAAACTCAAACTGGTATAGCCGGTGCCGAAATCATCGACCGAGAGCCGTACGCCGAGTTTTTTCAGATCGTGCAGCATCGCGACCGCCGAGGTTAAATCGCGCAAGATCGAGCTTTCCGTGAGTTCGAGTTCGATGCGCGACGGGTCAACGCCGTGAGCGTTTAATATGCGTTCGATATTGCGCCGCAGACTCGGATTTTCGAACTGTCGAGCCGAGATGTTGACACAGACTCGCGGCACATCCAGCGCTTCGGCTTGCCACTGGGTTGTCTGCATACAGACGTTTTGGAGTACCCATTCACCAAGCTGCTCGATCATGCCTGATTCCTCGGCCAGCGGAATAAAATGGTCGGGCAGCAGCATTCCGAGCGTGGGGTGATGCCAACGAACGAGCGCCTCAAAGCCGGCAAGCTCCATCCCCTGGCAGCGAAAGATCGGCTGATAGTAGACGACAAGTTGTTCGCGCTCAATGGCCGCGCGAAGATCGCGACGCAGGGTTGTACGCTCGGCGGACGCCGCCAGCATATTCGGAACGAAGAACTGCCAGGTGTTGCGCGACATTCGTTTGGCTTGATACATCGCTGCGTCAGCGGCTTTGATCATGGAGCCGGCATCGTGGCCATCCTCCGGAAACAGACTGACGCCGATGCTAGCCGTAACCAGCACCTCCACCTCGCCGACCGCAAACGGAACGCGGAATGCATCGTGCAGCAACTCCACCGCCGCTTGAACCGATTCGCGATCTTTCACGTCCAGCAGCATGATGCAAAACGTATCTTCGGCGATCCGCGAAACGGTCGCATCGGCGCTAACCGACCGATGAAGCCGCGCGCCGACGGCTCGTAAGGTTTCGTCGCCGGTGGTTTGTCCGTAGGTTTCGTTGATATCCTTGAAGCGATCCAAGTCAATCGAAATAACTGCCAGTCGGCGATCGTGGCGCCCCGACATGCCGATCGCCTGCGACAACCGATCTTCAAAGACTCCACGATTTGGCAGGTCGGTGAGCAGGTCGTATTGCGAAAAATATGCCAAACGCTGCTGGGCGACTTTGCGCTCGGTAATGTCAAGCGCAACCGCGATGGTTCCGATAATCTCGCCCTGCGGATCGCGCAGCGGCTCGACGTGCGATTGAAACGTCTTCCCGGCGAAGATGATCTCGTGATCGGCGGCGGAACCTTGCAGGGCGGCGAGTTGGCCTCGGCGGGCGGGCAGCCGCGATTCGTCGGCGATCAGCGCCGAGCTTGCAATTCGCCGACCGATCATGGTATCGGGGCTAATCCCCAAAACGCCGAGCTGCGAGCCTTCAACCGATGTAATCAGCATATTCAAATCGGCGGTAATCACAAGTGCGGGCAACTGCTCGAACAACAGCCGCAACCGAGTTTCGCGTTCGCGCAAGCGCAACTCGGCCAGTCGACGCGCATCCTTAATCTCGGCGTCTCGCAACGCGCGATCGGCAGCTTGACCAAGGCGTTTCAGATTATCTTTGAAGATATAGTCGTAAGCGCCTAGCCGAATCGCCTCGACGGCAGCTTCTTCACCGATCGCGCCCGAGACGATCAAGCACGGAATCTCCAGCTCCATCTCTGCAAGCAGCCTTAGAAAGCCGTTCGCGCTGAAATCCGGCATGGAGTAATCGCAGAGAACCAGATCCCAGGGTTGTCTGAGCGCGTCCCGCGCGCCGCCGTGCGTATCGACTCGGATGCTTTCGATGGTAAATCCGTGGCGCTGCAGCGCGCGGATGTTCAGTTCAGCGTCGTCGGATGAATCGTCGACGCAGAGAACCCGCAAGCGCTTTCCCACGTCTACAGCTGCCCGGGATTGGGCGGCGGCTCGTTGAGAACTAGCCAATACAACCCGACTTGACGCACTGCCTCAACGAACTCGTTGAAATCGACCGGCTTGCGAACGTAACTGTTCACGCCCAACCGATAACCGGCCAAACGGTCCTCTTCCTGCTTGGAAGAGGTCAGGATGACGACCGGAATCAGCGCTGTCTCCGGGTTGGCCCGAATTCGCTCCAGCAACTCGAGGCCCGAGACTTTCGGCAGCTTGAGATCGAGCAGGATGAACTGCGGCAGCGAGAGCCCCTCGCGTTTATCTTCAAACAAAAATTCGGCCGCCTGCGCGCCGTCACGCACATCGACGATCTGGTTGACGATATGATTTTTCGAAAATGCTCGCTTCGTGAGTTCGATATCATCGGCGTTATCTTCGATCAACAGAATATATGGCTTATCCACGAGGCTCCTCATTGGGCAAGGTGAAGTAAAAGGTCGCTCCGACGCCGGCTTCCCCGTGCGCCCGAATATCGCCGCCATGGCGGTGAATAACTCGGGCGACCGTCGCTAGGCCGATGCCGGTTCCTTCAAACTCTTCGTTGCCGTGCAGGCGTTGGAAGGCGCCGAAGAGCTTATTCGCATAGGTCATGTCGAAGCCGGCGCCGTTATCGGCTACGAACAGTTCGCCGGCCTCCTGGCCAACACGGATACAAGCATCCGGTTTATTCTTGGTAAACTTCCACGCATTGTTGAGCAGGTTCTCAATCACCGCACGCAACAGCATCGGTTCGCCGCAGGCGCTCAGTTCCGGTTCGATTTCAAACGTTACCGATCTCGCCGGATCGGCTTCACGAAGATCGGCGGCAACACTTTGCGCGAGCGCGCTCAAGTCGATCCGGGCGTAGCTCATCTGCATTCGCGCCACGCGGGCCAATTTCAGCAGCGCATCGATCAGATCGGCCATTCGCTGAGCGGCCTTGCGAACGCGCCCTAGATACCCTTGGGCGCTTGCGTCCAAAACCGCCGCATAGTCTTCTTCAAGAGCTTGGCTGAAACCGTCGATTGCACGCAGCGGCGCCCGAAGATCGTGCGAGACCGAGTACGCAAACGACTCCAGTTCTTTGTTGGCATGTTCGAGCTGCACCGTCCGCTCTTCGACCCGATGTTCGAGCTCGGCATTGAGCTGGTGCAGCTGTACTTCGGCCGCTTTGCGCTCCGTAACGTCACGAAAATAGGCGACGACACCGTCGATTGCCGGATAGACGCTGGCTTCATACCAGCGTCTATCCGGTGGATAAAAAAGCTCATACGTCGCGACTTTGCGCGTTGTGATAACATGCTCGTACCGTTCATAGTACTGCGCTTCGCGTGCATGCGTGAAGACCTCGCGAAGTTCCTTACCGATCAGTTCTTCGCGGATGTAGCCGACGAACAACGCCATACGCTCGTTGACGTATGTGACGCGCAGATTGTGATCGAAGGCGATGAACGCATCGGTGATCGACTCAAGGATTTCGCTGATTCGCTTGTTCTGTGCGTTCCAGCGCATCGCCTCACCCAGAATCGTTCCGATCGATTCAACAAACCGAACCTCGCTCGGCGTAAACAGCCGCGATTCGATACCGTACACCGACAGCGCGCCCAGTGGAATCTGCGACGTGCCGATAAGCGTACACAAGCCGGCTCGAACACCACGCTGCTCGAAACCTGCACGGTCGGTGAAGCGCGGATCGGCCCACACGTCATCGCTCACGATCGGTTGCCCGGTAGTGACCAGCGTGCTGACCTGCGATTGCTTCCCAATCTCGCGGCGCAGAGCTTCGCACTCACGCCAGCCGTTGGAGGATTGCAGGCAAAAACGCTTCTCGGCTGCTTCGTACACATGAAGCTCCGCGATCGGTACGCCTAAGTGAACCGTCAGCATTTCGATCGCATCACGACCGAGTTCTTCGGTTGCGTAACCTGAGAGCGCTAACTGTCCGAAGTCCAAGATTGCGGCCTGCTGGCGGGCT
>JALYVT010000082.1 GCA_030853105.1 Vulcanimicrobiota bacterium
CCGGCACGATATTGCAAGCGTACAGGATGCCGCTCGCGCGCTCAGGCCGCTAGCCGGGAACTTTGCCTACTTGCTGTTTGCGCTAGGCGTAGTGGGGACGGGTCTGCTGGCCGTCCCCGCTCTCTCCGGGTCGTCAGCCTACGTTGTGGCTGAAACCTTCGCGTTTCGCACCGGCCTCGATCAGCCGATTCGAAAGGCTCCGCGCTTCTATTCGGTTATCTTAGCCGGAATGGTCGTGGGCATCGTGATGAATCTGGTGCACATTGACCCGATCAAGGCGCTCTTCTGGTCGGCGGTGCTCAACGGCGTGGCCGCGGTCCCAATTATTATTGCGATCGTCATCATCGCCAACAATCAAACGATCATGGGACGCTGGAAGAGTTCGCTGATTGCCAACATTTGGGGTTGGCTGACGGTTGCCTTAATGGGAATCGCCGCGATCTCACTCTTCGTCTTTTGGAATCAGCAATAACATGGCTAAAGTAAGACCGGCGCCAAGTCGAAAGAATTCCCCAAGTCGCTATTTCAGACGCTGCTCTGTGATTATTGCTCGCAATCCCAGCGCGTCGCTGTCGGCTTGGATCGATGGAATTGCGAACAGTGCAAAACCGCGCAGCCAGGAGAAAGCTTCGACTAAGGGTTAAGGCTACCGTTAGCTCATGCTAGTCGCAGAACGGAAAGGAGCCTTGAAGTGGCAACTACTCGTAAGAAAACCGTTCGTGAGAAAATCTCGACTCGTAAGGCGGCTGCGCGCAAGACGACCGCGCCGCGCAAAAAAGCTTCGACGCGAAAGAAAAAATCTACCCGTAAGTACGGTCCGAAATCGCAGAAGAAGGTTCATAAAGCGATTGACGAGATGAAAGCGGGCAAACTGCGCTCGGGTCGTTCCGATAAAAAGGTCACGAGCCGCAAACAAGCAATTGCGATCGGCCTTTCGGAAGCACGTGCGAGCGGAGCTAAGGTACCGGCGCGCAAACGATCTTCGCGAAAAAAATCCTGACTGCTGCTTGATGAAATAATACAGGGCCGCATCAGCGGCCCTGTATTACTATAACCTCAGCGCTGATCGCCGATTTTGACAACCTGTCCCCAGAGTGCGACGAGAAGAATTGTCGGCACCCACTGTGCTAAAAACAATGCTTCGTGCTTGCGCCCGGCCAAGTGCATGGCGAGTGAGCCGATGACGACGCTCCCGGCGCCGAGCATGAGGGCGGTGCGCAGGGTCGAGTTCGATGGCTCTTTCGCAAGCCGGTGTTCGAGCGTGTTGCTGACATCGGCTGCGAGTTTCCCTTGGGGTGTGTTTGCCGCCTGATCGATCGACCCCACGGTGGAGTTTGCGGCCTTCTTTGCGGTGGCTTCTATCTGTTGCTGTTCCATGCTAGGTATTCTTCCCAGACTGCGCGTTTGCAACCGGCCGACTTGGGGTGCAGGCAGGCAGGCACTTTATGCGGGCGCGGCAGCGGCTCTTGCATCGGGCTCGGCAAAAAGGAGAATCGGTTTATTAAAAGTATCAATGGTAGAAGTATCATGAAAGCAGCCGATGAGGTTCTCCGCGGGCCGGTCAAGAGCAAGACGATCTTGCCCGTCCTCATTCTCCACCTGTTGTCGGAGCAGCCTAGCCACGGGACCGCGCTGATGGCTCGCATCGAGGCGACCTGCGGCGGGCTGCTCGCGGTCAATACGAACACGATCTACCCCCTACTGCGTCGGCTGGAAGAACGCGATTTTATCAGCGGAGCGTGGGAGCATCCCTCAAAGCGTTCTCGCCGGTCGTACACGATAACGATGGCCGGCCGCGAGCGGCTCTCGCGAATCAAAACCAACATGTTGCCATACCTCGATACGCTGGCAGTCTCTGTTCAGCGATTACGCACCGAGCTTTATGAGAGAGAGTTAGCACGATGAGCACCTACCTTGCCCCACTGCGTGATATGCAGTTCGTTTTGCGCGAACTGGCCGGGATCGAAGAGATCGCGAAGCTTCCCGGTTTTGAGGATACAACCGAGGTGTTGGAATCGGTTCTCGAAGAGGCCGGGGCGTTTGCAAGCGGAGTGCTCGATCCGCTGAATCGCTCGGCCGACAAAGAGGGCTGCACGTGGACCGATGGTGAGGTCAGCACGCCCAAGGGCTTTAAGGAAGCGTATTCGCAGTTCGCAAAAGCCGGTTGGATCGGGCTGCCGGTGCAGCCGGAGTACGGCGGCCAGGGATTGCCGCAACTCATGCTCGGGCCGACGCTGGAGATGTGGAACGCCGCAAACATCGGCTTCGCGAACGGTCCGCTGCTCAATCAAGGCGCAATCGAAGCGATTGAATTGGTCGGATCAGACGAACAGAAGATGCGCTACATTCCGAAGCTGGTCTCCGGTGAGTGGACCGGTACGATGTGCCTAACCGAACCGCAAGCCGGATCGGATCTCGCCGCGGTGCGCACGAAAGCAATTCCGGAAGGCGATCATTACAAGCTTACCGGTCAGAAAATTTTCATCACCTTCGGAGAACACGACCTCGCGCCGAACATCGTTCACTTGGTTCTCGCGCGGCTTCCGGATGCGCCTGAAGGCACCAAAGGCATCTCGCTGTTCATCGTTCCGAAGATGCTCATCAACGATGACGGGTCACTCGGCGAACACAACGATGTGTACTGCGCCGGGATCGAGCACAAACTCGGAATCAACGGCAACCCGACCTGCACGCTCAATTACGGCGAGCGTTCGGGCGGCGCCGTCGGATATCTGATGGGCGAACCCAATCGCGGCCTCGAGTACATGTTTATTATGATGAACGCGGCGCGCTTTAGCGTGGGCGTACAAGGCCTGGCGGTTGCCGATCGCGCGTATCAGAGCGCGCTTGAGTATGCGAAGGATCGCGTGCAGAGCCGTGACGCCGCCTCGCGCAGTCCGCAAGCCGTTCGGATCATCGAGCACCCGGATGTGCGGCGAATGTTGATGTCGATGAAATCGCAGATCGAGGCCATGCGCGCGCTCTCGTACGTTACCGCCGCATCACTTGACTACGCGCACAAACATCCCGACGAGAAGGTGCGTAAGCAGCATAAGGCTTTCGTTGAACTGATGATCCCGGTCGTAAAAGCCTGGTGCACCGAGACCGCGTGTGAGGTCGCATCGACGGCTATGCAAGTCTTCGGCGGCATGGGGTACGTTGAAGAGACCGGCATCGCTCAGCAATATCGCGATGTCCGCATTACCACAATCTACGAAGGCACCACCGGCATTCAAGCGCTCGACCTGGTCGGACGCAAACTGATTCGCGACATGGGCGCCACCGCGACGGTCGTGATCAAAGAGATGCAGACCTTCGCGCAGACGCTCGCCGATTCCGATGATCCCGCGCTCAAATCGATCGCCGATTCATTGGGTAAAGGCATCGCGGCGCTTGCCGAGACCTCGCAGTGGATCGGTATGAGCGCCATGGGCGATCTGCATAAAGCATTTGCCTGCTCGGTACCATACCTCAAACTCTGGGGCGTGGTTGCCGCCGGTTGGCAGATGGCGCGGGCGGCCGAAATCGCCACCAAAAAGCTCGATGGCGGCGACGGCGACTTCTATGCCGCTAAATTGGTGACGGCGCGTTTTTACGCGACGCATGTTCTCACCCAAGCCGCCTGGTTAAAGCGCCAAATTATCGACGGAGCCGGCGATGTAATGACGTTACCGGAATCGGCCTACGATCTCGACCGCAAAGCCGCGGTGCCGGTCTGATGTTGCACACCGCCGACCGCGGGACCGTCCGTATTCTCATGCTCGATAACCCGCCGGTAAACGCGCTGTCGTTTGCGTTTTGCTCCGAACTGCTCGCGGCCGTGCAAGCGGCTGAGGCCGATGCGAACGTGAACGCAATCGTGTTCACCGGTGCAAACGGAATCTTCAGCGGCGGCGCTGATGTGAATGATTTCTTGACCGAACTTCGCCCGGATGCAATAACGATACGCGATGTCATCGCCGCAATCGAGCGCGGCGGCAAAACCTATGTTGCAGCGATCGATGGGAATGCGCTGGGCGGCGGTCTGGAGTTGTCGCTTGCCTGCGATTATCGCGTTGCCGGCAAACGCTCGAAGCTTGGACTGCCGGAGATCAAGCTGGGCTTGCTTCCGGGCGCCGGCGGCACGCAGCGGTTGCCGCGGCTCATCGGAGCGCAGGCCGCCTTGGAGATGATGCTCAAAGGCGAAAGCGTCTCCGCCGAAGCCGCCAAGAAGAGCGGTATCATCGATGAAGTCGTTGAGGCGGACGTCGTCGATGGCGCAGTCGCGTTTGCGCAGCGCGTCGTTGCCGACCGGCCGAAGCGGCGTTTATCGGCGCTCACTGCTCAAATCGGCAGCGGAATAACGCCGCTAGCGTTGCCGTTCGTAGTCTCGCAAGCGCATAAGATGGTGCCGCCCGAGGGCAATGGCGGATTTGCGGCTCACAAGCTGATCGACGCCGTCGAGGCAGCGCTGGAGTTGCCGTTCGAGCACGGGATCGCCCGCGAATCGCGCCTGTTCGAAGAACTGGTGCGATCGGAACCGTCGTTGGCGCTGCGGCACATCTTCTTCGCCGAACGCGAGCTCGCGAAGATTCCCGGTTTGCCGAAGGCTGAACCGAAAACAATTTCCAAGGCCGCAGTGATCGGCGGCGGAACCATGGGCACCGGAATTGCGATTACGTTCGCGAATGCCGGTATTCCCGTCACCGTCGTCGAGCCCGCCGATGAAGCTATCGAGCGTGGCAAGCAGATGGTCTTCGGAATGTTCATGCATCAGGTTCAGCGCGGGCGCATGACACAAGAAGAGGCCTGGAAGCGCGGTCAATCGGTCGTTTTCACCAGCGACTATAGCGAGATCAGCGACGTCGATCTGGTGATCGAAGCGGTCTTCGAAAACATGGACGTGAAGAAGCAAGTCTTTGCGAAGCTCGAAGCGATCGTGAAGCCGGATGCGATTTTCGCTTCCAATACCTCAACGCTCGATATCGACGAGATGGCCGCGGTGACCAAGCGCCCGGAGCAATTCGTCGGGCTGCACTTCTTTGCGCCGGCAAATATTATGAAGCTGCTGGAGATCGTGCGCGGTTCGCAGACCTCGCCGCAGACGCTGGCAACCGCGATGAAGCTCGGCAAGTTGCTGCGTAAGATCGCGGTGCTCTCCGCCAATGCGTTCGGATTCATTGGTAATCGAATGCTGTTCGACTATGCGCGCGAAGCCGTGGGTTTAGCCGAAGCCGGTATCTCACCGCATCGGATTGACAAGGCAATGAAGGCGTTCGGATTCCCAATGGGACCGTTTGCGATGTTCGACCTCTCCGGCGTGGACGTGTTTTGGCACATTCAACAAGCGCGCCCGGATATGGGTTCAGCTCGCAGCAAGATCATCGATCGGATGTATGAACTCAAACGGCTGGGTCAAAAGACCGGGGCCGGATTTCATAAGTACGAGAAGGGAAAGCGCGACCCGATTGCCGACCCGCAGATCGAGGTGCTGTTTGCAGAAGAGGCCGCGAAGGCAGGCATCTCTCCGCGCTCAGTGACCGACGACGAGATCGTGAAGCGCTTGGTGTATGCGCTCATCAATGCCGGTGCGAATCTGCTCGGTGATGGAGTAGCGCTACGGCCAGGCGATATCGATATCGTGTATGTGTACGGATACGGTTTCCCGCCGCATCACGGCGGCCCGATGTGGTATGCCGATGAAGTCGGCGTCAAGAACGTCTACGACGCGGTCCTCGGGTTCGGCTGGGAACCCTCGCCGCTGCTCGCGCAGATCGCGGCGAGCGATGGAAAGTTTGCAAGTTATTCGAAGGAGTTGGTCCATGCGTGAAGCCGCTATCGTCTCCGCGGCGCGCACGCCGATTGGTAAAGCGTTTCGCGGAGCGTTTAACCAAACGCCCGGCGCAACCATGGCCGGTCACGCGATCGAACATGCGATGCGGCGCGCGGCGATTGAGCCAGGCGAAGTTGAAGACGTCGTGATCGGCGTCGGTCTGCCCGAAGGTGCGACCGGCAATAATTTGGGGCGCACCGCGGCGCTACGCGCGGGTTGTCCGGTCGGCGTTTCCGGTCAAACCGTGAGTCGCTTCTGTGCTTCGGGTTTACAAGCCGTTTCGTCTGCGGCACAACGGGTCATCGTCGACGGCGCGCAGATCGTCGTCGCCGGCGGATGCGAATCGATCAGCATGGTGCAGAACGACTTGCACATCAAAGGCATGAGCGAAGAGTGGCTGATGCGCCACGAGCCCGATCTCTACATGCCGATGCTGCAAACCGCCGATAAACTTGCCAAGCGTTACAACGTCGCGCGCGAGCGCCAGGACGCTTACGCATTGCAGAGTCAGCAGCGCACCGCTGCGGCCCAAGCGGCCGGCAGGTTTGATGCGGAGATCGTTCCGTTACCTGCATGGAAGTTTGTCGCGGACAAAGCGACCGGCGCTGTTACCGAAGAACGCGTCACGCTGACTAAAGACGAAGGTAATCGAAGCGACACGACGCTTGAGGGTTTGGCTGCTCTTAAAGGCGTTCTGGATAAGAACTCCAGCATTACTGCGGGCAACTCGTCGCAACTCTCCGATGGAGCCGGCGCAGTCGTCATTATGGACGCAGAATTAGCGCAGAAACGCGAACTTTCGCCGCTCGGATACTATCGCGGCATGGTCGTGCGCGGCTGCGAACCGGGCGACATGGGCAGCGGCCCGGTCTACGCGATACCCGAACTTCTCAAGCGCCACGATCTCAAAGTCGACGACATCGGCTTGTGGGAACTCAACGAAGCCTTCGCCGTGCAAACGGTGTACTGCCGTGACACGCTCGAACTGCCGAACGACCGATTCAACGTCGACGGCGGCGCAATTTCAATCGGTCACCCCTACGGCCTGAGCGGCACGCGCATGGTGATGCACGCCCTGATCGAAGGCAAACGACGCGGCGTCAAGTTCGTAGTCGTTACCATGTGCATCGGCGGAGGAATGGGTGCCGCCGGCCTCTTCGAAGTCGGCTAATTGCGCAGAGGCGTGCCGTGGGCAAGCATGTGCGTCATGCGGTCGCGTGTTTTGGGATTCCAAATCAGTGTCTCGAAGTAGTGCGTTTCGAGATCGAGAAGTTCGAGATGCGAGAGTTTGCGCGGGTGACCGGGGCCGCCGGTCATGACTCGGCCAAGTGCGCGGGCGATCTCGCCGTCGTAGGCAGTAATCATGTCGGCGCCGACTGCAGCCAAGATGCCTTGCTCAAGTTCCGCGAACCCACGGTCGCCTAGTACCGGAATATCCGCGCGCGGCTGCGGCGCCCGATACTCCGGTGCGAGCGCAAGTACTTCGGCCTTTGCGCGTGAAAGCAGTATTGCGCGGTCTTCCAATACGATATCGGCAGACCGTAAGAAGAGCAGCTTGCGTGCGTGGGCGGCATTTTTGCTGGATTTGTTCATCCCGATGATTTCAAATGCGCGCCGCAAGGCTTGTTCCTCGTTTCCGGGGCCGGCGTCATCGAGTGCTCGGAGGTAGAGCTCGCTCGTACCGCCCAAATCGGGCAATATGCCGACTGCCATCTCCGGCAGACCTGCGCGCAAATCTTCGCTCGCGACGACGCGATCGGCGTACATCGAGAGTTCCAGGCCACCCCCGATTGTGAGCCCGAACGGTGCCGCAACGGTTGGAAACGGTGCCGCGCGCATGCCGGTAGTCACGTTCTGGAAGCGCTTGGCGGCAATATGAAATTGCTCGCGGTCATCGCCGATGTCATCGAGCATCGTCAAGAGCCAGCGCAGATTTGCGCCGAATGAGAAGTTTGAACCCTGATTTCCGACAACCAAGCCGCGGTACGCGCCCGGAATGATTTGGTTGGCGTGCTCGGCGATGATTAACGTATTGGCGTCAACCGTGTTGCCCTTGGAGTGAAACTCCAGACACAGCACACCGTCGTCCAGGTCGAGCAGGCTCGCGGCAGCGTTCGAGGCGATCACCCGTCCGGAATCGGCGCGAATCGCATCCAGCAAAATCGGCGTTTCAATCATACCTTCGTCTCGGCGATTGCAGCGGTCAATCCCTCTTGAGAAGTCATCGAGCGGTTATGAGGCCCGGGCAATCGGTTTGATTCGATCGACTGATTTACTTAGGCGTCCATGGAGCGCATCATACATATCCACTGTCATTTGCATCCGCATCCACGACTCGGCGCTGAATCCCAGGGCGCGCTCGAATCGAAGGGCCGAATCCATCGTGACCGGCCGTTTCCCATGAATTATCTCGGATAGGCGCGCGGTTGTAACGCCGATGTGTTTGGCAAACGCTGATTGCGTGATTCCCAGCGGCTCTAGGAACTCTTGCAGAAGGATCGTTCCTGGAAGAGTTGGACGCCGGTGGCTGGGGATCGTGAGTGGGCGATTCATTTTCGGCTCCTTGTGCGATAGTCGACGACTTCTACATCAACCGCGCCCACATCCGTCCAGCGAAAACAGATACGATAGCGATCGTTAATGCGGATCGAATGCCGCCCCTCGCGGTCTCCTCGCAGGGCTTCGAGTCGGTTTCCGGGCGGAATCTGAAACTGTTTCAGGTTTACCGCCGCCTCCAATAATGTGAGCTTCGCAAGAGCGCCTTGGGCGAGCGCGGCTGGGATAACTTTGCGCGACGCTTTTGATGCGATGCCGTTAAATAGTTCACTGGTCGCTTTATCGGCGAAGTGCATAATCTAGATTATCATGCCACGATATTATCGTCAACCGATAACGGGTTCCATCCGGTAGGTGGGACTCTGCAAAGATGCGTATACGAAGGGGGATGCATAAGGGCGCCGCTGGACTGGACCACCGCGTGAGGCTTGCGGCCCTTAACGCCGCAGACTGCGGCGCGTTTACGGCTTCGGTGGGACCCGTGTTTGAAAACTCGGATTGGATTGCGAAAAGAGCGTGGAGCGAGCGGCCATTTCCCAATGTGGCCGCGCTTCATGCCGCGTTGATGGGAGTAGTGCGTAGTTCGAGCGAAGCCGATCAGGTCGAGTTGATTCGCGCACATCCCGATCTGGGGGGCAGGCTTGCACGCGCAGGCCGAATTACGTCGGATTCGATGCGAGAGCAAAGCGCCGCGGGTTTGGATCAGCTAAGTGCGCAAGAAATCGAACACTTCGACAGGCTGAACGCGCAGTATCGCACGCAATTTGGCTTTCCTTTTGTGATTTGCGCGCGCGAGCAGACCAAGAACTCGATTTTCGACGCTCTTGAAGCGCGAACGAGGAACGCGCGCGCCGGCGAGATCGCGACGGCTCTGCACGAAATTGGCAAGATAGCTCGGCTGAGGCTGCTCGGTATGGTGCGTGACTAGTGGGCGCGTATGCGTTGGACTGGCTAAATCTTGTGGTGCGCTGGTTTCACTTTACGGCCGGAATCGCATGGATCGGCGCGTCATTCTACTTCGTGTGGCTCGATGACAACCTTACTGCGCCGGCTACATCGAAGGAGACCGAAAACGGCGTGCAGGGTGAGTTGTGGTCGGTGCACGGCGGCGGCTTCTATCACAATCAGAAATACCTGACCGGACCGAAGAGCCAACCGCTCACCCAGAATTTGCACTGGTTCAAGTGGGAGGCGTATACGAC
>JALYVT010000264.1 GCA_030853105.1 Vulcanimicrobiota bacterium
GTGTATCTAAGAACTCAACGCCGTTGGCTTTGAGCGCGCGAATCGTTTCGATGATGTCATCGGTCGCAATCGCAACGTGCTGTACGCCTGCGCCCTTGTAGAACTCCAGATACTCTTCGATCTGGGATTTCTTTTTGCCCTGCGCCGGTTCGTTGATCGGGAACTTGACGCGATGACGGGCATCGGTCATCACCTTTGAGCGAAGGGCGGTGTAGTCGGTCGAAATATCTTTGTCGTCAAATGAAACCAGTTGCGAGAACCCGAATGCGCGCGCGTAAAACTCGCCCCATGTATCCATCTCACCCCAGCCGACATTTCCCACGCAGTGGTCGACGTGCTTTAATCCAGGTTTGCGTGCCTGCGGATAGGATTTGCGCTCTTCGATAAAGCCCGGCATGAAGATGCCGCGATAGCCGTCGCGCTGGATGAACGAATGGACCGTCTCGCCGTAGGTTGAAATGCTCGCGCGCACGATCTTTCCATCGTCATCGCTCGATTCACTGGGGTCCGCCGTTGATTTCGCGCCGGCCGCGACTGCGGCGGCATGTGCCGCGTGGGCATCGGCAACCACGATGGCGATATCTTTAATGCCGTCGCCGTGCAGCGCGACATGCCGCGCGATCTCATCATCGGACTGCAAGCTGCTGGTCAGCACGAAGCGCAGGTTATTCTGCTGCAGAACGTAGGATGCGCGACCTTTAATGCCGGTCTCGGGACCGGCGTAGGCGATCTGCTCGAAGCCGAATGCCGAGCAATAGTAATGCGCGGCTTGCTTTGCGTTCCCGACATAAAACTCGAGGTAAGCCCAATCGATATCGGCGAGTGGGTTGGTTGGCGCGGTGGTTAGGGTGCTCATACAGGTTGCTTGGCCGGGCGGGTATGTTCGCCCTTGCGGCAAAGAACTCCAGGATGCAGAGTGCGCTCCAAACGGCTTTCGGCGGATTGATCGATTACGCCGGTCTCTTTCCTCCGGCCAAGCTGGATATGGCACAGGCTGTCGCGGAGTACGATACCGCGCGAGCCGGCGAACACGCCTGGATGCTCGGCCGTTTTATCGTGCCCGCATCGCGAGTCGACGAACTCACGCAAAACTTGGGCGATCGCCATCCGTTTCGGCTCAGCGTGATTCTCGATGCCGATACCGCCTCGAACTCCTGGCAGACCGATGCGCAGCATTGGCTCGAAGAGCTTGCGACACGCCGCGCAGATACGAACGCCGGTAAGATTGAGATTCTTGAGGTTCCGGTTCCGGCGCTGCGGGCGCTGCGCGATACGTTCGATTCAGCGATCGGTCAGCTTGGCATGCTTTTACAGGGAACCGCGTTGCGCGATTTGTCGTGCTTTGTCGAGTTGCCACGCGGCGATCAGTGGGAGGCGCTGCTTCCCAATTCGATGGCGGCGCTGGCGCGCACCAAACTCTCGGGAAAAATCCGGTGCGGTGGTGAGGTTCCGACAGCCTTTCCAAGCTGCGAGGAACTAGCCGCTTTTGTTCACGCCGCGCACGATAACGGCGTTGCGTTCAAAGCCACCGCCGGTTTGCATCATCCGATTCGTGCGAAGAACGAAACCACCGGATTGCTGATGCACGGGTTTTTGAATCTGCTGGCCGCGGCCACATTCGCGCAGCGGGGCACGCCGCAGCACGAGCTTGCATCGATTCTCGCCGAGCCCGATCCGACTGCGTTCCGATTCAAGGACGATGGGTTCATGTGGCGCAATTGGACTGCGTCGACCGAAGACCTCACCCAAATGCGTCGCGCGGGCTTCTACTCGTATGGAAGCTGCAGCTTCGACGAACCGATCGCCGACCTGACCGACCTGCGTATTCTTTAAGGAACCGCTCACCATTATGACCGCGCAAGCGAACGTCGACTCGGGACTGCAGTCGTGGGTTGAAGTCGATCCAGGCTCCGATTTTCCGATTCAGAATCTTCCGTACGGCGTCTTCCTCCGCGATGGATCGGCGCACATCGGCGTTGCAATCGGCCGACAAATTCTCGATCTGCATGTTCTTGCAGGCACCGGATTGCTGGATGGTGTTTGCGAACGCGGGATGCTGGTGTCGCCGACACTCAATGCGCTGCTCGCCGCCGGCCGCCCGGTTTGGAGCGCGTTGCGCGCGCGGCTTACCGATCTTTTGCGGGTCGGCAATGAGGAGATCGCCCGAACCGCAAACAGCGAGGAGTTGCTGGTCGAACAAAGCGGCGCGCAGATGCAACTGCCGTTTCAAATCGGTGACTACGTCGATTTCTATTCGTCGCTGGAACATGCCACCAACCTCGGAAAAATCTTTCGGCCCGATGGTGAAGCGCTGATGCCCAATTGGCGACACTTGCCGATCGGCTACCATGGCCGATCCAGCACGATCGTTATCGACGGAACGCCGATCGTTCGACCGAGCGGCCAGAGCAAACCGCCGTCGGCTGCCACACCAACATTTGGGCCGAGCAAACTG
>JALYVT010000265.1 GCA_030853105.1 Vulcanimicrobiota bacterium
CCGTACATGAGCGCCGGAACCGCGATGAACGTGTAGGCAGTGTAGAGATCGCCGCCGAGCAAGAACCAGCTCACGACTGTGCCGAAGCGCCGTCCGCCGAGCGCCCATTCATCGAAGTTGTGCAGATCGGCCGATCCCCAGCGCGCAGCCGCGAAGCCAAGCACCGTCACCAGCGCAACCAGCGCAAGAAAGATAATCGTGCTGCTAGACATCGCGATGCTCGCGCGTCATCCGCAATACCAAGCCGAGCAGCAGCGCCGTGAGCACGATCCAGACCAACTGATACCAGTAGAAGAACGGGAAGCCGGCGACGACGGGATCTGTCCGCACATAAAACGGCGGCCAGAGCGTAGCGATGAACGGAATGACTAGGAGCCAGTACCAGGCGCGTCGTTTCATCGTGGTTTGCGATTCGCCCGGCGAGGGCTCGAACCTTCGTGAGCTAAAGAGAGCGGCATGAGCGATCTGGTCCACAACTTTATCGAGAACGACGGCGTGCGGTTATGCTTGGAACGGCGCGGCGTCGGCGCTCGACACGTACTGTTCGCGCACGGCTGGATTAGCGGCCGTCGGATGTGGTACGACGTCGCGCAGCGGTTGGACCCGGATAAGTTCACGCTGCACCTGCTCGATTTTCGCGGCGCCGGACTCTCGGATCGACCGATGACCGGCCACGATCTTGACGGGTACGCATCCGATCTGCGTGCGGCGCTGCGCGCAATCGACGCACCGGTCACGCTCGTCGGTCATTCGATGGGCGGCAAGATTTCGCAGTTCATTGCGTGCGAACGTCCGGCAAACTTGAAACGCATGGTGCTGGTTGCACCGGGCACCGCGCGCTCGGTGCGGCTCAGCGAACGCCACCGCCAACTCTCGCTCGAAGCATTCGGCGTGCGCAAGCGGATCGAGCGCTTTCAGCGCGCGGCGATGGCGCGCGAGACTCCCTACAACAGCATGCAGCGAATTGTTGACGATGCGCTCGTCGGTCAGCGCGAAGCGTGGTTCGGCTGGTACGAGCGCGGCCGCGCCGTGGATTTTTTCGAGCGGCTGAAAGCAATCGTCGTGCCGACACTCGCAATCGCGGGCGAGAAGGATCCACTTACGCCGCCGAGCCGCATAAAACGCGACGTTAGCGCTGCGATCGCCGGCTGCGCGCTGGTGATGCTGAAGAACGCCGGCCACAATCTCCCGGTCGAAACCCCCGACGAGATCGCCTCCGCCATCGACAAGTTTGGGATTTAAGAACGGACCTCGGTTTGCCGATGAGGAAGATAACGGTCCAGGCGACGCTCGCAGTCGCGCTTATGCAAGGGTGTCTATTTTGAATAAGATTGTTGTGCAGTTTACCGGCGTGATGGCGATCGCGCTTCTTGCCGCGTGCGGAGGCGGCGCTCCGGTCGGTATCGGTGGTGGCGGAACACCGCCGACGAATCCACCGAGCGCAACACCGTGCCCATCCGGCTATACCGGCACCCCGCTGAACTGCGTTGCGCCGCCAAGCCAGGCCAGCGTGACCGGCAAACTGGTTGACTACGATTCGCAGATGCCGCTTGCGGGAGAGCCCGTCTCGATTGCGGCCGGGTCAGTCGGCTGCGCAGAAACCTCCGTCAACTATCAGCAGCCGGTTTCGACCTGTACGGTGCCTAATGGCGGCGGGATTGCGCCTAGTGCGCTTGCGCCGTATGTGGCCGTTGCAACGACCGCACCGGACGGCAGTTTCGCATTTACTGCTTCACCGGGGCCGTATCTCATGCGGATTGGGTCGGAATCGCCGACCGATACCCGCGCTACCATTCATGATGCGATATTACTTAAAGGCGGACCCAATCCGCTGGCTGCTCCAACCATGCCGCCGCAACCCGGTTGCACCGATTGCGTCATCGGCGGCGGCAATCTGCCCGGCACCGTGAATCCGCCGATTCAGAGCAGCGGGCTTTACCGCTTGGCGACCTTAACGCCTGTCGAAGAAGAGTGTCTGAACGCCAACATCAAAGACCGCGCCGCTATCGGGCTCGGTACTCTCATTCCAGACGAATGGCTAGTTGAAAACAATCGAGACACCTACTCTGAGCAAGTTGCAACGAACACGCTCGGACAGGGCAGTGAAGCACTGACGATTCACAATTATGTGTTCGGCGGCGGCTCGACTACCTGTACTGACTACATCGCAACGTCGTTCCGAACGCCCGGTACTACCAGCGCTCTGAATAGCTTCGCCGACCCGCAAGCGATTTGGTACGGCGGCGCCTTCGGAGCATATCCGTTCGGTAATGGTATCAACCATGTTGGCACCGAAGAGTGGCTGCACGACCCGCGCACCGAAACCAGCGCTGACCCACTCTACCTCGGCTGGCCGTAGTAATCTCAAGAGCCAACATTAGGAACGCCGCGGATAATGTGTCTGCGGCGTTCTTTTTGCACTTGTCGCTAC
>JALYVT010000083.1 GCA_030853105.1 Vulcanimicrobiota bacterium
AGGGTACGATCAAAACGGAGTTGCCGGAGTAAATCTTTTCGCCCCGGTTGTCGGCACCAATCCAATCTCTGCCAGCAACATCCAAGTAGGAATTACCAATCCAGCGCAGTTGCCGGCATCGCTCGCCAGCACGGCCGCAGGTTCGCTGGTCGTCGGCCTGAACTCGGCTAACAACACCGTCGATACCTCAGCCCAACTCAATGCGAATGCAAGCCTCGCAAATCCACCAGCCGCCGCCGGAATCGCTGGAGCCCTCACAGTTAAGGTTGATGGAGTTGCGCAGACGTTCAACTACAGCACGCTTGCCGGCGGAAATGCTGATACGATCGATCACTTCATCACAAACTTTAACGCGCAGCAATTGGGAGTAAGCGCGTCGTTCGATGTGACGGGTCAGAAGATCGTCTTCGCGCGCGATCCGGCTAACATCAGCCTGGCTCATCGCGCGGCCCAGCAAGCTGCAGGCGCACCGACCGATCCGACCTTTGCGATCTCCGATTCAAACTGGGGTGCGGCTACTCCGGCGACCTCGCTCATCGGGGTACTCGGAGCAAACGCGCTGCAGAGCGACGGCGGTGCGGTGGTCCAGGACAGCACCAATGCGTTTGGTGCAAACGATAACGGCGCCGCGAACGCGATTATGAAACTTTTTAGCGCAAGTGTCGGCGTACCCGCAATTCAAACAAATGCCGCAACTGCGGTCGTCGCCCCCGGCTCGGTTACCATAACTGCGCCGGCGCCGGGCGCGTACGCTGATGTGCAAATCGGCCAGATACTGACGGTGGACGCCGGGACGGCAAATCAAGAGAATGTGGTCGTTACCGCGATTAACACCGTTGCACCGGGCAGCTTTACCGCGAACTTCACCAAAGCTCATCCGATTGGGTTTTCCGTAGCATCGGCCCAGGTGCAAACGCTCGGACAGTATTACGGAAACCTCATTACGCAGGTCGGGCTCGACGGACAGACCGCAAATGCCGGTGTGATCAGTCAAACCTCGCTGGCAAGCAACATCGATAAGACGCGCCAGGGCATCGACGGCATCAATTTAGATGAAGAGACCCAAAATCTCATCAAATACCAAAACGCCTACCAGGCCGCCGCGCGCACGATCAATGTCTTAGATTCTTTGCTCAACACCGTCATTCACTCGCTTGGACAGTAGCACGGAGGTCCTGAACTAAATGCGAATCGCAACCTCGACCCTCTACGATCAGCAAATCGGCGCAATCGACAACCTTTCAGCGCAGCAGGCCCAGTTCGGAAACGAACTCTCGACCGGCAAGCAGCTCAACGTGCCCTCGGATAATCCGACCCAGATCGCTCAAGATTTACAGTTGCGTACCGACATCGCGCAGGGCAACCAAAGCACCAAGAACATCAACGATGCGACCGCGCAATTAAATACCGTTGACGGTGCGCTCAGCACCCTGAGCGACATCGTGCAGAAGGCGCGGTCGCTGGCGATCGAGGGTGCGAGTGATGCCGTATCACCCGCACAGCGACAGAACATCGCCTCCCAAGTCGACGGGCTGCTGAACGAAGCGATCGGAATCGGCAACACGCAGTATGGCGGCAAGTACGTTTTTGCCGGCACCAATGCACCGACCACGGCGCCGATCAAGGGAACGGGCTCTCCGGTAAGCGCGGTCGCGTTCGGCGGAAACTCGGCGACCCAAACCGAGCAATTTTCGAATGGGCAGAATGTCCCGCTCTCGGTCAGCGCGCAGCAAGCGTTTAACCTGAATGCCTCAGACGGCTCGCCCGACATCTTTCAATCGCTGATAACCTTGCGCGATACACTTGCTAAGGGCAGCGTCGTCGATGCCAGCGCGAACCAAGTCAACAAGGCAGGCACCGTGATAGCGGTCGGTCCGGCGGCTCCGCCTTCGACCTTGGCCTCACCGAGCTTCGCAACGCCGATCGTTGCCGACACGAGCGGAAACGTCTCGATTAACATCTCGTCGGCGGTTAATGCCGCCGGAGTCACGTTCACGTTTGCACCCGCCGCCCCGATTGCGGACGGCCCCCCGCCCACTGGTGCCAGCGTAATCGGACAGATCAACGCTCAGACTGCGGTGACCGGCGTAAGCGCCGCGTTCAATGCGAAGACGCAGCGCCTAGTGCTGAGTTCGCAAGGCGGTCAATCCTTTCAGATTAGCGATGTTCCAAGTCCGGGTGCAGCAAATACGGCGAATTTTGTCGAGGCGTTCGGCTTAACTACCCAAGCCGACGTCGTGACCAACCTGTCGCGCCAGCTCGGCGACATCGATCATGCAACCACCGCACTCTTGAGCGCGCGAGCGTCGGTCGGCGGCAACTTGCAGACCCTTTCGAGTTTGGGCAACGCAACCAGTTCACTCATCGTCAGCAATACCGCTGTGCAGTCCGGCATCGAAGATGCCGATATTGCTAAAGTGGTCTCAGAGTTCTCGCAGACCCAAACCGCGCTGCAGGCAGCGTACGGAACCACCACTCGTCTGGAGAGCAAGTCGCTCTTCGATTTCTTACAGTAGGAGCAAATCAGGGGAGATGAACGCCGTTATGGATGGACCAATGACTCTCGAGTTTCCACGCTTTGGGTCGTTCACGTTCTCGCAGACCGAGGTCTTTGAGTTCCCCTGGGGACTGCCCGGCTTCGCCCATCTTCACCGCTTCTTAGCGCTGAGTCTGCCGGAGCAGCAGAACTTCATCTGGCTGCAGAGCCTCGATGATCTCAATTTCGCAATTCCAACTGCCGACCCGTGGTCGATCTTTCCGGACTACGACCCCAAGCTGCCGATGTATGCGACCAGCGCGCTGGCATTGCAGAGCCCGGACGATTTCACAATCCTCGGGGTGGTCGTCGTCAGCAAGGGCGCCGAGGAGATGACCATGAACCTGCTCGCACCGGTAGTTGTCAACCTGAAGACCCGCCGCGGTCGCCAGATCATGCTTGAAAACTCCAGCTACCCTGTCCGCCAGCCGATCCCGCGCAAATCCGATCTAGAATCCGCCGAGCAGCCTTCGGTGGAAGCGGCCGCCTCGCCTTAGACTTCGGGGAGGCCGGCCCACCCGGACGACCGAAACAACTAACTGCAGCATCATTTATCTTCCTTTGTCATCCTGAGCAGGCTTCGCCGTAAGGCGAGGCCGTTGTCGAAGGACGTAGTCGAAGGGCCAATGCAGCCAAGGAGGGCACATCATGTTAGTTCTCAGCCGCAAGGTCAACCAGTCGATCATGATCGGCGACAACGTGCGAATCGTAGTCGTCGCGGTCGATCGCGACCAGGTCAAGCTCGGTATCGAGGCGCCACGCGATATCTCGGTCCATCGGTCGGAAATCTACGAGGAGATTCAGCGGGCGAACCAGTCCGCCGTCGCCGCGGCCGCATCTCAGGTTCCGGTCAAAGCCGAAGTCGGCACAGCGCAGCTCAAGCCACGTCCGAAACCTAACAAACCCATTACCTAGCCTCACTAAAGTCGTTAAGGCAGGAGCCGATACTGTACTAGAAGGGGACAGGACGTCTCCCCTCAGACTAGTCTTTACACACACGTGTAATCATGGAGGATACAATGTCACAAGGTCTCAGCATCGCCAACAATCTGTTGTCGAACAACGTACAGCTCAACCTCGATAAGAATCAGAACTCCCTTAGAAATACCGTCAACCAGCTTTCGAGCGGGTTGCGCATCAATTCGGCCGCCGACGATCCGTCGGGACTGGCAATTGCCACCAATCTGCAGACCCAGGTCGACGGCTTCCAGCAGGCTGTCTCGAACGTGCAGGATGCCACGAATGCCGCAACTGTTGCGGACGGCGCCTTGCAAACGACGACCGACATTCTGCAGCGCATCCGCAGTCTCGCGGTCGAAGCCTCAAGCGACATCACGAGTCAATCGGATAAGGCCAACCTGCAATCGGAAGTGAGCCAGCTTCTGCTTGAGGTTAACCGCATCTCGCAGAACACCAACTTCAATGGTCAGCCGCTGCTCGACGGAACCAAGTCAGGCTTCCAAGCCGAACAGCAAGCCTTTGTCAACATTTCGTCCAATTCAGCGCTTGCCACCAACGGCGGCATCGCGATTGCAAATGGCGTCGATGCGGGCTTCTTGGCAGGCTCGGTTGTCGCAGGGAGCGCAAACTTCCAGACGACCGCCAACGGAGTTCAGGGGTTTGCCGGCGGAACCGGTACAGCCGACGGTACGATTGAACTTCAGGTCATCAACACCGGCGTCTCAATCGCGGTGCAGGAAACGTTCGTGAACAGCGGCACCGGCCAAGTCTCGGTCTCCAGCACACTGTATGGAAACAACGGCGGCACCAGCCTGATCTCTGACTTCGATAATGTCCAGATCACGCTCGGGAATATCACGACCGCCGATGTCGGCACGACGTCGTACATCAAGGTCAGCCAAGATGTCGCGGCGCTCACCAATCCGAACCATCCGGCGTTCAACTTCCAATCCGGCGCGGACGAAGGCGACGTCATTCAGGTCGGTTTCCAAGCGACCAACACGCAGACGCTGCGTATCTCGGGCATCAACGTCGCGCTCTCTTCGCCGAACAACCCCTCGATCGGCTCGGAAGACGCGATCGGTCAGATCGACAATGCGCTGCAGCGTCTGCTCAATCAGCGCGCTCAGCTCGGTGCAGTCATCGTTCGTCTCAACGAAGATGTCGGCAACGACAACACGGCGGCGGTCAACCTGCAGGCCTCGGAGTCGCAGATTCGCGATCTGAACGTCGGCCAGGCAACCACCCAGTTCACCAAGCTACAAATCTTGGTGCAAGTCGGCACCTCTGTCTTAGCGCAGAGCAACGCCAACGCGCAATCGGTCCTCAGCCTCTTCCGCTAGGAAGTGTCACCCTGAGCAGGATGCGCCCCAAAAGGGCGCATCCGTAGTCGAAGGACGAAAACAGAGAGCTCGCTTCGGCGGGCTCTTTGCTTTTCACGCTCGTTCTAAGCCGAATCGGTGTTTATGCCGAAAGAGTAAGCGATGCCCGTTCGAGTCACCTCGCGCCGCAATGCTCCACCTCCGGCTCCAAAAGCGGTAAAAGGCGAGTCATTTGGGCTGCCCAAGCCGCCGCCGAATTGGCGACAGCTGCCGGCCGGTATCAGCCTGTGCATGATCGTGAAGAACGAGGAGCGCTTCTTAGAGCAGTGCTTGCGGAGTGTCAGCGGCATGGTTGACGAGATCAACATCGTCGACACCGGCTCAACCGATCGGACCATCGAGATCGCGCAGTCTTTCGGGGCGCGAATCGAACAGCGCGACTGGCGCAACGATTTTGCGTGGGCGCGAAACGAGGCGATAGCAATGGCGACTCGCCGTTGGATTTTGATGCTCGACGCCGATGAAGAACTGCTGCCGGATTCGCGGAGTTCACTCATCACGTTAAAGAACACTCCCGGCTATTTGACTGGGCTCTGGCTACGCTGCCAAAATAAGGCCGATGACTATGCGGGAACCGGCGAGATGTCGCACCTGCTGATTCGCATCTTCCCGAACAATGAGAAAATACGCTACCGCGGCACAATTCACGAGTTTCCGGCAACGATCGACAGCCCGACCGGAATCGGTGCGGTCCCTTCGGGCGTGCGCATATTACATCACGGCTATCTGAAAGAGGTTGTTGCAGCACGCAACAAGGGCGCCCGCAATCTTGAGATCGTCCAAGCCGCAACCGATGCCAACCCGAGCGATCCGTTCAATTGGTTCAACCTCGGCACCACCGCCTTTCTGATCGGCGACAACGCGCTTGCGATATCGGCGCTTGAAAAGATGATCGAGATCAACGGCGACAAGCCGCGCGGCTTTATGGCAAACGGTCTTACTACCCTCGCCGATGCATACGATCGTCAGAAGATGTTTAGCCGCAGCCTTGAGGTAGCGGAACTGTGTTTGACATACTCTCCGCATTTTGCCAATGCGCACTTTTCAATCGGGAAAGCGCTCTTTGGCCTGGGTCGGATTGAAGAGGCACGCGACGCCTACAAGGCGGCGATCGAAGACCGCAAACATTCGCACGAGCAGTTTGTCGTCGATGATGAAGTCTCGATTTGGAAGGCCCAGACCGAGATCGGCAACACCTATGTGTTTGCAGGTGATGATGAAACGGCGATCGAGTGGTTCGACAAAGGCATAGCCAACCGGCCAAGCGCGGCGCCGATAAGGATCAATCGGGCCCGCGCACTCGAACGACTAAAGCGCTTTACCGAGTCCGAAGCCGCATACAAATCCTTATACGAAGAGTTTGGGGATCAAAACTCGATTCTCGATTATGTAAATTTTCTGCTTCGTCGTCATTTCGATCTGCAGGCCGTCGCCGTTATCGAGAGCTCTTACTCGAAGCTGTCGCCGCGTGTTGGGGTCAGCACACTTGTCATCGGCGCAATGGTCGGACAGCGCCAAGGCTGGGTCGATGCGGAGCGCTACCTTGAGCTTGCGGTCGGACTGCTCCCCGGCTGCGCAGAAGCTTTGACGCCGCTCGAGGCAATCTATCGGCAGCGCGGTGACGAGGCGGCGCTGGCGCTTCTGCTCGAGAATGAATCGCGAACCGAGCCGCAGGAGCCGGCCGATTTCTTGCGCCGCTCCTACGCGGCAATTGCGAAGCAGGACTATACCGATGCCTTAGCGTTTGCGAATGGGGGGATCGCAATTGCACCAAACGATCCGTTGCTGCGCTATAACGCCGCAGTGGCTGCAGTGAACCTTAAATCCCAACCGGAAGCGCTTGTCCACCTCGACGCAATTCAAACGAGCGATGCGATTTGGGCGCAGGCCGAGTATCTGCGCGCCGTGGTTTTGCGCGACCTTGAGCGCCTCGATGAGTCGCTCGCGGCCCTCGAACGTCTACTTACTGTCGATGCGGCGCAGGTGGACGCGATCCTTTTGCGCGCCGCCGTTCTCGAAGCGCTCCATCGGCAACCCGAAGCCGAGCGCAGCTTGCTCGAAGCAATGCCGCTTGCAAAGCAGCGGATCGCCGTCGAACTTGCGGGTTTGTATCTACGCCAAGGGCGCCTCGCCGACGCACAATCCTTCGCCGAGCAGATACTCTCCGATCAAGCCTGCGCGTAGGCGTGGATTACTCTATTGTCATTCCGGTCTTTAACAAAGCCGGGTTGACCCGAAACTGCCTGGCGACACTCCCGCCGACCCTGGAGGGTGCGGGCGATGGCGAAGTCATCGTTGTCGACAATGCGAGCAGCGATGAGACCCCGCAGATGCTCGACGAATTCCCATGGATTAGGCGGGTTCGCAACGACACCAACCGCGGATACGCCGGCGCGAACAACCAAGGTGCCAAACTCGCGCGCGGACGCTTTTTGGTTCTGCTTAACAACGACATCCAGGCAAATCCTCACTGGCTGAAGGCAATGATTGCCGCCGCAACTCCGGATGTTGGAGCGGTTGGTGCGCGACTTCTCTTTCCAAATGGAACCATTCAGCACGCCGGCGTCGTGGTAATACCGATGCGGTTTGGTCCAGGCGGTTTTCTTGCCGTCCACGACCTTTATCAGTTGCCGGGCGATCTTCCCGACGCTTCGGTGCGAGCCGATTATCAAATTGTAACCGGTGCGTGCATGCTGACCCCGCGAGAACTGTACTTGGAATTGGGCGGTTTGGACGAGCGGTTTTGGAACGGAAACGAAGATGTCGACTACTGTTTGAAAGTTCGTGAACGCGGATTCCGCGTAGTCTACGAACCGAGCGCTGTGCTCACACATTTTGAATCGCAGTCAGGAGTTCAGCGGTATCGACGCGTGAGTGAAAACATCGCGCGCCTAAATTCGCGTTGGGGCGGTAAGGTGGCCTATGATATAACCAGCCACTATCTTCCTCGCGGAATGCTGCGACGGGAGGTTCGGCTCTCCCGCGGAGTCTATGCAATGACGACTGCGACGGCGCCCAAAACAACTATTGTCGTGCACGGCGATCGCGCGCGTTTTGAGGACCCTGAATGGAAGCGTGCGCTAACCGATGCGGGCGCGCCGATCGAGCGCACCATTTTTGCAGAACCGGGTGCGGAAATTGCCGTCGCCCGAGAACAAACCGAACTACGTTCCGATCGCTATGTAGCGTTCGTGGACTCCAGGTCGGAGCTTAATCCGGGCTGGCTGGACGAACTTATTAGACAAGTTGAACACGGATGGAATGTAGGCGCCGCAACCGCCGCACCGGAGATTGAACGCTCTGAGGATTCGAGGTGCGCGGTCGCGGATGCGCGCTGTTCAATGTTATCCATGCGTCAGTTCCCACAGCACATGCGTATTGAGCACTCTGCGAGTCTCGACGGGGCAATCGCCGATTTTACTATGCGCATGGTGCCGCTCAGGCTTGCGACGCGGGCTGTTTCCAAGGATATCGGATCGCTTCCGATGGTAGCACAAGACGCACTCTTCGCAGATAAATACAACCATCCGGTTTCGGCCGTGCTCAACTCCGAGTCCGCACTGATCGAAGGCATTTTGCGAGACGTTCCAAAGCGCGTACGGGGGTTGGTTTCGATCGTCATGCTGAGCTGGAACGCCCCGCAATTTACGAAAATGGCGCTGGAATCGATTCGCTCGTATACCAAGCCACCGTACGAGCTGATCATCGTTGATAACGGCTCGCGAGAAGACACGACCGGCTGGCTGCAAACCTTGGACGACGTTACCGTCGTTTACAATTCGACCAATCGCGGGTATGCGGCCGGTAATAACCAAGGAATAGCACGCGCAAAAGGCGACTTTGTCGTGTTGCTAAACAACGACGTTGTGGTCACCGAGGGTTGGTTGGAAGGGTTGCTCGATGCCTTCGATCGGATCCCCGGACTCGGCGTCAGCGCGCCTCGCAGCAATATTGTAGCTGGGCATCAAGTGGTCGTCGATGCGTCCTATCAAGATATGCCTGCCATGCACGACTATGCGGCGCAGCGACGCCGACGTTGGAAGCGTCACGGCTACATCACGGACCGCGCGATCGGGCTGTGCTTGTGTATCGATCGCCGCGTGATCGATGAAGTGGGCGGGATTGATGAGAGTTTCGGTGTCGGAAACTTTGAAGACGACGATTTTTGTTTGCGTATTCGCGGCGCACGATATCGGATTTATATCTGCGACGATGTGTTTATTCACCATTTTGGAAGCCAAACGTTCGCCGCCAACAAGGTTGATTGGCAGCAGACGATGCACGAGAATTGGAAGAAGTTTGCCGCGAAATGGGACCTGCCCCCGCAATATCCGGAGCAAGGATATCAGCCGGGACCGCCGATTCTGCGGGGATTCGACCGCTCCCGGCATTATGTTCCTCTGCCGAAAATCGAGACGAACGCCCTGGAGGAGGGCGCCGCGTTAGGAAACTATCGAATCGCGTTTGTTGCAAATGTGGGCTCAGAGAAGGATTGGAATGGAGTCGGCAACTTCGTACGTCGTTACCTCCGAGCATTTACAGCCGGTGAGGGAACCCTACTTGCCATCGCAGCG
>JALYVT010000266.1 GCA_030853105.1 Vulcanimicrobiota bacterium
GGTCAGGGTCGCACGGTTTGTCAGAAGCATATAGAGCAAGTGATGAGTGCGGCGCTGTGCTCCGGGAAGATCGCACGTTACCGCGAGCATATCAGTTCCGGCCGCGAACAGGCGAATGGGCCGTGTTCCGATGGGCAAACCTGCAGGCAGAATTGCCGGAAAATTAAGTTTCTCCAGTCAGCACCAGGAGCTTCGGGCGGTGTAGATGAGCGTCGAACGGCCGTCCGCCGGAATCGTCAGCTTCCAATTGGCGGTCGATGCCGAGGACTTCGCGTGCGGCGAGTTTTCAGAAAGGATTCTCCAGATACCCGGAATCGTTTCAACGACCAGCACGTTCTGCGGAATTGCTTTCGCATTTGAAACGTCTATCTCATATGAGGAGTCGGCCGAGCAATCCCCAAGGTTATCGAACGAGGTCTGGTGCTTCCGGGCGGTGACGTCGAAAGAATTGCCCAGATTTAAACGCACGGTTTCATTTTTTGGCGTGTGTTCGATGCTGTCGGAGCCGAGAAACTGGGAAAGCTGCCGTGAATCATTTTTGTACATGCGCACGATTCCGCCGGGTAACGGTACGCCCAGTTCCCCTCCGCGGTTCTCGAACGTGACGTACACGCTTACGGGCAGTCGATCTCCGAGATCGGGACTTTCCGTCCGGTAATAGTCTTGCACCCCTCGCAGTTCGAGTGTTTTTTGTACCGGGACGTTATGCGCGCTGAGCAGCGCGATCTGCTTAGTTTGTTTGTCGAGGATCGTTGTCGGCCGGGCGAGCGTGTACAGGTGATACTCGAAGTAATTCTCTTGCGAGAACGACCGAGGCGAATACGTGTCGGATGCGCTTCGAGAGGTGACCGATGCAATCGTGCGCAGTTCTTGCGGCGCTATAACGTTCACATTGCCGGCAACCAACTGCAAGCGAGCTCGATCGTAGCTCACGCCGCTCATGTTTGAAAGGGTCACCAAGCCGGTAAGCGACAAGCGCTTTTCATCGGGACTCAACACGCCGACGTAGTCCGCGTGCCAGCTCAGACCACTGGTAAGGTAGCTCAAGTCGAGGGTCTGCGGTCCGCTGCGCTTGCTCACCATTTCGAGAACCAGCGTCGGCCGGTCGCGAAAATTTTTCGGCGATACCGGGTAGGCAATGTGTCCGCGAAGTTCGGTTTCGATGCGATCGCGATACTGCAAGACGATTCCGCCGTTGGTGCTGAGTACGCGTGCCGTTTCACGGGTTTCGCGCTCACCGGCGAAACGAGGATCGTGAATTACGGTTACCTGTTTACCGATGTAGCGATCCAAAAGCGCCGATGGGTTGAACAAATCAAAATCGAAATTCTGTTCCAGGACGGCGACGCTGCCGGGTCCGTCGAGCGCATCCACAAGAGCGGTGGTCGGGTCCATTTGAGCCGCTGACGTCGCGCCAGGCGATGCGGTTGAGCCCCGAATTCAGATAGAGATGACGGCGGTCATGAACGAGTGCCGTTCCCGCGCTGTAAACGGTCAAATTTACCAGTTCCCGCTGGCCCACGGTGCTTACGCGTTCCGCCGCCGCCGACGCTGCGACGGGCAGCGCGACTGCCACTAAAATAAACGCGAGGCGAAAGTAATGCATCATTAAAGCTCCGATAAGGAAAATTGCAATCAGAACGCCGTGCCCGGGCAGCATGTGACCCAGGCAAAGACGCGCAAGGCCCAAGGCTTGACTTTATGCTTTACGCCACATACTATATGCCATACAGTATATGGTAAGCGTTTTGAATGGTGAAGGCTCGTCTCTTTTTGAGACCCTGCGCTTAGAATTGCGGCGAGGATGCCTTACGCTGGCGGTGCTGTCCCAGTTGCGGACGGAACGTTATGGTTACACGCTGCGCAAAGCGCTAGTGGCCGCTGGGCTGGACATTGATGAAGGTACGCTCTACCCGTTGCTCCGCCGCTTGGAGAGCCAGCAGCTCTTAAGCAGTCAGTGGCGAGAAGAGAACAAGCGCCGCAAACGTTTCTATCGGCTGCTTCCAGCGGGCGAAACCATGCTGGAGCAGCTATCCGCAGAGCTGAAGCGTATTAACGCGTCGCTCGATCGTATCATCACGGAGGTATGACAATCATGACCATGCGAGATCGGTATCTCTACGCGGTGCGCTCAAATCTTGCGAAAGGTTCGGTTGCTGACGACATCGTCGCAGAAATCAGCGATGAGCTGCAATCGCAAGCGGACGAACGTGAAGCCGCGCTCGGACGATCGCTAACCGAAGACGAATGGGCTTCGCTTATCAAGGCGTACGGTCACCCTCGCGTTGTGGCGGCGCGTTACAGCCGCGTGCAGTACTTGATCGGGCCCGCACTGCTTCCGTTCTATTGGTCGACGCTAAGCCTGGTCGCAACAATCGTCGTCGCAATCGAATTGCTGGGCGGCAGCATTTCAGCCATCGTTTTA
>JALYVT010000084.1 GCA_030853105.1 Vulcanimicrobiota bacterium
GGTGCGTACGCGATTGATCTATCCCAACGACGATCTCGTTGGCATCGTTGCCGATGCCGTGCGCGGAATTGCGCGACCGGGCGACGTCATCGCGATCTCTGAAACGGCCGTCGCGATCGCGCAAGGAAAAGCGGTCCCCGCGCACTACGTGCGGCCGTCAAAACTTGCCTATTTTCTCTCGGCGCGCGCCGGTGCGCTTGCAACGGTGAACCAGCCGGAGTCGCTGCAGATCGTCATCGATCAGGTCGGCGCGTCCAAAGTGCTGTTCGCATCGATTATGCACATCGTCGGCAGGATAATTGGTCGCCGCGGGATGTTCTACGAAATCATGGGAGCGGCGATCACGGCGATCGATGGATATACCGGCACGCTGCCACCGTTCGAGCGCGCGATTGTGTTTGCGCCGCAGAATCCGGCTGCATTCGCACAATCGGTTGCCGATCACACCGGCGTGGCCTGCGCAGTCGTCGATGCTAACGATCTCGAAAAGGCCAAGGTGCTCGGCGCTTCAAACGGCGTAAACGCGGCGAACGTCGAATATGCGCTGCTCTCAAATCCGCACGGAAACGGCGACGAGCAGACGCCGATCGTCATCTTGAAATGGCGCAGCGACCGGCCGAACCCGTTGTTTGCGGCAGCGGTATGAGCATCACAGAATTGGTTGTGCTGACTTTGCTCTCGTTCGCAGTGGTTGCGCTCGCCGGGAAACCGCTGATCGGGATATTATCACAACTTCAATTCAAGCAACATGCGTACGAAGACGCGCCGATTAGCCACCAAGTTAAGAGCGGCACGCCGACCATGGGCGGTCTGCTGTTTATGCTGGTGATTGCAATTTGGCTGGCGGTCAATCGCAACCACGACACCCTAATCTACGCACTTGGATTTCTGGTGCTGGCTTGCGGTGCGGTAGGCTGGCTCGATGACTTTCTTTCAATCGCGCGCGGAAAGAATCTCGGCTTGCGCGCGCGCACTAAGTTTTTGGCGACCGCTCTGATCGGGATTATGTTTTTGCGCTGGATAAACGATTCGACGGTGATCTTTCCACGTGATGTCATCTTTGCAATGGGTTCCTACCAGATGGTTGTGCCGCATTGGGCTTGGCTAATTGTAGGTCTGATTGCAATCACCGGAACCATTCACGCGGTCAACCTGACCGATGGTCTGGACGGCCTCGCGACCGGGACAATCATTCCGCCGCTCATCGTGCTAAGTGCGATTAGCGTTCAGATGCGAATGCCGGCCGTAACCAGCGTGCTGCTCTGCGGCATCGGCGCGGCCCTCGGGTTCTTACTTTACAATCGGTATCCGGCAAAACTGTTCATGGGCGATACCGGTTCGCTTGCGCTTGGCGCACTATTGTCGGGAGCAGCAATCCTTACCGGCGAAATGTTGCTGCTTATTCTCATCGGCGGGGTTTTCGTCGCCGAGGCGGTCTCAGTCATCGTGCAGGTCGCATACTTCAAACGCACCCGCAGGCGAATCTTCCGCATGAGTCCGCTGCATCATCATTTCGAACTCGGCGGGTGGCCTGAAACGCTGGTTACCACGCGGTTCTGGATTGCTTCGTTCATGCTTTCGGCAGTCGGTTGGGTGCTGGTGCGATGAGTGCAAGCATGAGTTTTGGCTCGAGCGATACGGTGCTCGTCATCGGCTTAGGACGCAGCGGACAGGCGAGTGTGCGCGTGTTACGCGACCGAGGAGCGAACGTTTTGGCAACCGATGAGAAGCCGCAGAGTGAATTGGATGAACAGCTTGCGTTTCTGCGCGATTGCTGCGCCGCGTTTGTTGCTCCAGCGTCACTCGACGCCGTCCTCGCGAATGTCGGGCTTGCCGTGCTCTCGCCGGGCGTTCCGCTCAACAGCGCACTCGTGCGCCGGGTGCAGGATGCAAACATTCCCGTCTTCAGCGAGATCGAACTTGCCTACCGGCTCTGCAAGGCACCCATCGTTGCGGTCACCGGTACTAAAGGCAAATCCACCACGACCGCGTTAATCGGACACTTGTTCAACCATGCGGGTCAACGTGCGCGAGTCGGCGGCAATATCGGCAATCCGCTGATCGCCGAAGTTCTGGACGTCACGCCGCAAGATTACGTGATCGCCGAGGTTTCATCGTTTCAGCTTGAAGCGATCCGTTCGTTCAAGCCGCATATCTCGATTATCCTCAATCTATCCGCCGATCATTTGGATCGGTACTATTCAATGGACGAGTATGCCGAAGCTAAGTTTCGCATATTTGCAAACCAACGCGCGGACGACATCTTCATTGGAAATTTGGAAGACGAGCGGCTGTTCGAGCTTCATTGGCAGGCCGGCGGAACGCGCATTTCGGCGCGGCAACTTTGGTTTACGCTTGGTCCCCGCCACGAATTGGCGACGATCTATCTGCGAGACGGCGCGATTGTCTACGCGCCGCCGACCGGCGATCCGCGCCCGCGCGTCATCATGCAGCGCGCGGAGATACCGCTCGCGGGCGAGCATAATGTGCAGAACGTGCTGGCTGCGCTATTGGCAGCGCTCTCCGCGGGGCTCGACGCTGCCCGTTTGCGCGAGGGCGTGATGAGTTTCACGGCGATGTCACATCGGCTCGAACAAGTTGCCGAAGTTGACGGCGTTCGGTTCGTTGATGACTCAAAATCGACCAATCCTGGCTCGGTCATCGCTGCGCTGCGCGCCTATGATGCCCCGCTGATTCTGATCGCGGGCGGAAAGTCAAAGCGAACCGACTTTACCGAGTTGGGCCGATTCATCCAAGTTCGCGCCAAGGCGCTGATTACGATCGGCGAGGCGGGCCCGCAGATCGCCGAGGCGACCGGTGACCAAATTACCACGCAGCGCGCGAGTTCGATGGCGGATGCGGTACAGAAAGCGCGTGATCTCGCACAATCCGGCGACATCGTCTTGCTGTCGCCGGGCTGCGCATCGTTCGACATGTTCAGCTCCGCCGAAGATCGCGGCGAGCAGTTCAGCGCGGCGGTAGCCGCCTTATGAAAAGCGGCACCGCGAGAGTCGCCCTGCGTCAGCATGAATCGACACCGTTGCCGCGCTCGTTCGTGGCGACGCCGCCCGACACGTTGCTGTTTGCCATTACCTCAATCTTAGTCGCCATCGGCTTAATCATGATCTTTAGCGCATCGAGCGCAATCGCGTATGCGGAGCATCACGATACGGCCTTCTACCTCAAGCGCCAGTTTATGTGGCTCGGCGTCGGTCTGATCTGCGCATACGGCGCCTACCAAGTCGATTATCGCAAGCTCAAACAGTTTGCGCCGTATGCGCTTGTGCTGTGCGGGCTGGCGCTGGTTGCAGTGCTTATTCCGCATGTGGGAATGATTGCCGGTGGTTCGCGCCGCTGGATCGGTGCGGGTCCAATCTCATTCCAGCCCTCGGAGTTTGCCAAGCTTGGTATCGTGTTGTATCTGGCGGCGACCCTAAGCGCGCGCGGCGAACGCATAACCTCGCTCGGCCGCGGCTTGTTTCCGCTCTGTATGGCAGTAGGGTTCTTAGCCGTATTGGTCCTTAAGGAACCGGATATGGGAACCGCGAGCATTTTGGTGATTACTGCGGGCATCATGTTCTTTTCGGCCGGCGCGCGAATCGAGCACCTCGGTCTGATTGCGCTGGCAACCACGCCGATTGTTGCGATCTCGATTCTATCGAGCGCATACAAGCGCGCGCGTATCTTCGCATTTCTGAACCCGTGGAAAGATCCGCAGAACACTGGATTCCACATCGTACAGTCGCTGCTGGCGCTCGGCAGCGGAGGCATATTCGGTGTCGGTCTGGGGCAATCCAGCGCCAAGTTCTTCTATCTTCCCGAACAGTATACCGACTTTATCTTCTCGGTTCTCGGTGAAGAACTCGGGCTAGTCGGCGCATTGGTAGTGGTGTTGCTGTTCGTAGCGTTTTCGTATCGGGCAATCAAGATCGCGCTCGGCGCCCCGGATCGATTCGGCTTTTTCCTCGCGCTCGGCTGCACGGCATTGATCGCCGTGCAGGCCTTTATTAACATCGGCGTCGTAACGTCTTCATGGCCGGTCACCGGCGTACCGCTCCCATTCATCTCGTTCGGGGGAAGTTCGCTCATCGTTTCGCTGGTCGCCGTCGCGCTGATCATCAACGTGGGCCGACACCGCCGCGTCAACCTGCGTTGACGATTGTCTTTACCGGTGGCGGAACCGGCGGGCATCTGTATCCGGCGATTGCGATTGCGGATGCGCTCAAGACGCGCGCAAATGTTCGGTTCATCGGCACTGCCGATCGGCTTGAGGCGACGATCGTTCCGCAGGCGGGATATTTGGTCGAGTTTATCGCGGCGCGTCCACTCTCGCGGAAGGTGTCGATTGTAACGCTCCGTACACTCGGCACTAACCTCCTCGGGCTCGTTCAGGCGATGCGGCTATTGCTCGCGAACCGACCCGATATCGTCATCGCCAGCGGTGGCTACGTCTGCTTTCCGGTTGTGTTGGCGGCGCGAATGCTGCGAATGGCGGGTCGGCTGCATGCGCCGATAGCGGTCATTGAAATCAACGCTCGCCCGGGCTTAACGAATCGGTTGATCGCGCCGCTTGCCGATGAAGTGTGGGGTGCGTTTGCGAATGCCGATTCGGCGTTTGATGGGAAATACGTGCACACCGGCGTTCCGATTCGAGCGTCGCTGCGCGCGCTGCCGCAACGATTCGATGCGATTCGACGCTTGGGTCTCGACCCGAATCGCCGAACGATTTTGATTGTGGGCGGTAGCCTCGGTGCTCGTTCGCTCAATGTTGCGGCCGCCGCGCTAATAACAAGACGGGCGCTGCCGGATGATTGGCAAGTGCTGCATGTGAGCGGTGAACGTGACTACGAATACATGAAGGCCGAAGAGAGCGTACCGCTTGGCGGCAACCACGCACGGTTATTTCCGTATTTAACCAACATGGCGGATGCGTACGCCGCTGCCGATCTTGTGGTCGCGCGCTCGGGGGCGTCCACTTTGGGCGAGTTGGCGGCGCTTGGTCTTCCGGCGATCTTGGTGCCCTACCCGTTTGCCGCCGAGAATCATCAGCTTGAGAACGCGCACGTCTTTGAAGCGGCGGGTGCGGCCCGAATCTTGCCTGACGGCGACCTCAACCCAGATTCGCTATGGTGGGCGCTCGATGAGGTGATGAAGCCGTCCGTGCTGCAAACGATGCGGCTGGCCGCGCGCTCGCTTGCGGTAGCTGACCCGACTGCGAGAATTGTCGCCCGGATTGACGCGCTGCTTGCGCGAAAGAACGCCGGGTGAGCCAGACCAGGGGGAACTTGCATTTCGTCGGCATCGGCGGCATCGGGATGAGCGCGATCGCGCGCATCTTGCTTGCGCGCGGTCAGTCCGTCTCCGGTTCCGACCTGCGCGAAACGCCGTTAACGCTGAAGATGCGAGAAGCCGGTGCGACGATCTCAATCGGTCATGCAGCCGAAAATATCCGGGGCGCGAGTGCGCTGGTTGTCAGCTCCGCGATCGATCAGGCCAATCCCGAGTATCGGGCTGCGAAAGCATCCGGTATTCCGATTTGGAAGCGCGGTGAGATGCTGGCAACGCTGATGCGCGATCGACGCGGTATTGCGATCTGCGGAACGCACGGCAAGACCACCACGACCGCCATGTTGGCGACGGTACTCGACGATGGCGGCATCGATGCAAGCCTCGTGCTCGGTGGAATCGCAAAAAACACCGGCACGAATGCCCACGACGGAAACTCGCCGTGGTTCCTCACCGAAGCCGATGAATCCGACGGCTCGTTCGCGCTGCTCGATCCCAAAATCGCCGTCGTCACCAATCTCGAAAACGATCACATCGCAAGCGATGATGAGCTACCGCGTTTGGTGAGTGCGTTTGATGAGTTTCTCAACAAACTCCCGGAAGACGGACTGGCCGTTATCGGGAGCGACAACCCGCGCAGCGCCTCGCTTGCGCGATCGACGCGGCGTGCGCAAACGCAGACGTTCGGACTAGATGGTTCGGCCGATATCCACGCGGCGAACATCGTGTTTGCCGAACTCGGTTCGTCGTTCGATGTCATCGTCGCAGACAGTTGCTTGGGGCGTGTGGGGCTGCAAGTTCCCGGGTTAATTAACATCTGCAACTCGCTGGCGGCGGTTGCAGTTGGGCGCGAACTTGAGATTCCGTTCGTGCAGATTGCGCGGGGGCTCGCCGCGTTTGCGGGCGTCGGGCGCCGATTCGATATTCTTGCGCGTACGCCGAGGCTAATTGTGGTCGATGACTACGCCCATCATCCGACCGCCGTTCGAGCGACAATTGCCGCAGCTCGCCGTTACCACAGCGGGCCGATCGTGGTTGCGTTTCAGCCGCATCGCTACACGCGCACGGCTTATCTTGCAAACGAGTTTGCAAGCGCGCTGCAAGACGCCGACATGGTGTTTCTGGCGCCGGTGTACGCCGCCGCCGAAGCGCCGATTCCCGGAATCAGTGAACGCTCGATCGGCGAGCCACTGCGCCGACTCGGCGCGCAGGTTGAATATCTGCACAGCCTTGAAGCGCTACCGGAGACGATCTTGGATCGCGCACCGCGCGGTTCGCTAGCACTTATTCTCGGAGCCGGTAACATCACAACGATGGCCGGTCGCCTCGCGCGCGCCGTCGATGCGATCGAGGTCGGCGCATGAGCCTCTTGAACGCGACCGACAGAACCGACTTGCTCGTGGTCTGCGGCGACAACGTCGCGTTCGATGAACCGCTGGCGCCGCTTACGTCGTGGAAGATCGGCGGCAATGCCGATGCATCGATATCCGTGCAGAACGAAAGTCAACTCGAGCAAATTCTTCGCTTTTGCCTGCGCCGAAAGATGCCGTGGTTCGTGCTCGGCAGCGGCAGCAATCTGCTGATCGGAGACGGTGGAATGCGCGGGCTGGTGCTGCGGCTCGGCGGTGACTTTGCGAAGATCGCAGTGTCGAGCGAAGGGGGCGACGTAATTGTGCGCGCAGGTGCATCGGCATCGATGGCCGCGCTTACCGCAAAAGCCGCTACGGCCGGCGCGGCAGGGGTTGGATCGCTTGCGGGCATTCCGGGAAGCGTCGGCGGTTCGCTGCGCATGAACGCCGGAACCGATAAGGAGATGGGTGATTTTGTGCGCGAGGTATGGGTCCAATCGCTCAGCAAACCGGCCGCTCATCCGGTCAACATCACCTATTTCTATCGACACACCACACTTTCACGCGATGCCGTCGTCTCGCGCGTTACCCTCGCATTCGCGAACGCGGAGCCGAAGCAGGTGCGCGAGGAGATGCAAGAGCGTTTGGTTCGCCGCAAGCAGACCCAGCCAATCGCGTTGCCAAACGCCGGATCGTGTTTTCGCAACCCGAAGGGCGACAAGGCGGCGCGCCTGATCGAAGCAGCCGGCGCTAAGGGGTGGCGCGAGGGCGATGCGGAAGTCTCGCCTCTGCACGCGAACTTCATCAACAACCTTGGAGGGGCGAGTGCAAAGGACGTTGCGACGCTGCTTGCGCGCGTGCGCCGCGCGGTGGTCGAGAGATTTGGAGTTGAATTGCAGTTAGAAGTGCACCTCGTCGGCGTTTTTGTTGATGGCTGAGAAGGCCCGAGTAGCGGTCGTCATGGGCGGCCCAAGTTCAGAACGCGAAGTCTCTATCCAAAGCGGAACCGGCGTAATGCGTGCGCTTTCGGCGCTCGGCTACGATGCGCAATCGCTCGACTACGATGACAAGTTCATCGATTCGATTCGCAAGATTGCACCGGATGTTGTCTTCAACGCGCTGCACGGCCCGGGCGGCGAAGACGGCCAGATTCAAGGTGTGCTCGAACATCTCGGGATTCCGTATACCGGCAGCGGTGTTGAAGCATCCGCGCTTGCGATGGATAAACACATCACCAAAAAATTATTGGCCGCCGAAGGTCTGCCGACCGCGGCTTGGGATTTGTTCGACCTTTCGGGCGGCACGTTGCCGCTGCTGCCGGGCTCCCTCGATCTGCCGCTGGTCATCAAGCCGCGATTTGAGGGAAGCAGCGCGGGCGTTGCGATCGTAAAAACGCACGAGCAATGGACGCACGCGATGATTGAAGCCGCGCACACCTATCCGCAGATTATGGCTGAAGAGTTTATCCCGGGGCGTGAGTTCACGTGCGCGGTTTTGGGCGAGGAAGCGCTCCCGATCGTTGAGATCATCGCCAATCGCGACGATTTTTACAGCTATGATGCCAAGTACACGCCAGGCGGCAGTACCCACATCGCGCCCGCGCCGATCGACGACGATCTCGCCGCGCGCTTACAAATGCTCGCGCTTTCAGTGCATCGATTGCTGGGACTGCGCGATTACTCGCGCGCCGATTTCATCGTCACCAAAGAGGGCCGACCGTACATTCTCGAGATCAACACACTTCCGGGATTCACCGCGACAAGTTTAATTCAAGATGCCTCCAAAGCAGTCGGTATCGGCTATGAAGCGCTGATCGATCGGATCGTCGGCTACGCTCTAGCGCGCAGTTCATCGCCGATTTTAGCGATCTAACAACACGCTAGAGCGAGCGTATTAGGCCGGTTGGGCGGAGACCCCGAGTGTGTTCGATTCCTTAGGATTGGGCCGTATTGGTTGGGTCCCGGCTGGCTGTCGGTGCGCGAGGTCAATCCCTCCTGCCGCCGCGACCTGAGTTCGGAAATGAAGCGCGATCGTCAGCTTCGATCATTTGGAAGATCGTTGTCATATCTGAGTGATTCGCGGTTACCGGATAGCGTTTGCGGCGGCGCTCTCCGATAGCCGGATCGGATGGATCGTCAATCGGTCGCTCGGCGAGTTGTTTGTTGATTTGCGTATAAGTGGATGAATCCGTGTGCGCATGAACCCAAGCGGCCACTTCGTCGTCGTCAGCCGCCCGAGCTACGATTTCCCGAAGTTGCTCCTCTTCGAGGCCGTGCGCTTCGAGAAACCATTGGCTCAGACCGGCGCGATCTGATACTCGCCGATCTTGCCGCCCGGCAAGCCCGCGCGCAATTTATCGATGGTCCTCGGCAACATCACCAAACCGCCGAGTTGCTCGCGAGGCGCTCGGGGCGGCGAATTCGTTAAATCTAGTGGCTTCATTCACGCATCATTCGTCGGTTTAAGGTGAGATGCTCCTCCCTTATCCGAAGCTTTGGACCAGGCTGATTCGTGTACGGTTCATTTGGGAGGATGGAAACGCGATGCAAATTGAAGTCGGTAACTTTCATGACGAGGATAAATAGCAAAAATGATCGATCTACCAGAGTATCGACCGCCTCACCCTGGTGAGCTTATCGCGGATGCGCTGGATGATTACAGTTTAACGCAAAAGGAGTTTGCCGATATGCTGGGTATCGCACGCCACCGATTGAACGAAATCATTAACGGTAGGCGTGGTATTACGCCCGATACGGCGCTACGCCTTGCTCGCGCGCTCAACACCAGTCCCGGGGTGTGGCTACGCGAGCA
>JALYVT010000267.1 GCA_030853105.1 Vulcanimicrobiota bacterium
CCGATTATCTGGGCGCTTTATACGACGCCCGGTTCCGGCTTAATCGCATTCAATCGCTATGACGCGAGCATTGTTGCCAACGCCGGAGGTGCTAATAACAACCAAACAAACAACGAGATTTATGCCGGCTACATACCGCTGACCAAAACGCAGTTCATTGTGAAGAATGGCTGTCCAGCGGGCTTGAAACCGCCACCGGCAAGTGGTGTGTGTCCGTCCGGCGTCATTCAATACCAGATCGACTATCGCAACATTATGGTCGGCGCGGGGCAGGGCACCGAAGGTTCTCTTGCATCGGCATTCATCATGCCGCAGGCCGGCACGTTTGCCATTACCGAGAACGGTGCAGCACCGCCAAACACGTGGGCGGCGACGACGAACGGCTTATTCGCAGCACTAGTGGCGGGCGCTGTTGCGCCCGGCCCGGGTCCCTCGGCAACGACCTGCGGAAACGTCGGCGGAAGCTGCGGCGATACAACCGCCAATTCAACATTTACCGGAAATCTCGTGAACTCCACCAACTTCACCGTAACAATCGGCGGCGCTAGCTTCCAACTCTTCCCGTCAAACTTCGCGGGAAAAACCAGTCAAGGCACGATCATCTTCGCGGTGACTGTAAAGTAGCCCGAAAGCATACAAGCGCAGTTAATGCTGCGACCACCGCAGGCAGCGAGAGCAGCGCAAAGACAATCGAGCGGAGTGTCAGCGAGTCAGCGGGACCGACGGTTCCGAAACTGAGTATCGGGGCGATCGCGATTGCGAGCATAACGAGAAACGGTATCAGCGTTAGCGCTGCCCAAAGCGGGGCGTCAGCCCTCCGCTCAATGGTTCGCAGCAGCAGCAGTACGATCAGTGAAACGCAGGCAAACAGCAGCACAGCACTCAGGCGTGAAAGTGCTTCGAGTCCGCGATTGAGCGCGAAAATCGCGAGCGCTGCGCTCCACAGCAAGGCCGGAACGCGTTGCGGAGGCGTCCAGCGTTTGAATACGAGCAAGAAGGCCGCCGCGAGATAGACGCCCGCCGAACATGCGAGCAGGTATGGTACGGCCGATTCGGCGATCATGTGGGTGGTCCGATCAGAGGCCTGCCGATCGCACCGAGCGCATTCTCGACCGCGCTCACGATCGTTGGGTCGGTCTCTTGCTCGCGCGCGCAGAGCAGGATTGGTACCTTCCATTCGCCGTCAAGCGCGCCAAGCTGCTGCACCATGCGAAACCGGGTCGCGGCGTCAAATGTGCGCTCGTTGGTTCCTAACAGAATTGGCCAGTAAATCTCGGGTTCGCGCGGAGGCGCCGCCGGTGCGGGAGCGGGTTCGGCGGGTCTGCGAACGGGCCGAAGAGCCGCCAGCAAAAAAATAACGCCTGCCAAGAAAGAGGCGGCTAGACCAAGTGTTTGCGCCTCAGACATCGATCAGCGATTCATCGCTCGACAAGTCGCGCAATTTGATCGCGTATCTCATCGAGCTGCACAACAGTTACGCGTGCGTCGGTGCCACGTACGCGGCGTTTGGGAACGGTTTGCAGGTTCCATGAGAGCGCATATGATCGTTTGGAGCAATGGTTCTCGTCGGTGGGCGTGATCTCGACGGTTGCTCCGGCTATTTGCAACGGAGCGTCGCTCGTCAATGGGACTACTAAGAGATATGCAAACTGGTCGTCGAAGAAATCGCTGCGTCCGACTACCACCGCGGGCCGTTGCTTGTTTGGCTCGCCCGATTCGGGGAGCGCGTCGCGCCAATCGATCACTACGATACTGCCCGGCGTCATCCGTTGAAAAACTCCGATGGATCGTCACCCCAACCATCCGGATGCGCTTCGATGTACTTCATCACGCGCCGTTTATCGGCGGCCATTTGGGTCGCCTCATCGCGGCCGTAGGCGTCAATTGCACGACGAATCACTTCGGTCTCCGAGGTTTTTAATTTGCGTGCCAACTGCTTCACGCGCCTGTTTTGCTCACTTTCGATATAGACGAGTTTCTTGACCATGCTATCATTATATCATAATATGCTGCGCGTGCCAAGACGGAGCCGGGCCGGTCGTTTGGTCACAGATTGCGGTCCCCGGGCGTGAGCTTTATACTGATTATCTCCGAATCCGGCGTTTCGCACGAGGCGGGAACATGGGCATTTTAAGTAAGATCGCGATTCTGGTGGGCGTCCTTGTGCTGGGGGCGCCGTTGTGCGCCGGCGCCCAGGCCGTCACTCACACCATCGATATTAATCCGGGGCTGAAGGCCAATACCGACTTTAGTTCGGACCCGCAAGCCGCAATCGATCAGGCTCGGCAGCGCGTTGCGGCCGGCGATCTCGCCGGCGCGATTCGCGGACTTGCGACGTATACGGCCGCGCATCCGACCGAGACCGCGCCGGCACGGCTGCTCGGCGACTTATACTATCGTCAGGGCGATCTGCGGATGGCC
>JALYVT010000268.1 GCA_030853105.1 Vulcanimicrobiota bacterium
TCGTTAATCCGACATCCGGCCAGATGCAGCGGGTCGCAGCGCGCGATTTCTCCTCGCTGCCAACCTGGGTAAAGCGGGTTGTTCCCGCGCAACTCGCAATAGATTACAACCAATGGTTTGGAGAGTTCGTGCATGGGTGGTGGAATGCGCGTCTCTCGCAGCGCGACGTGCATATTCCGGCGCGCACCGAAGTGTTCGGGTTATTGGCGGCCGATCGCTTCGTGTGGTTTGTTGACCATACGTCGCCCTCGCTGAGCGATCAATCGATGACGGGTTTTACCTACATGGATACGGTTTCGGGTGCGATGACGTATTACACGGCTTCAGGCGGCGAGTTTAGCTCGCAGGGTGCGGAGCGTGCGGTCGCTTCCAATCCGATCGTCCGCCAAGGGCGCTTGCTTCCCACGCAGCCGATTCTTTATCGGCTATCGGGCCGGAATACCTGGATCGTTCCGCTGGTTGCCGATAGCGGCAAGTATCAATCGCTCGCGCTGGTTGACGCGCGCAACGGACGGGTAATAATCGGCAACGTCAGCGCCGCATCACCCGCGCAAGATGCTCTCGTTCAATATCAAACGCTGCAGGGCAGCGCGATTGGCGGTCCGTCCGCAGCACCTCGGATACGAGGGGTTCTCGACCGGGTCGCGGGCGAAGGCGGCGCTGTCGTCTTTACGCTCAAGGGAGATCGGCGAATCTATGCGATTGCTCACCCTGACCCGGCTGCAGCCCTCACTCGCGCGGGCGACTCCGTCATGTTTGTCGCTGTCCGCGATCAAAGCGGTGAATGGACTGCGACGAATTTCATTGACCAAACGCTTCACCGATAAATGCGAACGATTACAACCCGACGTTTGCGCCTGGTTCCGGTAGGCGCACAAAACGCGCGCGTCTTGTGGGCGCTGCTTCAGCGCCGTGAGCTGCGGCAATATCAGGATTTGCCGAATCTCTCGACGGACGCTTTCAGAGACGCCGTGGCGAAGCGCCCGCGCTCGTTGCGCGCAGGCTCCAGCGGCCGTTTTGAATGGCTTGTGCAGATGATACCGCACTCGGATGCGCTCGGGTGGCTGTCGTTGCGGATTGCCGATCGTGAGCCGGAGGTTGGAGAGATCGGGTACAGTATTCTGCCGGAGTTCTGCGGTAAAGGTATTGCAACCGAAGCCGTGCGCGCGCTCTTGGTCGAGGGTTTCGAACACGCTACATTACGACGGATAACCGCGTACTGCGTTCCCGAAAACACCGCATCGGTCCGCGTCTTGAATAAATTGGGATTCAAATCGAGCGGCATGCTCCGGAAAGGAGCGACGGTGAACGGTCGTGCCGTAGACGTAATGTCTTATGCGATTCAGAGTGCGCGCGGCGTACCATAGAGTTCCATAAGCCGCTCAATGTGCCGCTGCAAGTCGTAGCGCGCGCTAGCCTCCCGGCCTTTGGTTGCCGCTGCTTTCCAGATAACCTCATCCGCGAGCGACTCAATCGCTCGCGCAAGCGCCGGTTCATCGCCGCGAGGAACAAGTCTGCCGGCCTCGCCCAGCCACTCATTAATCGCACCGCTGTCGTAGGCGACTACCGGTCTGCCGCGCGCCAGCGATTCGATTCCCACTAAGCCAAACGGTTCTCCCCAGAGCGACGGCATCACGACCATCCTGGCCCCGTCGATCGCGTCGCGAATTCCGGCCGCATCCAGCGCGCCGAGCGTAGTGACGCGCACACGGAGCGCGGCCGCATCTGCGAGCGCGGCTGCAAGCTCGGGTCCCTCGCCTGCAATTTGCAAATGCGGGCGTGTGCTATCGTTGACCTTCGCGAGAGCGCGTATCAGCGAACGCAGACCTTTCTGCGGAACAACCCGCCCAATAAAGAGAATTTGATTCGCAATCGGTTGTTCAAAAGGCTGATCGCGAAACGCATCGTCGGCGAGCGGCGGATCCAAGATGAGAATGCGGTTTGGTGCGCAGCCGTTAAGAACGGCCAGTCTCACCATGTAGTCGGAGAGAACGACGATGCGATCGGCCGCCGCAATCCGATCTCGCACGAGGTGCCGCCGCGCAATAAGCTTGAGCGTTCTCAGACGCGGCCCGTACGCGCAGCCGTTTGTGAGCGAATGCACCACGCAAGCCGTTCCCATTGGCTTTGCGCAGATGTGGCCGCCTCGCGGATAAACCCGGTCACCGTTCGGGCAGAAAGCGCGGTGATCGTGCAGATGCACGACCATTCGGCTCGCGCCGCGCGCCGCCGACAGGACGCCGGCATCGAGCGCGCTGTGTACGACAATCGCATCGGGCCGAAGGCGCTCAATCAGCGACTCCATCGCGGTTTTGGCCGATTGCAGCGGCGGATCGTGTTCATCGGCCCATTCAATCTGCACTGCCGGTGCACCGAATGCGAACGGATCGTCAACCCGGCGCGCTGCA
>JALYVT010000269.1 GCA_030853105.1 Vulcanimicrobiota bacterium
CCTGTCCACCGCCGATGCAGGCCGATGCAACGCCGAAGCCGCCGCTTCCCACGCGCAAGGCATGCAGTGTCGTAAGCGCCAGCCGCGCCCCCGATGCGCCGAGCGGATGTCCAAGCGAAATCGCTCCGCCGTGAGGGTTCAAACGCTCCCCGTTGCTGCCCATCGCTTTGAGACACGCCAGCACTTGCGGTGCAAACGCTTCGTTGATCTCCATCACCGCCAAGTCTTTTTCGGTAATGCCGGCGCGCTGCAGCGCTTTCGGAATTGAGATCGCCGGGCCGATGCCCATGATGTCGGGGTCGACTCCAACCACGCTCGAACTTACGAGCCGGCCCAGCCAAGTTAAACCATCGGCTTTGGCCTGTTTGACGGTTGTCAGAACAACGGCCGCCGCGCCATCCGTGATGCCGCTTGCATTTCCCGGAGTAACGACGCCGTTCTTCGCAAAGCGCGCCGGCAACTTGCCGAGCTTTTCCATTGAGAGCCCTGCCCGCGGGCCTTCGTCGCGATCAACGACAGTTGATTCGTCTTTGCGGCCGGTGATCGTGATCGGCGCGATCTCATCGGCAAAGTATCCATCGCTCTGCGCCCGCAGCGCACTGCTCTGACTCTTGAGCGCGAACTCATCGCACGCTTCGCGCGAAACTTCATATTTGGTCGCAAGATTTTCGGCGGTGATCGCCATCGGCAAACCGTTGTACGAGTCCGTCAGCGCCTCCCACAAAGTATCCTCAAACTTCACGCTCGCGCCGAGCGGAAAGCCGTTGCGGGCACCGCGAACGACATGCGGCGCTTGGCTCATCGATTCGGTTCCGCCGGCCAAGGCGTAGCTTGTTTGGCCCAGCATCAGCGAGTTCGCCGCGGTCAGGATCGCTTGCAGCCCGCTTCCGCAGAGGCGATTGAGCACCAACGCCGGGGTAGCAACCGGCACGCCGATCCGCAGTCCGACATGTCGCGCCAAATAGATCGCATCGGCGCTGGTCTGCATCACATTGCCGAAGACCACATCGTCGATCTTCTCAGCCGGAACACCGCTGCGCCGGATGGCTGCCTGCGCGGCGTGAACTGCCAAATCGGTCGCGCTCAAGGTTGCCAAGGCGCCGCCGAAGTTGCCGAACGGCGTACGCGCACCGGCAACCACGACGACGTCGGAATCGCTAATCGTCAAGTCAAATCGTCCTTTTGGTATGGGGGATAGTTCCCGGTTTACTTCAGCGCGCGACCCAACCCCGCCCCTCTGAAGCAGGCGGTTTTCTTCTTCATCCAGTAATTGCCGGTCGATATGCCTGCTATGAATCGGCCCCCGGCCATCACCCTTGATGCCCGCTCGCTCCCGCCTGCGACCAAGACCGCCCAGATTCTCGAAGCGTTCGATAAGCTGACGATGGGCTCGATCCTTGAAATTAACGAGGAGACCGATCCCCGCGCACTTCGCAACGAACTCACGCAACTGCGCACCGCTAAGTTCTCCTGGGACGCGCGCAACCTGGGCTCAAATCGGTGGACCGTTCGACTTGAACGGATCGACGAAAATGCTCAAGGCGAAACATTTTTGCAGCATGTGCCGCCGTTTTCATCGGCAAAAGCATCAACAACGAAGGAGCTCGCGGGTCAAATGAGCGAGCGCACTTTTAAGACCGGCGACACGATATTTGACGAAGGCGAGATGTGGCCGTATCTTGGGATCGTCAAACACGGCAAAGTGATTTACACGCTGCTCTCACCTGACGGCAAGACGCACACGCTCGGCGAACGCCTCACCCACGATATTATGAACGAGAGCGGCACGTTTGACGGGGGCGGCGCAACCACGCGAGCTGAAGCGCTCACCGATGCAACCATCTTTACGCTCCCGAGCGAAGCCGTGCTGCATGCATGCCGTAATGATTCGGAGCTGGCGCTTGGATTTCTCGCGCAGAGCTCACAAGGACGCCGCCGATCGATTGACACGATCGCCGATCTCGCGTTCGCACACGTGTTGCAGCGCGTCGCCAAATTTTTATTGGGATACGCGCCGGCAGCGGTCGGCATGGCAAAGGGGCTACCCGGTGTGGAAAACCTCTCGCAAGCGCAGATCGCCGCTGCCGCCGGAACCGTGCGCGATATGGCAGCTCGCGCGCTGCTGCGACTCAAGAATGCGAACTCGGTCGAGCTCGATCGCGGTCGCGTCAAGGCGATCGATCGAGCCCGACTCGAGGCCTTCGCTCACAACGTCCAGGCTCCGCCCGTCTAACGGCTTACTGACGCAACGCCGTTAGCCTATTGGCGGTGCCCGGCTCCTCTATCACCGGCGCAATGGGAACTTTAGTGGATGCGGTAGAGGTCGGCCGTGGCGTCGGGATCGATTGCGGCGCTGTGTGTGCGCGGCCGGATGCACTTGGCCGATTTCATTGAATCCCCG
>JALYVT010000085.1 GCA_030853105.1 Vulcanimicrobiota bacterium
CGCCTACGGTTCCAATCGCGTCGACGGCTTGGATGCCGAGCACATGTTCGCCGTCCGTTATCTTGGCGGTGTCGAGGTGGAAGGTCGCCGGCGGCTTGTAGGTCGCGATCGGTTCGGCGCCATCGTCTAAAAAAATGCTGATCGAAACCGGTGCGTCCGGCATCATCCCATCATTCATGTTCATCGATCGTTCCGCAAGATCAAGCGTTTGGGATGGTCGGGATCGGTTTCGCCGGGCCGTACCATCCAATACAGCGCGATCGCGATCGTCCAAACGGTCACGAGCGAACCCGCCCCCACGACAATCCATCCAAGCACCGCGTGTGCCGGCGGCTGCATCATGCCGTTCATTTCAACGTGTCTTTTCGCAGCGGTACTTGTTTGAGCGATTTGAGATAGGCAACCAAATCTTGGGCATCCTGCGCAGCCACGACAACGCCGTGCGAAGGGCCGAAACCCGGCGGAATCGGCACGACGACGTCGCCGGGTTCCGACTTTGGCTTGATGACGAAGTACCACGCATAACGCGGCATGATCGACCCTTGCACGACCGCGCGCGGATCCCAGAGATGAATGTATTGCCAGGTTTCGCTGGGCTGTCGACCGCCGATATTCGTGAGGTCCGGTCCGTTGCGATGATCGCCCAGTAACTCGGGGGTGCTGTAAGCGTAATCTCCGGCGATCGACGGCCGCCCGAATACCAAATCTTGCTGGAGCGGCCGCACGTTCTGAGTATGGCAATACTCGCAACCTTCACTCACATAAACCTCTCGGCCGCGCTGCTGCTGGGCGGTATAAGGCCGTAAACCCGCAGTCGGAGGCGTTTTCGAGAGCACTATACCGGGCACGACGCCCATGAGCACGGCAAGAATGCCGTACACAACGGCGCTCGCCAACACGATCGTCCACACATTACGGTTCACGCGCTTACCTTTCTTTGCGGCGCGCGCTCATAGAGAAGACTTTCATTGGTCGGCGCGATCGTCATCAGATACACGTTGTAGGCAAAGATGATGTGAGACAGAAACATCAGCGATCCGGCCACGGCGCGGCCGACCCAGTATGGGGCGACCGCATCGACCGACGCAATGAACGGATTGCCGGCCGCCCAGGTAAGACCCTGAACCGTTCCGGCGATCGAAAGCGAGATCACGTAAAAGGTCACGCCGATCGTAGCGAACCAGAAGTGCAGCCCGGTCGCGATCGAGCTTGGGCGTTTACCGGTTGCGCGCGGTAAGAGCGCATAGATGGCGCCCCATGCGATAAAAGTTATGAAGCCGTACATCGTTGCATGCGAGTGACCGATCGTATAGTTCGTGAAGTGCCAGATCGTCTGCAAGCTCCGAAACGCCTCGACCGTGCCTTGCGTAGATCCCAGAAAGTAGTACGCAACGCCGACCACGATGAACGGAAGGGCGTAGGAGCGCCTAACCAACTCTGCCGACCCGCGCATCGTCAGCGCGAAATTTGCAGTGCCCGACCAAACCGGAACGAGCATGCCGACGCTAAATACAATCGCGAGCGTCTGAAACCACCACGGAAGCGGCGAGAACTCAAAGTGGTGCGCACCGATTATGGGATAAAAAACGAGGTTCGTCCAGAATCCCAGTACGCCGAGCGCGTACGAATAAATTGGACGATTCAGCAATTTCGGCAGAACGTAATAGGTTATGCCGAGCGCTAAGAATGTGAACCACATTCCAACCGCATTGTGCATGAAAAAGCCCTGAACCGCGACCTGTCCGAGCCCAACTTGGTAATTCGGGATGATAGCCACGATGCTCAGAATCAGTGTAAAGACGAAACCGCCGATCGTATACCAATTCGAGATGTAGATTTCTCGCTCTGCGCGTTCGATGACGGTACGTACCACCGTCAGTCCGCTAAAAAAGACGCCGAGCAAAAAGATGATCTTCACCCACCAGACCCACTCGCGGTACTCTTGGTCCCCGTAATTGATCCCGAGGTCGAGCGTGATCGTGCCGCAGATTGCCGCGACGTTGTAGCATAGCAGCGAGAGCCACGCCAATGGTTTCCCGGCAATCGGGATTCCGGATGTCCGCGAAGCGACGTAAATGGCTGCACCGGAGAGCGCGATCGACGCCCACCCATAAAACGTTCCGTTGGTGTGGATCGCGCGCAAGCGTCCAAATGATAGAAACGAACTAGTCGCCCAATCCGGATACGGAAATTTGAAACTCAGCAGGAGGCCCACGGCTGTTGTAAGGAGCAGCCAAAACGTCGCAGTAAGAATGAACGCACTGAACAGCGCGGTGTCTTCGGGTTCGACATTATCACGACGTAACTCAACGGAAACGCTCAATGCGAATCTCCACTAGCGGCGGGCGCATGCTAGGTATCTGTCCCAGCGGCAAAAACATTAACCGTACTCCACCAAACGCCCTTTCAGGCATGTGCGGCTCTTTTGTCGCCGACGCTGTCGGCGCTGCGCTAGTGAACCTCGATTCCCCGCCCAACACTGGTCTGCGTACCGCCGGCGGATACTTGAACCGCAAAAAGCCAATGGGCTGCAATCGCCAACTGCATCTGGCCCGCGTAGGTACCGTTGCCCTTATCTACAGCTCGCGACGTGGGGCCGACGCGCCCCATCCCTGGCTCCACAATGGCATGACCGTACGGAACGGTAGCATAGCCTGAAAATATTACGACCTTTGCCCCGGTAATCGGTCTCCCATCGCTGTCGCGCACGTCGATAGTAAAGTGCTCAAGGCCCACGCGCGGCGACTTCGGTTCGAAGTGCACAGCAACCGCAAGTGGCGGCTTAGCCGATGCGCTATCGACCGGAAGACGAGCGGCGCAACCGCATATTTGAGCAGCCAAAAATGAAACAACGAATATTCGTCTTATGACGACGCTCGCCCGATCTCTCCGCGCGCGTCCAGTCGGGCGAGCAAAAGGTGATAGTACAACATTCCCCGCTGAGAGCCGAGTGTTTCGAGATCGGCCCCAATGTCGAACGACGCCGAACCGGCGACAAACGCCAAATTAGCGGTGACGCTCGAGTCGTTCGACGGAAATACATCTAATCTACCTAGCCCGCGAAGCAGAATGATCGTCGCCGTCCACTGTCCTATCCCTTTTATCGAATGCAGTAACGCTGCAGCGTCGGTACTCGTGCGTTCCTCCAGCATTCGATCGTCCAGCGCGCCGGAGATGAGCGCTTCACCTACGCGTCGCAGCGTTGCAATCTTCCCGGCGCTCAGACCGGCGGAGTTAAGCACCCGATCGTCCGTACCCAGCACCGTTGCGGCGTCGGGAAACGCATGCAGCGCAGTCCCATTCTCACATACGAACGGTGAAGTGACTGCAACGATCACTCTGCGCAGAATCGTGCTGGCGGCCGCAAGACTCACTTGTTGGAAGACGATCGCGTTGACGCACGCCTCCCAGAGCGTTGGATAGCGAGGCGGCTTGACGCCACGCATACGCCGCGCCAGCTGCTGCAGCCAGGGAATGCGCGCGGCAGCACGGTTAAAATGTGACAGTGTGCGGTCGGTTCCGAGCACGCGGCCCAGAAGCCGCAGCGCCTGCTGATGCGCGATGGGATTGCCTTCGAGCGTTACGGAAAGCGCGTCGTCCCGATCTTTTGAAACGCGCGCCAGCACGGGGTCACCGAAGTGATCGAGCACGCGAAGATACTCCCCTTCCGGGGTTAGCACGTCCACGATATTCGTAGACAAGCGCCGCAGCACGCTCACCGTTAGATCCAATCGATAAGGTTTTGCAACTGCAAGTTCGTACTCATGAATGGCGGACGTCATAGGTTTTGTGTTTTTAGCTGGGTGCGACACGGCGCCTGCACTAGCAACACGGCGGCTCCTCGTATGTTTGCGATCTTTGTGGAGCGGGCGCTTGCTTCAAAATTTCGCTACGTGAATGAATTCCGGCTGAGTGATACCCACGTATTGTGGGTATTGGTGAAAGACTGAGAATGACACAGGAAATATTGTTGAAACGCGCATCGGCTCTGGCCGCGCGGCGTCGGTAAACGGCGGACACGATGACGAAAATTTTCGGAACGCGCGATGTCCATTGCCCATTTAGCGCTACAATCGAGATGATTGAGAAGCTTAATTTGGGTGATGCCGGGCACGAGGTTGGTCCGTTCTCGGCGATGCACACGCGCGTTCACTGCGAATTGTCGGAGATTCGCGATGAGACCGATCAAACACGCGTTCACGAAGCTCTGACTCTTCACTGGAAGGCGCGCTCGCTGCTGTTGTTTCCCGTTATGCGCGGGATGATTACTGTGCGCCCGAACGGGCAGGCGACGGAAGTACGAATGGACGGCAGCTATACCCCGCCCCTTGGAGTATTTGGAGAACTATTCGACCGCATCATCGGCAGACATATCGCACGGCGCACGGTGGAACGATTTCTCGACCAGCTGCACGACTCCGTCGAGCGTGAGTGGCAGAACGAGAGCAAAGAGCGCGCATCTCGCTCGATGACCGAGGTGTCTAAACGCTGATCTCCACGAGTCGCGATTCGCTGCACCATGCCCAGCTTCGATAAGGCTCACCGAGCCGTTCACGTACCGGATGATCGCCGGGTTGTTTTTCGTTTGCAGCCCAGGTACGTCGTCTGGCTTGTCGTCGTCATCGCGATACCGATCGCACTCGCGTGGCTGCAGGTCTTGGCATTCGGAATCCACTCGGCGTCATCTCCGATCGCCGGCATTACTACACTGGGCCAGACTCCCCGCGGGTTTCCCGTCTGGATCCGTTGGACGCATTTCGCAAACATCGTCTTCCTCTTTTTGCTCGTCCGAAGCGGCCTCTCGATTCTTATGGACCATCCGCGGCTCTACTGGAACAATGACTGCACGCCGGGGTCGGAGTGGCTGCGCTTCACGCCGATCGCCGTTCCCAACGATCGCGTCTGGACGGCGAAAGAGGATGCTCGCTATATTTCGCCGCTCATTTCCCTGCCGGGTTACCGGCACACCATTGGAATGGGGCGATCGTGGCATTTTATCACGGATTACGGCTTCATCTTCACAGGCGTAATTTACGTTGTCATGCTGCTTGTCAGCGGACAGTGGCCGCGCTTAGTGCCGACATCGTGGGAAGTCTTCCCGTATGCTTGGCAGACCTTCGTGCACTATGCGACCTTTCATTTCCCGGTCGAGCCGAACGGTTTTTACGCTTACAATGCGATCCAGCAGCTCACGTATTTTGGTGTCGTATTCATCATGGCGCCGCTCTCGATTTTGACCGGAATCTCGATGTCGCCGGCCGTTGACGGTGCTTTCCCGTGGTATCCGCGTATCTTCGGCGGCCGTCAGGGCGGCCGCTCGATTCACTTTCTGCTGCTCTGCGGATATATTGCATTTACGATCGTTCACGTTAGCCTGGTGATCGCGACCGGAGCGCAGCGCAACTTCAATCATATCGTGTTAGGCACCAATGATACCGGCTCACTCGGCTTGATCTTGGGATGCATCGGCCTTGCGCTGGTGGTCGCGTCGTGGCTCATCGCCCATGTCGTTGCCTGGAGATTCCCGCGCGTGGTCCAACGCTTGCACAAGATGCTGATCTTTCCGCTTGAATTGAGCATGAGCGCGTCGGAGCGGTTCAACCCGCACGAACGTTACACGCGAGCCGACATCTCGCCGTACTTTTGGCCGAACGGCAAGATGCCTACTTCCGAGCAATGGAAAGGACTGACCGAAAATGGCTTTCGTGACTATCGGTTACGCGTCGGCGGCCTTGTCGCCAATCCCGTCGAGTTAAGCCTCGACGATCTGCGTGCGCTGGGGCACGACGAACACGTCGCGCTGCATCATTGCATACAAGGTTGGAGTGGGATCGCGCAGTGGGGCGGCATCTCGATGGTGCGGCTTATCGGGCTCGTAAAACCGCTGCCGAACGCGCGCGTCGTCGTGTTTGTTTCGTTCGGGGATGGGATTTTCGGCGGCGTTTATTACGATACACAGCGTCTTGAGGATGTCGTCAAACCCGAGTGTTTGCTGGCCTACGAGATGAACGACGAGGTACTTCCCCAAATTCACGGCGCTCCGCTACGCCTTCGCGTCGAAAATCAGCTCGGCTTTAAGATGGTCAAATGGATCAGCGAAATACGCTTTGAGGAGACGGCCGCTGTCGTCGGTAAGGGTTTCGGCGGCAAAAATGAGGATGACGAATACTTCGATCTCCTGCCGTACATCTGAGAAGACGGCTCTGCGGGGACTCGCTAGGGTGCCCGACGAAAGGCCAGCCATTCCAACCCGCACAGAATTTGGAGAGCCGACTTCATGCCAAGCGAACTTCGTGATTTCCTCACACTCTCTTACAGTGAACTCGAAGAGCTGAATCTGAATGCGAAGCAGCAGCGCAAAGATCGCATTGCGCCGCACAAGATTCAGGAACAGCGCCTCAAGTATCTGACCGACGAGCATCGGATCAAAGCGGTGACGGTGCTGTTTACCGATCTCGAAGGTCGGCTGCACATGCTTGACTACGACAAGAAGTTTTTGCTTAAGAACAGCGACAACCTCACCTTCGACGGGTCGTCGATTCGCGGCTTTACCCCGCAGCGCGAGAGCGATCTGCGGTTGGTGTTGGATTGGGCAGCGTTCTACTGGGCGCCGGCCGATGTCTTCGGACCCGGCAAAGTGCTCGTGTTCGGCGACGTGATCGATCGAGACGGCTCCCCGTTTGCGGGCGACGTTCGCGGCAAACTAAAAACCCTCTCGGTCGACTGGCACAAGAAGAGCGGCTATACGCTCAACGCCGCTAATGAGATCGAAGGCTTTCTCTTCCAAGGACTGGATGCCGAGCGTCGTTACCACGAAACCGGAAAGTTTGAGTACGGCAACACCGGCGGCTACTACCACTCACTCCCGGGCGATCCGCTGCGAACCTTTATCGACACGGTTGCCGAAGTTCAACGCGCGATGGGATTTGAAAATGAAAAAGATCATCCCGAAGTCGCGCCGTCACAATTCGAGATCAACTATCGGTACGGCGAAGTCGTTGCGGCGGCCGATCAGATTCAGCTCTACAAACTTATCTGCCGTCAGGTAGCAACCCGGCTCGGCATGACCGCAAGCTTCTTGCCGAAACCGGTCATCGGTGTCAACGGCAGCGGCATGCATACCAACGTCTCCATCAGCAAGAATGGCAAGAATCTGTTCTGGGACCCCAAGGGAGATGAGCAGATCAGCAAGGTCGCCTGGGAGTTTGTTGATCGCATCCTGACCCACGGTGCCGATATGTGTTTACTGCTAAATGCCAGCGTGAACGCGTACCGCCGGCTCGATCCGCACTTTGAGGCGCCAAATCAAATCAAAGCTTCGGCGGTCGATCGCGGCGCAATGGTGCGTATACCGATCGGCAACGAAGGCAGCGCGCGCATCGAGGTTCGATCGGTCGGGCCGGATGCTAACCCGTACATGGTGATGCTGGCAGTATTTAAGACCGGCCTCGAAGGCAGCACCAGTACGCTGAAAAACCTGCGTCAAGCCGACCGTTATCTGCCGGATAACATCTACGACGCGCTCGCAGATTTCCGTAAATCAGCGTGGACTAGCGAGATGCTTGGGGACGATGTTAAAACCCGCTACGCCGATCTTAAACAGGCAAGCGCGGATCGCTGTCCGCGCCTGCTCGGGACGTTCGTGAAATCACAAGAAGTCCAGTATCATCACGAAGTTTACAACCAGTTCCTCTGGAACATGTTCTAAACGGTTTTCGCCCCGTTAATCGGCGCGCTGCCGGCGGCTTTCAGTTCTGCGTTGAGCGGCAGCAGCGTTTGGGTGATGAAACTGTTGTAGCGCGCAACGACGTCGGTATAGCGCGTGTCGATCGCCTTGCCGTAGTCGATACTCGCTTGCGTCGGCGGCTGACCACCGCCGCGTAGCAGACCCTGCATATCTTCACGCAGTCCGCCCGGCCGCTGAATCGAGTCCTCGTCGTTGTGATAGTCAGCCGTCAGTGTGCTGAAGACATCGTCTGCGGTCTTCAGCGCGGTCGTCTCGCGCTCAACCAGCGGCGCTTTCCCAGCCTTGCGCAAAGCCGGCATCGAAGCCCGCAGTGACTTCCGAATTGCATCGAGGTTGTTCAGCGCGGTATCAACGGTGTTGAATTCGCCGATATAGCGCTTTCCAAATGCGTATGCAGTTTCGTAGTCAGTTTGCGTGTAGGCAAGCCGCGGATCCGACTCCACCTCAAACGGCTGGGTTAGCGTCTTGCCGCCAAGCACGATGCGCGCGGAGTAGGTTCCCGGCACAACTTCCGCGCCGGTCTTGGGTCCGCGATACTCCACCTTAGCGGCTCCCAGCCACTGCGCGGGACCGTTTTCGCGGAAATCCCAAACGACCCGATTGAGTCCGACGTAATTGGTGACGTTCGGGCGATCCTTGCCTGCGACTTTGTGGGTGCCGCTGATACTGCGAACGACATGGCCGCTCGCATCCAATATTTCAATTGTTGGAGCGCTCTTCTGCACTGTACTCTGATAGAAGTTCAGAATGGCGCCCTCCGGCGGATTCTCTCCGGCAAACCGCGTGTATGCACCCTCGTCGTTTGAGTGAGTGGAGTATTCGTACGCGGTTCTTGGTTTGAACAGCATCATACCGGCACTCTGCGCCTGCGGCAACTGCTGCAGCGCTGAAACGTCATCCATGATCCAGAGTGCGCGACCGTGCGTCGAGATCGCGATATCATCGAATGCGTTCTGAAACCGGATGTCGCGCACCGAGACCGTCGGTAGGTTGAGTTGAAACTTCTGCCAATGGGCGCCGTCGTCGTACGAAAGCCAGATGCCCTGTTCGGTTCCGGCATAGATCAGATTGGAGTTATGAATGTCCGGCCGCACCGTGCGCACATACTGATCGCTCGGCAATCCGCTTGCAATCGACGACCAGCTCTTGCCGTAGTCGTGGGTGACGAACAGATACGGTTTATCATCGCCCGAGCGATGAAGATCAACATTCGCGTACGCCGTTCCGGCGACCAACTGCGATGGTGCAACGGTTTCGATGCGTCCGTACGGCGGAATACCGCTCGGCGAAACGTTGCTCCAATGAGCGCCGCCATCGCGGGTGAGCTGCACAACGCCGTCGTCGGTGCCGACCCAAATCTCACCTTTGGTCAGCTTCGAACCTTCGATATCGAGAATCGTATCCGAGAACTCGGCACTCGATACGTCGAGCGCGAGTGGGCCGCCCGAGGGCTGCTGGTGGGCTTTGATGTTCAGCGTAAGATCGGGGCTGATCGGCGTCCAATGCTGGCCGCGATCGGTGGTTTGAAAGACGACGTTCGCTCCGATCCATGCCGTGTGCGCATCCCATGGCGCAAACGCAATCGGCGAATCCCAATTGAACCGATACTTCGCGTCGTAGAGTTTGAAGTCGTAAGCGCTC
>JALYVT010000086.1 GCA_030853105.1 Vulcanimicrobiota bacterium
AGTGACCCATGACGATCAGAGCGCTCGGATCGAGCGTGCGATTGAGCGCGATAGCGTTGCGATAGACCGGTTTGCTGTAGGCGTAGTACGGTCGAATAATCGCGCGGTTCTGCCAGAGTGCCAGCCCGAAGACAATCGCGCAGGCGACCGAGATGACGTAGCGCGCGGAGATTGGCAGGCGACTTGCAATGATTCGATCCGCCACCTGCGCGATAAACGCGGCGCCAAGCAGCGCCGCTAGCGGCAATAACAAAAACATGTAGTAGTCGACACGTTCAACCGTAACAACGACGTACGTGTAGAGGAGACCGGCTGCAAGCCAGCCCCAAAGCAGCGTGCGCGAGCGATTAGGTGGCCGAACGACCAGACCCAGAATCGCAAGTGCGGTGCAGAACGGGCCGAGCATCGTCCAGGTCAACATGCCGAGCACTTGACGGAACTGCGCGAATTTGAGCGAGAAAGCGGCGCCGTTCGTGAGCGCAGCGTGCAGTGCCGGCAGAACGTGAAGTTTGGTTATTCCGCTTGCCCAAAGCCACTCGGCGTGCGAGGCCACCGCGCGATCGTACGCATACAGAACGGCGAACGGCACGATGAGTAGAGTCGCCAGTGCGTACCAGTTTACCGTTCGGCCGCGTGCAATGCGAACGGTCATCATGGCGCTAATCGGAACCAGTGCGACGAGCGCGACGGGCTTTGCCAAGTATGCGAGTAGCAGAAGTGCGGTGCAACGCAACAGCGCTCGTGGGGTCATTACCTCGGCTTGAACCAGGAGCCGGCTACACGCATACAGCGCAGCGGTAAGGAAGAACACCATTGCGGCATCCGGAGTGAACGTTCGCCCGTAGTAGATGCTTCCGGGCATGATTGCATAGAGCAGCGCTGCGGCTAGGCCGGCGATTTCGCTGAAAAACAGCCAGCGAGCGAACAAGCCGAGGAGCGCGACCGTGCCGAGGCTGAACGCGGCAGTTATCAAGCGCCCGAATATCTCGTGCACGCCGAAAAGCTTGTAGAGCGTTGCGGCCAGGAACGGAACAATCTGCAGCTCCAGCTCGACATAGTTCGGCGGCGGGCCGTTATAGTTGGTCTGCGGATAGAGAATGTTGTACTGCAGGGTCGCGAAATTTCTGGCGATCGAGGCTTCGTCGCCCTGTCGCCAGCCGGGATGATCCAGAATCGGATTGTGGATACCCTTCAAACGCAGACCGAGCGCAAGCAGCACAATCGCAAACAAGACTAGTGTCCAAAGCGAGATTCGGTATCCCGCTATGGTCACGCTACGTGTTTGAACGTCCAATACTTGTTCACGAAGAAGTTCACGAAGATGCCGGCAACGGTAGCAACAAACCAGGTGCGATGGCCGCGCCCTAAGTACGGCTCAATGAGCGCCGAGACGATCAGGCCGACTACTAACGCGAGAACCGAGACTGCCAAGAACTTGGCGCCTTCGCGGGCGGCATGACCGGTCGAGCGGAATGTCCAGATCCGGTTAAGGAAGTAGTTTGATACCCCGCCGAGCAAGAACGAGATCGAGTAAATAACGTTGTACTGGATGACTCCGGTGTGATTTGGAACGACCCGCTGCAAGATCGTGAACGCGATCAGGTTTACAATAAAACCTGAGGCTCCGACAATCCCGAACTTGACGAACTGCCGCACCCCGCGGCGTTGAGATATCCGACCGATTGAACTATGCAACCCAATACCAATCTGCAAAAAGCACCGTATACAAACCTAAGAGCGGAAGCGAGAACGCGACGATGAGATTGTTGACCGACGGCCGTTTACCCCAAAGCCCCAAAAGAACGAAGATCGGAAAGAGCACTAGCGCAAACCGCGGCATACTCATCAAACTAGAGGTTGACATCGGTACCAGCACCGAGAGCCCGAGGTAGGCGATGTAGGCGGGTCGCAATCGTCGCCATCCGATGATAAGAACGCCGATCATGAATGCGGTAAAGGCAATCTCCAAGCCTTGATTGGCGATTGTTTGCGGCAATTGTGATGTTGCGAGCAGATGGAAGGCGTGTCCGATGCTGACCCACGGCGGCGCCAGATGACGATTCCAATGCGCCTGCACATGTGAAAAATACAGCGGGTCGCCGTTGAGCACCCAGAGATAGCCCATGTAAATAGCTAGCCCCAGCGGGATCAAGGCGCCACCGATGAGATTAAGAAATCCCTTGGCCGGAGTGTCTTTGTATGCGCCGTACCATTCGATTGCGAACGGCACGGCGAGCAGGACACCTTCGACCCGCGTCATCGCCGCGAACAGGCCGAACAATCCGGCTAGCCACCACTTGCGCTCGCGAACATAGTAAAACGAGGCAACCGTCAGCATGAAGAACAGCGACTCGGTGTAGACAGCCGAGAAAAAGACCGCAGTGGGAAAGATTGAGATATAAAAAATCGCGCGGCGTGCGACGCTGCGATCGAATTCGTGCTCGACAAGTTTATAGAGAAACAGCAAGCCAAAGAAGAAGGCGACATTCGAGATGATGAGACCGGCGATCAGGTGGTTAGCGGTGAGGCCACCCAGCAGCGAGATCAAGAAGGGATAGAGCGGAAAGAACGCCAGGTCGGTACCGTGATAGCCGATGGTTGCAATATCGATGTAGTGGACCGCGTCCCAATGTCCCCACACCGAGAGCAACAGGTGGCGCGATTCGCTGATGTGGGTTCCGGCACGCTGGCCGATGATGACCCCCGCAAGCTCCGCGATGACGATTATGGCGATTCGGGTTACCACGAAATCGATAGAGACTTCGCGTACAGTCTGATTGAATCGCGCTGCAACAATGAGTTTCACCAGCACGAACAGGGCGAGGCTCACAACCAGCGTGCGGGTGCCGTGGGTCAGCGTGAGCGGAGCGACAAACGAGAACCACAGCAGCAGAAATGCAATCCACGAAATCGCATCGTACTGCAGCGCGCGGTCGTATTTTATTCCGGCTCTTCGAGAAAAGTAATGCGCGTAGGATGTCCAGCACCACAAGATGACCGCAGCTCCGAACACAACACCAAGCGGCAATCCAAGCGCGGAGAGCAGCGGACGATGCAGCGGAACAATCAAAAAATACCAGCCGAAGAATCCTAGCGTGAGCCCGGCTGCTAAAACGGTGAGGAGCGCAGACCAGCCGCCGGCTAAGAGCGCTGACGCGTCCGCAGATAGGGATGTGGGAAGCCGGGAGGGTTCGGTGCGAACGGACACGAGGAACAAAGGTTAAGAGGAATCGACCCGCTTCCCTTGTAGCCTGGTCGGCATGGCAAGCCTTACAAGTCCGGTTACCACGCTCGATTTCGTAAAAGTCACCGAGAATGCGGCGTTGGCCGCATCTCGCTGGATGGGGCGCGGCGAACGCGACACCGCCGACGGCGCGGCTGTTGAAAAGATGCGCGAGTCGCTAAATCAGATGGACATCTCCGGGCGGATCGTCATCGGGGAAGGCGAGCGCGATGAGGCGCCGATGCTTTTCATCGGCGAGGAGCTCGGGCGCGGCGGCTTCGCGGTCGATATCGCGGTCGATCCGGTCGAAGGTACCAATCTGGTCGCCAACGGTCTGCCGAACTCGATTGCGGTCATGGCGATCTCGGAGCGCGGCGGCCTGCTGCACGCGCCCGACTCTTATATGAAGAAGCTCGCGGTTGGACCGAAAGCTGCCCCGTTTGTCCACATCGACGCATCGGTGATCGACAATTTAGAAGCGGTCGCCAACGCGCTCGAAAAGCCGATTAACGAGATCACCGTGGTGATCTTGGATCGCCCGCGCCACGCCGACCTCATCGCGCAATGTCGCCAAGCGGGCGCGCGAATCAAGCTGATCTCGGATGGTGACGTCGATGCCTGCATTGCAACGGCCGTTCCGGGGACGGGGATTCACGTTGCGATGGGAACCGGCGGGGCGCCCGAAGGGGTGCTAGCGGCCGCTGCGCTCAAATGTTTGGGCGGCATGTTTATGGGCCGGCTCGAACCGCGCAATCCACAAGAGGCCGAGCGCGCCAAAGCCATGGGCTTCGGGGATTTGGATCGGGTTCTGACCAGCGCCGACTTGGTTAAGGGCGAGAGTTTGGTCTTTTGCGCAACCGGAATCACCGATGGCGACCTTACTAAGGGTGTGCGCTTTTTTGGAAATACGGCCCGGACCCATTCGATTGTCATGCACTCCGACGGCACTGTACGATTTATCGAATCGGTTCATCGATTGGGCGCCAAGCCGACTCGTCAACGGTAAATGGAACGCCTGCAGTACGATGTCGTCGTGCTTGGCGCGGGCTCCGGCGGGTATGCGGCGGCGCGCACCGCCCGCGATTGCGGCGCGCGTGTAGCGCTGGTCGATGAAGGCCCGCTCGGGGGGCTCTGCATCCTGCGCGGCTGTATGCCGAGCAAAACATTTCTAGCTTCGAGCGATGCGATCCAAGATATGCGCGATGCCGCCGAACTCGGCATTCACGCGCACGACATTACGATTGATTTTCCGCACATCGCGCGTCGCAAGGCTGAGTTGATCGGCGGCTTTGCGGCGTATCGGGTCGAGGGTCTGCGCACATTTCCGCTTTACGAAGAACGCGCGCACTTTCTTTCGCCGACAGAGTTACAGGTCGGAGAGCGTGTCGTACTGACTGCGCCGAAGTTCATCATTGCAACCGGCAGCGTGGTGGCGCCCGCAGCCGTTGCGGGCCTTACCGAGACCGGCTACATCGACAGCGATGGCGCGCTGGATATTGCGGAGTTACCGAAGTCGCTGATTGTTTTGGGCGGCGGCTACATCGGCGCCGAACTCGGGCAGTTCTTTGCGCGGATGGGCGTTACAACCACGATCGTGCTGCGCAGTCCGCATCTGCTTTCGGGCGAAGATCACGACATCGGGAACGCGCTGACCGAGTACTATCGCGATGAAAAGATCGACGTTCGAACCCAGACGCACGTCGTTCGCGTCAGCAAGAACGGAGCGAAGAAAGTCGTGCATGTCGTTGAGAACGGCATTGAGGGTGAACTTGAGACCGACGAGATTCTCTACTGTTTGGGACGCGTCCCGGCGATCGACGGCTTAGACCTCGACAGAGCCGATGTGCGCTGTCATGCGGTGACCGGTATCGAAGTTGACGATACCTTACGGACCTGCAACCCGAACATCTTTGCGATCGGCGATGTTACCGGTAAGTATCTGCTTGTGCATGTGGCGATCTACCAGGGTGAGATTGCAGGTCGTAACGCGGTGCTGGGAACCAGCGAGAAGGCCGACTATTCACTTATCAAAACGCACACGGTCTTCAGTGATCCGCAGGTCGCGGTCGTCGGCGAGACCGAGCGCAGCCTGGAGCGCACTGACATCCCGTATGTGAGCGGGCGCTACGATTTCGCCGAGCACGGAAAGGCAATGTGCTTGGGCAAGACCAAGGGTTTCGTGAAGATTCTGGCTGGTAAAGATGGGAAGATTCTTGGGGCTGCCGTGCTCGGTCCGTCGGGCTCGGAGTTAATTCACGAGATGATCGTGGCGATGAGCTACGGTGCGAGCGTGCATGAGTTTATGAATATCCCGCATCTGCATCCGACACTCTCGGAGATTTGGACGTACCCCGCCGAAGAGTGCTGCGAGAAACTCGGCGATAATGTGGTCGAGAGTCCCGAGTTGAAAGAAGAGATTGGTGCGGCCGGATAACCGAGTCGATGTCGCGCTGATTCAAACCAAGCCTCGTAAGGGCGAGTACCGCGCGAACCTCACCGAGCTTGGCTCGGCCTTCAGTCAGATCGTGGCCGAGCGAACCCCAGACCTGATCGTGCTGCCGGAAGCGGCTTTGACCGGCTACTTTCTTGAAGGCGCGGTTTACGATTGTTCGCGCAGTGCCGCTCAACTTGCCGACGATTTGGCGCAGAAGTGGCGCGAGGCGGCCGGCGATGCGCCGATCGACCTGGTCTGTGGCTTTTACGAAAACCTTGACGGCACCTATTTCAACAGCGCGCTGTATTTGCACGTTGAGCTGGATCAGGCGCCGCAGATCGTTCACGTTCATCGGAAGATGTTTCTGCCGACGTACGGTGTCTTCGATGAAGATCGCTTTCTTTCGCGAGGCCGCAGACTTGGAGTGTTCCAGACTCGGTTCGGTAAAGCGGCGATGCTAATCTGCGAGGATGTGTGGCACTCGCTGGTTCCGACGATTGCCGCCGTAAAAGGCGCGCGCATCCTGATCGTCCCGAGCGCAGCTCCCGGGCGCGGCATTGAAGGCGCCGGCGAATTGGAATCGATTGTGCGCTGGCGGGAAATATTGCAGAACTGCGCGGCCGAACACGGCTTGTTTTTGGTTTATGCCGGCCTCGCTGGTTTTGAGGGCGGCAAAGGGATGACGGGATCGTCGTGCATGATCGATCCGCGCGGACGAATGCTCGTGCAAGCTCCGGCGATCGGCGCATGCATTGTGCGAGCCGAACTCGACCTGCATGAAATCGACCGCGCTCGCGCAATGCTCCCGCTCCTGGGCGATCTCGGCGCGGTTCTGCCCGACCTGCTGCTCGATGATGAATTGCCCTTGCCCCGCGGACTAGGCGATGCTGCCGGTCATTGAGGCAAAACCCGAGGCCGCCGGCCCGCCGGGTATTGATGCGCACGTAGCCGCGCAGTGGCTGGAGGCATTTCTCCATGACGAACTGGTTGTGCGCCGCGAAATCACCCGTGCCGTCATCGGTCTCTCGGGCGGAGTCGATTCTGCCGTTACCGCATATTTGTGTTCGCGGGCGCTCGGCCCGCAAAACGTCCATGCGGTGCGGATGCCGTATCGCACTTCGAGCGACGCGAGCCTTTCGGATGCGGCGCTGGTCATTGAAGCGCTCGGTATTCACGAACGAACCATTGATATCAGCGCGGCAGTTGACGGCTATCTGCAATACGAGTCCGACGCGGATGCGCGACGGCGCGGAAATGTGATGGCACGAACGCGAATGCTGGTCTTGTTTGACCAATCTGCAAAGCTCGGCGCGTTGCCGATCGGCACGGGAAACAAAACCGAACGGCTGCTCGGGTATTTCACCTGGCATGCCGACGACACGCCGCCGCTCAATCCGCTCGGCGATCTCTTCAAGACGCAGGTCTGGGAGCTAGCGCGTTATCTCGGCGTTCCAAAGCAGTTGATTGAAAAAGCGCCGAGCGCTGATCTGGAAGCCGATCAAACCGACGAAGCCGACCTCGGCATAACCTACGCTCGCGCCGATGCGATCCTCGCGCAGTTACTGCTCGGTTACGACGATGCTGCATTAGGTGAACGCGGCTTCGATGCCGCCGAAGTTGCGCTGATTCGTAAGCGCGTAGACGGCACGCATTGGAAGCGCCACCTCCCCACGACCGCCATGCTCAGCAGCACCGCCATCAATGAGTTTTACTTGCGCCCGGTCGATTTTTAAGATAGACTAGTCGTAGACTAGTCTAGTGAGGAGACCAAAGTGAAAACCATCGGTTCCTATGAGGCGAAAACGAACTTTTCGAGATTGTTGGACGAGGTTTCTGGTGGCCAATCAATCACAATTACGAGGAACGGAAAGGCAGTCGCGGTTTTGAATCCCGCACATACGTCCCGGGAAAATATCGCTCGGATAATTGGTGAGATCCGAGAGTTGCGCAAAGGCGTGACCCTGGGAAAGAGCTCAATTAGAGAGCTGATCGACGAGGGACGAAGATTCTAAGTGGGTATGGTCGTAGATGCCTCCCTTGCACTCGCTTGGTTTTTTGAGGACGAGTCTGATAAACGCACGGATAGCCTATTGGATGCCCTGCAAGATGAAGAAGCCGTCGCGCCAATAATTTGGCGAATTGAAATCGTTAACGCGTTCGGAAGCGGAGTGCTGCGCAAGCGATTTAGCGTGCAAACGGCTCAAGAATATGTTAGGCGACTACAGCGCCTTCCGGTACGGATCGACCGTGAAGTCGAGCAAATGCTTTCGCACCTGTTCGATCTAGCGCAAAAATACGGTCTGTCCGCCTACGATGCATCATATGTGGAGCTGGCACTTCGAGAGAACTTGCCGTTAGCCACGAACGACAAACACCTGAGCCGAGCGGCGAAGGCCGCCGGAATACAGCTCTTGTGAGAGTGTTCTATCCGGTTAGTTTGAATTTGGTGGGGCGTCGATGCGTGGTGATTGGCGACGATCGGGAGGCAATTGAGAAAGAGGCCGCGCTGCGCGAGGCTGGAGCGTCGGTCGTTTGGATTAAGGATAGTCAGTCACTTGCGGAAGACGAACTTCGCGAGGCGTTTTTCGTGATTTCAACGCCGCAGGATGTGCAGTTGTCGACGCGTCTACGGCAACTCGCGGATCGGCATCGTTTCTTGCTTTGTTGCATCGATCAACCGAAGTTCGGATTTGTCGCAATGGCGGCGATCGTGAAAGCCGGACCCGTTCGGGTGGCAATCTCGACGGCTGGACTTGCGCCCCGCGTCGGCAAAATTCTCAAACTTGCCTTGCAGCGCGCGATGGACACGGCGTTCGTAGGATTCATCGAACGTCTGGCAACAATGCGCGAGCAAACCCAGCGTGAAAACCCGCTTCCTGAACAAACTTCGATTCGCCGAACCGCAATGCTGAACGCCGCGGAAGGTTTTGAGGCTGAGGTCGCGTTCCGCTATCCCAAGTGGTACGATGCCGAGCGTTGAAATTATTGCGGTCGGAACCGAGTTGCTGCTCGGGCAGCTTGTCGATACAAATACCGCGCACATCGCCGGCCACCTAGCGACCTGCGGCGTAAATGTTTACGGTACGCAGACGGTCGGTGATAATCGCGAGCGCATCGCCGCCGTGATCGCTCGCGCATTGGAGCGGGCTGACGGCGTCATTACCAGCGGCGGCTTGGGCCCAACGGTCGACGATCTGACAAAAGAGGCGGTCTGTGATGCGCTCGACCTGCCGCTCGAACTGCACGAAGGCTCACTGATTGCGATCGAAACGTTATTTGCGGGCTTCGGACGGCCGATGAGCGAGAACAACCGTAAACAAGCGATGATGCCGCGCGGTGCCGCCGTTCTGAAAAATCCGCACGGCAGCGCGCCGGGATTTGTTGCATTTCGAGCAGATGGAAAGTTTGTCGCCTCGATGCCGGGCGTGCCGCACGAGATGAAGGCGATGCTGACGGATCGCTTGCTTCCCTGGATGCGTGAACATTTTAATTTGAAAACGGCGTTTTACACCCGCGTACTGCATGTTATTGGTCTGGGAGAATCGGAGATCGATCGTCGAATCGATGAACTCTTTCGAACGCTCGAAAATCCCAAAATTGCAATTCTCGCGCACGGCAGCCGCTGCGATGTAAAATTGATGGCGAAGGCGACCTCGCACGCGCGAGCTGAGGAACTGTTCGCGCCGGTTCAACAGCAGATCGAGGCCAAGCTTGTCGGGAATCTCT
>JALYVT010000087.1 GCA_030853105.1 Vulcanimicrobiota bacterium
ACGACTGCGTTGAAGGCTGGAGTGTTGTTGGTGAGTGGAGCGGCGTTGCGCTGGGCGATCTGCTCGACGTCGTCAAGCCGCGCTCGGACGCGCGCTACGTCGTCTTTCACTGCATGGATCGCTCCTCGGACGGCGATCCGTACTATGAAAGCCTCAACCTGGGGCAGGCTCGGCACCCGCAGACCCTGCTGGCTCTGCAGCTCAATTACAAGCCGCTCGACGCCGATCACGGTGCACCGGTGCGCCTGCGCATCCCCACCCAACTCGGCTACAAGAGCGCCAAATGGGTCAACCGGATCGAGGTGGTCAGCTCGTTTGCCACGATCTTCGCCGGCAACGGCGGATACTGGGAGGACCAAGGCTACGAGTGGTACGCCGGAATCTAGGCCGCCTGCCGATATAGAATGAGTGCCGACTTTTTCACGCGTCAAGCTCGTAACGCTGTGAGCCGGGCTTGCGCGGCTCGTTTCTAGCCCGCTTTGCCATCGTCACCGCCGTCGTGGCTGTTACAGCCGCGATCGCACTCTCCTATCTGTTTGCTGCCGCCCACCTGCGCTCACTCGAGCGCGATTTGGTTGGAACGTCTATCGGGCAAACCAGCGCACTGCTAACCCAGCCGCTCTCGCAAATCGATCCGAAGTCCAAACGAATTTCAGCCGGAACCTACAATCAAATCGCGCAGGCCGCAGCGCAGGCCAAAAACTTTCAAGAGTATGTGAGCGACGTACGCGTCTATTGGCCCGATGGAAGCGCACTCTATCCGCGAACCGTTGCAGCGGCTCCCTCCGCTGTTCGTCGGGCGATCAGCGAGCAGAACGTATGGCGCGGTCCAACCCAAGCTCGCAGCGGTCAAGAGTTCTTTACCGTCTACGCGCCGCTCGTCTCTCCAAACGGAAATGCGTACGCGGCGGTCCTAGCGATCGATTTTTCGGTCGGCCAAATGCACGCGCAGAATGCCTCAGAGCAGCGCTTCGTGGTCTCTGCGACATTGATCGCCGTCGCGCTGATCTTCGTATCGTTGATCACGCTTGCAATCGCGGCTCAGCGCGAGTTGAATCGTCATCAGCGAATTGCCGAACGTACATTTACCCAGACGATGACGGGAATCGCTGCAATTGTCGATAAGCGCGATCCGTACACCGCCGGCCACTCCAGCCGGGTAGCCGAGTACAGTAAAAAACTCGCTGCCTCACTAGGGTTGAAAATCGCCGAAATTACCACAATTGAACACGCTGCGCTGCTTCACGATTTGGGAAAGATCGGAATCCCGGATGCCGTGCTGCTAAAACCGGCCGCGTTTGATCAGCGCGAGCGAACGATTATCCGAACCCATCCGGAGATCGCGAGCGAGATTTTGGACGGCGTGGAGGCGATGCGCGAGATCGTGCCGTGTATTCTACACCACCACGAACGCTGGGATGGCGACGGCTATCCGCGCAAGTTAGCCGGCGAACGCATTCCGCTTGGAGCGCGCATCATCGCCGTGGCCGATGCGTACGATGCAATGACGACCGACCGGCCGTACCGGCGCGCGCTCAGCGTTCCGACCGCGCGGGCCGAGCTGGTGCGCGTCAAAGCAACCCAATTGGACGAGCGCTGCGTAGAACATTTTGTCGCGCTGATCGACGCCGGCGCGGTCATTCCGCCGCCGCCTATGAGCGACCCGCAGGTCGCGAGTTAGCGAACGACGACCGGACTGGTTTGGTCGTCGCCCTCGGTGTTCGCGATGTGCAGTGTGTAGTTTCCGGTCGGAACGTTGTCTATGGTGAATGTCCCCTTGGAAGCGCGCGCAGAAGGGCCATCAACGACGAAGATTACCGCTCGCATCGTGCGATGAATATGACAGCGGACGATAACAACGCCGCTGTGATCGAATGAGACTAATTTGCCCGGGCCGTTTCCGTAGTAGCCGATATCGAACGAGTCGATCGCACCGCCGGAATAGATGCTGTGATAGTACGGGTCGTCATTGGGAAAACGGACTGAGCTGCCGACCGGAACCACTAAGCTATCGGGCTGAAAGCTCCGATCGGTATTGCGCATCTCGGCCGTCACCGGAGCGGGCGCCTTGCCGCCGGATAACCACACTACGCTGCCGTCGGGAGCGTCGCCGCTCAGCGAGCCCGCGGCCGCACAGCCAAAACAAACGCCGACTAAGCTTATCAATACGAGCGCGAATCTGGAGAACCAAATCGAAGTACGCATACTAGCTGTATCGGCAGAGTCGCCGATCCGCCGAGCTTGCTTGCGTGCATTGCTAGTCTTTGACCGTTACGGGTCCCGGAGCCTGGGGACTCGCACTTGAGAGCGCGATCCAAACGCCTGCAATTACCAGTGCCGCGCCGATGAGTTCGCGAATGCCAAACGATTCGTGCCCGAATACGATGCCGACAATAACTGCAAGCACCGGAATTATCAGCGCCGATAGTCCGACGATCCCGACGGCGATCCGCTGCAGCAGCCAGAGGTTTAGAAAGAACGCAATGCCGCTGCCGAGGATCGCCAGATACAGCACCGCCGCGACCGACCGCAGTTCTAAGCCCTGCTGCAGATCCGGATGCTCGAAAAGCAGTCCGATGATCGCTAGCACGAAGCCCGCAAGCAGCATCGCCGGCGGCAGCACAACCAGTGGATCGACTGCGGAGTGTCGCTTTGCATAGACGTTTGCAAATCCGGATATGGCCGCCGCGCCGATTGCCGCGAGCGCAAAGAGCAGCGATCCGCGCACATCGCCGGCGATCGAGATCAGCGCGACGCCGCCAAACGCAAGCACTGCACCGATCCACGTGCGCGATGTAGTCCGCTCACCGACCAGATAGTGACCGAATGCAAACGTGAAGAACGGCAACGTTCCAAACAGCACCGCAACCAGACCCGATGAGAGTCGTTCTTCGGCGGTATACGTCAGCGCGTAATTCAATCCGAACAGCGTCAGCGCCAGGACGCCTATCAGCTTCCACGGGAGTTTTGCGAGCGGCATCGTTTCGCCGCGAATCGCCGCAACGCCGAACAAAAACAGGCCTGCGATAACAAATCGTGCGCCGACTCCGCTAAGCGGGGGAAGATACTGCAGACTAACTTTGATCGCGAGCCAGGTCGTGCCCCAGATAAGACACATCCCGGCGTACGCCGCAAAAATTGTCGTGCGCCCGCTCATACGCTACGCGCCGAAAAGATAGGAGAGCGGCGTGGTTCTGCCGCCAAAAAACGCAGTCACGTCCACACCGTAAACACCGGCCAACTCGCTGAGTTCAGCTTCAGTCAGCCGTATCGTTCCTTCTTCACCATTAGCAAGTCGTTCGGGATCGATACCGGCGCCATGCGCGGCATCCTCAAGTGAGATTCCCAAGCGCGCTCGCTGCAGCGCCATCTGCTCTCCAATTTGTTCGAGAATATCCATGACCTGATTACATCCTGAAGACGCCGAACCGCGTCGGTGGTTGCGGAGCGTAAGCGGCAGCTTCTAAACCGAGCGCGATTACTTTGCGGGTGTCGAGCGGATCGATGATGCCGTCGTCCCACAATCGCGCGGTCGAGTAGTACGGACTGCCCTCGGTTTCATACTTCTCCAAAATCGGCGCTTCAAACGCCGCTTTGGCTTCGTCGGTCATTTCGCCTTTGACGGTTGAGAGCACGCCGGCGGCTTGCGGACCGCCCATGACCGAGATGCGCGCGTTCGGCCACATCCACAGTTGACGCGGTGAATACGCACGACCGCACATGCCGTAGTTTCCGGCGCCGAAGCTGCCGCCGATGACAACGGTAAACTTCGGAACCTCCGCGCAGGCGACCGCCGTCACCAGCTTTGCGCCGTCGCGCGCGATCCCGCCGTTCTCGTACTCTTTGCCGACCATGAACCCGGTAATGTTCTGCAAAAAGAGCAACGGCGTGCCGCGCTGCGTGCAGAGTTCGATAAAATGCGCACCTTTGAGCGCCGATTCGCTGAACAAGATGCCGTTGTTGGCGATGATGCCGACGGGATGGCCTTCGATTCGCGCAAAGCCGCAGACCAGCGTGGTGCCGTAGCGAGCTTTGAACTCATGAAACTCCGAGGAGTCAACGATGCGCGCGATAATCTCGCGAACGTCGTAGCTGGTTCGCGAATCGCTGGGAATGATTCCGTAAATTTCGCGAGGATCGAACTCGGGGTCGCGCGGGTCGATTGCATCCCATTGCACGGGCAATTCGCGATGCAAGTTCGAGACGATGGAACGAACGATTGCAAGCGCATGCGGATCGTCGTTCGCAAAATGATCGGCGACACCGGATATGCGCGTGTGCACATCGGCGCCGCCCAGCTCTTCGGCGGTAACGATCTCGCCGGTAGCGGCCTTCACAAGCGGCGGCCCTCCCAGAAAAATCGTGCCGTTATCTTTCACGATCACCGTTTCATCCGACATCGCCGGAACGTAGGCGCCGCCGGCCGTGCATGAGCCCATCACTGCGGCAATCTGCGGAATTTTCTTTGCCGACATCCGGGCTTGATTATAAAATATGCGCCCGAAATGGTCGCGATCCGGAAAGACCTCAGCCTGCAGCGGTAAGAACGCGCCGCCCGAATCGACCAGGTAGATGCACGGCAGATTGTTCTGTTCGGCGATCTCTTGCGCGCGCAGATGCTTCTTGACCGTCATCGGATAGTAGGTGCCGCCCTTGACCGTCGCATCGTTCGCAACGATCATGCAATGCCGACCTTCGACGCGCCCGATGCCGCTGATCATACCCGCCGCCGGGCAGGCATCGCCGTACATGCCGTTTGCCGCCAGCGCCGAGAACTCCAAGAATGCGGCTCCGGGGTCGATGAGGCGGTCGATGCGCTCGCGCGCCGTCAGCTTGTTTCGCTTGCGGTGCTTAGCAACCGCGTCGCTCCCGCCACCGCGACGCACGGCGACCAAGCGCTCGCGCAGCTCGCTGACCAGCCCCTCCATCCGATCGACATTTTGCTGATAGGCTTGGCTGCGTCGGTCCAGCCGCGTTTCGAGTGCGCTCATTGCGCAAGCCGATTCGGTGCTTGGCTGCCCGGTTCCGGTACGGCTCTCATCCGGCTCTAAAGCGCGCCTAAGCAATTTGCGCTACACTGCATTCATGGCATCAATGAATCGGCCGGCCGGAAGTCTCGATATATCGAGTGCGCTGGCTCCCTACAGTGGCCCCTGGAACGATCGGATGGCAGCCCACTTGCTGCGGCGCGCCGGATTCGGCGGGTCGCCCCAGGCGATCGCCGATATGCGCAGCCTCTCGCCGCACGGAGCGGTGGAATCGCTCATCCACTTTACCAGCGATACCACGCCCCCGCCGAGCGCCGACCTCTTCGATCCTCGCCTGCAATACGGCCCCGGCAACATGATGCGGCTTCGCGGCATGGATGCGACCCAGCGAAAAGAGACGCTCAAAGGGTTGCGTAAGGAGGCGCGACAGGCGACGGTCGCGCTCCAACGCTGGTGGCTGAACAAGATGTTGACGACGCGCGCGCCGCTGCAAGAGAAAATGGCCTTCTATTTTCACGGTCACTTCACGACTGCCGCAATGCAAAAGGGCGTCTTTCCGGACTACGTCTTCAATCAAAATCAGCTCTTCCGCAGTTATGCCTTAGGCAATCTGCGCGAACTCACGCGAAACGTCTCCAAAGACCCCGCGATGCTCATCTACCTCGATAACGCCAGAAGCCAGAAAGCGCACCCGAACGAAAATTACGCCCGCGAACTCATGGAGTTGTTCACGCTCGGCCACGGCAATTATACTGAAGAAGATATTCGACAATCGGCGCGCGCATTCACCGGTTGGACGATCGCGCCGCGAACCGGCGCTTTCGAGACGAACGCGCGTCAACACGACGACGGCAGCAAGACATTTCTCGGACAGACCGGCAACTTCACCGGCGACGACATCGTCAATATCATCTTCCAACAACCCGCCTGCTCGAAGTTCTTTGCGAACAGCCTGCTGAGTTTCTTCGTTTACGACGATCCCGAGCCGGCGCTGGTCGATGCCGTCGCGAACTCTTTGCGCAAACACAACTTCGAGCTTGCCCCGGTACTGTCGTTGATCCTCAACAGCAACGTGTTCTTCTCCGATCGCGCCTATCGCGCGCGCGTCAAGAGCCCGGTCGAGTTTGTCGTCGGTGCATACAACACGTTCGGCCTGACCGAGATCGACGATTCAGCGCAGCGGGGGTTGGTGCAAATGGGGCAGGTACTCTTCTATCCGCCCAACGTGGCCGGCTGGCCCGGTGGGCAAAACTGGCTGACAAGTCAGATGCTGATCGCGCGCGAGAACTTTGCAACCGCGCTAGTCAACTCGCAGATGATGACGCAGTCACCGTGGCTTACCAAAGTACCGCTCAACGTGAAGCAAGCCACCCAAGACCTCATCACAAACATTCTGCACGGCGACGCATCATCGGCGGCGGTTGCGCAACTTCAAGATTACATGAACGGCGCGAACACCTCGGCGCTCGGAATGTTTTCGGGCGAAAACTATCAAGAGCGCGTCCGAGGCGCCGCATATCTAAGCATGGCAATGCCGGCTTATCAGTTGAATTAGGAGATCAGCATGCAACGCAGTCGATTTTTAGTTGGAGCACTCAGCGGGATCACGGTTGTCGCAAGCGCCGATCACCTGTTTGCGCGCGCACTCGCACAAACGCCGTTGCCGGGATTGCCGGGCGCCGAGGATCGCGTGCTCGTCCTCATCAATCTGCAGGGCGGAAACGACGGTCTCAACTGCGTGGTTCCGCACGGCGACAGCGCCTACTATCAATTGCGTCCGTCGCTCGGGATCGCACGCTCCGATGTTTTGCAGCTCAACTCCCGGATCGGTTTTAATCCGCAGATGCGTTCACTTAAGAGTCTCTACGACAAGGGGATCGTCGCGGTCGTCCAAGGCGTCGGCTACCCGAATCCCGATCACTCGCATTTCCGCTCGACCGAGATTTGGCAGACCGCCGCTCCCGACAAATACGAACATACCGGCTGGCTCGGCCGCTATCTTGACGACGCGGGTTTGCCGAAGACCAATCTCTTTAACGGCGTCGCAATCTCGCAAGTCTTGCCCGAGGCGCTGGTCGCGGCCAAAACCGATGTGCCGGCGATTCCGCAAGCGCGCGGCTACGGCCTGACGAGCGATCGCAACAAAGCCTCGCGCTCGGCCTTCGCCTCAATCATCGGCGATAAGCGGCTGCCCTTCACCTCGCCCTACCTGGGCAGTGTCATGGAGATTGAAGATCACGCCCAGCGCGGTTCCGAAGAACTCCCGAAGTTGATCGCGGGCTATAAAACGCAGGCCGCCTACCCCGCCACGCCGCTCGGCCGAAGCCTGGCGCTGGCCGCCCAAATCGTCGGCAGCAAACTTGGTACCAAGGTTCTCTACATCCAGCACGGTTCTTTCGACACACACGTTTCGCAGAAAGGGACCCAGGATCGTCTGCTCGGCGAACTCAGCAACGGGCTCTCCGCGTTCTACGAAGACTTGGCAGCTCACGGAAACGACAAGCGCGTCCTGAGCATGACCTTCTCGGAGTTCGGCCGCCGTGTCGGCGAAAACGCCAGCCGCGGAACCGACCACGGCGAAGCCTCCCCGCTCTTCCTGGTCGGCGGCGGCGTCAAAGGCGGTATCTACGGCTCCGACCCCAACCTGGCCGATCTCAACATGGGCAACCTGCGGTTCTCGACCGACTTCCGTAGCGTGTACGCCACAGTCCTCGAGCGCTGGCTGGGCCGCCCCTCGCACGCGATCCTCTCCGGCAGCTTCCCCACGATCACCGCTCTGGCCTGATCAAAACAACCGGCAACAGAGCCCTTGCTTGGAGCGCGCTTTGATGGTTCTTTGATCGACTTTTGGCGGAGGTTGCTGCCGGGTCGGTGTGCAATGGAAGCTGGGTCAGTTTACCAGGCTCATACAAAAGCCTGACCTAAAACTGACAATTACATGCGTGGGTGAACTGTGCTGCTGCCTCATCATTATCGAAGCGTCTCGTGGAAAGCGAGTATCGCGGGGCTATGAAGAACGTGATCGTTGAGCCGAACGTGATCGTTTCCGGCTCCAAAACCGACAATGGTCTGCCTCCAAAGGGCACACCGAAAAACTACCTGATGGCATGGCTGCTTGTCATGCTCAAAGACTACAACCTGCACGGATACGAGATCATGAAAGAACTCAAGGCGAAGTTCGATCTGATCTCCGATCCGGGTACGGTTTATCGCGCATTGCGTCAACTCGAGCGCGAAGGCTATATCTCGTCTTGGTGGGATCCCAAAGAACAAGGGCCTGCCCGGCGGGTCTACACACTGACCGATACCGGAACGATGGCGCTTCAGACCTGGAGTACGGCACTGGAGCAATATCGAATCAATCTGGATGCGTTCTTTAACCTCTATTTGGGAACTTGGAGCGAGACGGCCGAAGACTAGTTCGTGATCCAGGCTCTCTTTTTGGGCACCGGGGGCGCCCGTTTCGTCGTGGCGCGACAGATTCGCGCGTCGGGCGGAATCTGGTTACGGTTCGGAACGACGCAGATTCATCTCGACCCCGGTCCGGGGGCGCTAGTTCGTGCGCTTTCCCAGGTGCCGCCGTGCGAGCCGACGCAGCTCAGCGCGCTCATCCTCTCGCATAAACATCTGGATCACAGCAACGACATCAATGTGATGATCGAGGCGATGACTTCGGGCGGTTTTCACCGGCGCGGTGTTTTGCTAGCGCCGACGGATGCGCTGGAGGGCGAGCCGGTCGTCTTTCCGTATGCGCAGCGATTTGTTGAACGAATCGAGCGGCTGGAAGAGCGCGCCGGTCCGTACCAACTCAACGATGTTGAGATTCGCACATCGGTAAAGCACATCCATGCGGTGCAGACCTACGGGCTGCACTTTCGCTACGCGGGCACCACGGTTTCGTACCTACCGTGCGGGCGGTACTTTGATGGTTTGGCGCAAGATTATGCCGAGCACAAGCCCGACGTGCTGATCGTGAATGTGCTGCGGTTTCGCGATAGCATGGAAGTCGACCATTTGACGTTCGAGGATGCCTGTCGGGTCATCGAACATGTTCGCCCGAGGGTTGCGGTTCTCTCGCACTTCGGAACCAAGATGCTGGAAGCAAATCCCGCGCGGCTGGCAGCGGAGCTGGAGGCACAATTGGGGATCCGGGTTATTGCGGCGCGCGACAATCTCAAGCTTGATATCGAAACCGAGGTCGCTGCGGTTGCCGGTTGAGATCGGGCGCGCGCATGAAGGTGAGATCGCCGAATTTCTGCGCGCGAGTCAGCGTGAGGCGTTCAAGTCGTTCTACAACTTCAACGTGATCTGGCATGAACAGCGGCATGATTTCGCCGCCAAGTCCGATGGCAAAATC